>CABYMF010000011.1 GCA_902519955.1 uncultured Bacteroidota bacterium | reverse complement strand
GTTATTAAGAAGAGGGAAACTTATGAAATAATAGATCCAATTGATGTTGGCGTCAATAAATCTTCAATTGTTTTAACTGCTAGAAGTGGTAGAGCTGCACTTGCTTTCAGAATGAAAGAGTTTGGAGTTAATCTTACAAAAAAAGAGTTAGATGATGTTTATGGAGAATTTTTAGTTGTTGCTGATCAAAAGAAGGAGGTAAATGATTCAGATTTTCCATCAATACTTCAGAAAAAAAATATTAGCTATGGGTGAAACACTTTTTGATAAAGTTTGGGATTCTCATGTGATTGAAAGAATTGAAGATGGACCTGATGTTCTCTTTATAGATAAACACTTCATACATGAAGTTACTAGTCCAGTTGCATTTGTTGGGCTAAAAAATAGAAATCTAAAAGTAATGTATCCCCAAAGAACTTATGCAACAGCTGATCATAACACTCCAACAACAAATCAACATTTACCTATTAAAGATAGACTTTCAGCAATGCAAGTAAAGACTTTGGAAAAAAATTGTAATAAACACGGAATTGATTTCTGGGGACTTGGTCATAAAAAAAATGGAATTGTTCACGTCATAGGACCAGAAAATGGAATTACTCAACCTGGTTTAACAATTGTATGTGGAGACTCACATACTTCTACACACGGTGCTTTTGGTGCAATTGCTTTTGGGATTGGAACTTCAGAGGTTGAGATGGTTTTAGCGTGTCAAACAATTATGCAACAAAAACCAATGAAAATGAAGATTAATATAGATGGAAAACTTTCAAGTAATGTTACACCAAAAGATGTTGCTATTTATATAATTTCAAAATTATCTTCATCAGGTGCTACCGGGTATTTTGTAGAATATACTGGAAGTGTTTTTAGAGACATGTCTATGGAAGGGAGGATGACAGTTTGTAATTTAAGTATAGAAATGGGGGCACGTGGAGGAATGATTGCTCCAGATGAAAAGACATTTGAGTATATAAAAGGGAAAGAATATGCTCCAAAAGAAGCTGAATGGGAAAGAGCAATGAGTTATTGGATGACCCTAAAAACTGATAAAGATGCAACCTTTGATAAGGAATATAATTTTAAAGCAGAAGACATTGAACCTATGATCACATATGGGACTAATCCTGGTATGGCTATCCCGATATCAAAATCAATTCCAGAGGCTGATAAGTCTGAATCAAAATCATCTTATAAGAAAGCGCTTGAATACATGGAGTTTAACGAAGGTGATAAAATGATTGGAAAAAAAATTGACTATGTGTTCCTTGGAAGTTGTACAAATGGTAGAATCGAAGATTTTAGAACTTTTGCTAGTTTAATCAAGGGGAAGAAAAAGTCTGATAACATAGATGCTTGGTTGGTTCCAGGTTCACATAAAGTTCTAAAAAGTATTAAAGATGAGGGAATACTTGATATTCTTACTCAGTCAGGTTTTAAACTTAGAGAGCCAGGTTGTTCTGCTTGTCTAGCTATGAATGATGATAAAATTCCAAAAGGTAAATATGCTGTGAGCACTACTAATAGAAATTTTGAAGGAAGACAAGGGCCTGGAGCAAGAACACTTCTGGCTAGCCCTCTAGTAGCTGCAGCAACTGCTATAACAGGAGAAATAACTGACCCAAGAGATATTATATGATATGGCTTACGATAAATTCAATATATTAAATAGCACTGCTGTTCCGCTCAACATTGATAATGTTGATACAGATCAAATAATTCCCGCAAGGTTTCTAAAAGCAACTGAGAGAAAAGGATTTGGCGATAATCTTTTTAGAGATTGGAAATATGATTCAGATGATTTATTGGTGGATTCATTTCCTTTAAATAATAAAGATTTTCAAGGAAAAATTTTAATTGCTGGTAAAAATTTTGGTTGTGGCTCATCAAGAGAACATGCTGTTTGGGCAATTTATGATTATGGGTTCAGAGCAGTTGTATCAAGCTTCTTTGCAGATATTTTTAAAAATAATTGTTTAAATATCGGTGTACTACCAATCCAGGTTAGTGAACCTTTCTTGGCAGAAATCTTCTCAGAAATTGATAAAAATTCAAAAAGTAATTTTGAAATAAATCTAGAAAATCAGGATTTTAAAATTGTTAGCTCTGATAAAAAGGAAAAATTTGAAATTAGCACCTACAAGAAGAGTAATATGTCAAATGGTTTTGATGATATAGATTATCTCATTAACAAAAAGGATCAAATCTCAGCTTTTGCAAATAAATTAAGATACTAATGAAACGTAGTCTTGAAATAATGGATACTACTCTCAGAGATGGTGAACAAACATCTGGAGTTTCATATTCACCTAAAGAAAAATTAACAATTGCAAAGCTTCTTTTGGATGAACTTAAAATTGATAGAATTGAGGTAGCCTCAGCTAGAGTATCAGAAGGTGAATTAAATTCAGTAAAACAAATCACTAGTTGGGCAAAAAAGAATAAAAAAATTAAAAGTATAGAAGTACTAACTTTTTTAGATGATGGAAAATCTATTAAATGGCTTCTAGATTCAGGATGTTCTGTCCAGAATCTTCTTACTAAGGGTTCTATTAATCATCTCAAATACCAACTAAAAAAAACCCCTTCAAATCATTTTAAAGACATCCTAGACACAGTTAGAAGAGCTGAAGAAAATGGAATTCAAACAAATATTTATCTTGAAGATTGGAGTAATGGAATGAAGAGTAGTAAGGAATATGTTATGGATTTTCTTGATTTCTTAAATGATAAAAGTATAAAAAGGTTACTATTACCAGACACATTAGGGATTCTTACCCATCATGAAACATACGAATATATTTCTGAGATAAAAATGAAATATCCGAATTTTCATATTGACTTTCATGGTCATAATGATTATGATTTGAGTGTTGGTAACTCAATGGAGGCAATAAGAGCTGGTTGTGATGGATTACACTTAACAATCAATGGTATGGGTGAAAGAGCTGGGAACACACCATTATCGAGTACTGTTGCAGCGATAAAAGACTTCATGCCCAATATTAAAATTAATGTAGACGAGAAGAACTTGTTTAAGGCTAGTAAGTTGATATCTACATTTTCAGGACAGACTGTATCATCTAACAAACCAATTGTTGGCGAAAATGTATTTACCCAAACTGCAGGTGTTCACGCAGATGGTGATAACAAGAAAAACTTATACTATAACAATTTGAATCCTAACAGATTTGGTAGAAAAAGAAAATATGCTTTAGGTAAAACATCTGGAAAAGCAAACATCAAAAAAAACCTAGATGAATTAGGTATAAAGTTAAATGACCAAGAATTAGGAATTATCACATCGAAAGTTATAGAATTAGGAGATAAAAAAGAGAAGGTAACAATTGAAGATCTTCCATATATCATTAATGATGTATTAGACTATCCCACTATAAAGAATAATATTAAGATTGAATCATATGTTCTTACACATGCAAAGACTCTGAGGCCATCAGTATCAATTTCATTAATTATAGATGATGTTCTATTTCAAGAAAGTTGTTCAGGAGATGGTCAATTTGATGCTTTTATGAATGCATTAAAGAAAATATATTCTAAACAAAAAAGAGCACTTCCAAAACTAATTGATTATGCTGTAAGAATTCCACCGGGAAGTGACTCAGACGCATTCTGCGAAACAACAATTACATGGGACAGTGGTTCAAAAAAATTTAAAACAAGAGGGCTTGATACTGATCAAACGGTATCTGCTATCAAAGCAACTGAAAAAATGTTAAATACAGAATAATTATGAATTTAAAAATAGCTGTACTTCCAGGTGACGGAATTGGACCAGAGGTAACAAATCAGTCAATTAAGGTTTTAAATTGTATAGCAGAGAAATATAATCACAAGATTGAACTTATCGAGGGTCTTGTTGGTGCAATTGCCATAGATGAATATAATGATCCGTATCCAGATAGCACTCATAAGCTTTGTGAGGACTCTGATGCAATTTTATTTGGTGCAATAGGTGATCCAAAGTATGATAACAATCCTAAGGCTAAAGTAAGACCAGAACAAGGTTTACTAAAAATGAGAAAAAAATTAGGGCTGTTTGCAAATTTAAGACCAACAATAATTTTTGAATCTCTTCTTGAAATGTCCCCAATAAAACAAGAAAGAATAAAGGGTACAGATATTCTTTTTGTTAGAGAACTAACTGGCGGGATATATTTTGGAGAAAGAGGAAGAAAAGACAATAATAATTTTGCATATGATACTTGCCAATATTCAAGAGAAGAGATTATAAGAATAGCAAAAATAGGCTTTGAATATGCACAAAAAAGATCTAAAAAACTATGTTGTGTAGATAAAGCAAATGTTCTTGAAACATCTAGACTTTGGAGGGAGACAGTACAAAGTATGGAAAAAGATTATCCTAAAATTAAAGTTTCATATGAATTCGTTGATGCTGTTGCTATGAGGCTAGTTCAATGGCCAAGTTCTTACGATGTACTTATAACATCTAATCTATTTGGCGATATTCTTACTGATGAGGCTTCAGTAATATCTGGTTCAATGGGTTTGATGCCTTCAGCATCAATTGGCCTTGAAAATGCATTATATGAGCCTATTCACGGGTCTTATCCTGAGGCTACAGGAAAGAAAATTGCAAACCCAATTGCATCAATTTTGTCTTTGTCTATGATGCTTGATCATTCATTTAACCTAAAAGGTGAATCTAAAATTATTAACAGAGCTGTTGAAGATTCTCTTATAAATAAATTTACAACTCCAGATTTAAATAAAGATAATAAAGCTTACTCCACTAATGAGGTTGGTGATTATATAGTAAACTTTATTAAAAATAATTAAAGAATATAATCAGTAGAGATAAAATTAGAGTCGTTAGAATCTAATAACTTCTTTAAAATTCTGTTATTATGAACATTATCTTTTGAAGCAACAAATGTTCTTATTGAAAAGGCTCTTAAAGCGTCATGAACACTCAAAGTACTTACTGCTGAATTTTTTCTACCTGTAAACGGGTATATATCAGGACCTCTTTGACAAGAACTATTTAAATTTACTCTACACACTAAATTTGCAAGTGTGTCAATCAAAGGACCTATTTTCTTTGTATCACTTCCAAAAAGGCTTACTTGTTGGCCATATTCAGATTTAGCCATATCATCAAGGGGCTCATCTATTTTTTTAAATGGAATAATTGGTACTACAGGACCAAATTGTTCCTCCTCAAATACTTTCATAGAACTATTTACAGGATATAATACTGCAGGATAACAATAGTTATCTGTTACTTCACCTCCTTTTTCATTAATTACATTAGCACCTTTAGATACAGCATCATCAATTAAGTCTTTAATGTACTTAGGTTTTGATGGCTCTGGCAATGGAGTGAGAAAAGCATCTTTGTCCCATGGCATACCAAATTTAAGATTGTCAACAGCCTTTGCAAACTTAGCATTAAATTCGTCTGCTATAGATTCATGCACATACAATACTTTTAAGGCAGTACATCGTTGTCCATTATAAGACAGAGAACCTGAAATACATTCTTGAATTGTTAGATCTAAATCAGCATCTGGAAGAATAATTGCAGGGTTTTTAGCTTCTAAGCCCAGAACTAATCTAAGTCTATTTTTATTAGGGTGTTGGTCTTGCAAAGCAACAGCTGATGAACTATGACCTATTAAAGCCAACACATCAACATACCCTGTTTTCATTATAGGTGGACAGATTTTTCTTCCTCTCCCGAATAAAATGTTTACAACTCCAGGAGGGAAACACTCCTTAAAAGCTTTAAGTAATGGTGAAATTAATAAAACTCCATGTTTAGCAGGTTTAAATATCGTAGTATTCCCCATTAGAATAGCAGGGATTAGAAGACAAAAAGTTTCATTTAAAGGATAATTGTAAGGTCCGAGACAAAGAACAACACCAAGAGGACCTCTTCTTATGTGGGCATGAATACCAGAGTCTTTTTCAAATCTAGAAGAAGACCTATCAATATTTTTATATTCATCAATGGTATCATAAATATATTTTACAGTTCTATCAAACTCCTTTTCAGAATCAGTTTGATTCTTTCCTATTTCCCACATTAGAAGTTTAACTACAATATCACGATGCTCTTGCATTTTATCTGCAAATCTCTTCATACACTTTAACCTATCTCTCACTTTCATTGTTGGCCATTTACCTTGTCCTCTATTGAACGCTTTTTTTGCTGAATCAAGTGCTTCTATTGCTGAATCAGAATCCATATCAGGAATAGAACCCAAAAGGGTTGGAGAGTATTCACTCCCTTCTTTAATATCAATGGTAGAAAATACTTCTGAAGTATCCCCTTCCCATTTTTTTAGTTCTCCATCAACTAGATATTGTCTAAAATGGATTTCATCAATTTTATATTTTTCCATGGATATAGTTTTTTATATTAAAAGGCGAAGTGTATCTGGTTTTTCATTTAAATATTCTCCAAAGAAACCATTTTCTTTCATTTTTTTCATCAAGTCTGACAAATCTTTAGAAAATTTTAACTCTATTCCTACAATCGCTTTAGTATACTCTCTATTGTTCTTCTTTACATACTCAAAAAACGTAATATCATCATCTTGACCTAAAACGTTATTAACAAATTCTCTTAAAGCCCCTTTTCTTTGGGGAAATTTAACTATAAAATAATGTTTTAAATTGGAATAAAGCAGAGCTCGCTCCTTTATTTCAGCCATTCTAGTGATATCATTGTTACCTCCGCATATAAGTACACCAATATTTTTATCTGAAATATCTTTTTCATAAATTTCAAGAGCAGAAATACCAATTGCACCAGCTGGCTCAACAACTATTCCATCCTTATTATATAATTCTAGTATTGTTTGACATATTTTACCTTCGGGGACAATTATCAAGTCATCTAAATGTTCTTTACAAATCTTAAAGGGTATTTCACCAATCTTTTTGATTGATACACCATCTACGAAATTGTCAATTTTTTTTAATTCAATAATCTTGTTTTGATTTATAGAATCAGACATAGCTGGAGCTCCCTGAGCTTCAACTCCAATAATTTTTGTTTTAGGAGATAACTCTTTAAATACAGATATAATACCCGCTATCAACCCCCCCCCACCAATTGGAATAATCAAATAATCAAAATGTTTATCAATTTGATCTAAAATTTCGAGAGCAACAGTACCCTGTCCTTCTATAACTTCCTTATCATCAAAAGGATGGATAAATACAGAATCATTATCCAATTGCTTTTGCGCTTCTTGTTGAGCATCATCAAAAGTATCTCCAACTAAAATAATTTCAATAAAATCACCCCCAAACATTTTTACTCTTTCCACTTTTTGTTTAGGAGTAGTTTCCGGCATATATATTGTGCCAAATATTTTTAATTTATTACATGAAAAAGCAACACCTTGAGCATGATTACCTGCGCTTGCACATATAATTTTTTTTCCATCTTGAGTATTTTCAAGATTTAAAGATTTAATCTTGTTAAAAGCACCCCTGATCTTGAATGAACGAACTTTTTGAAGATCTTCTCTTTTAAAAAAAATCCTAGAATTTAATTTTTCTGATAATCTCTCGTTAAGATTAAGTGGAGAAACAATAGAAACATCTCTAAGATTTTCAGATGCTTTTCTGACCCCTTTTAAATCAGGCATATGCATTTTATAATGCTTTTTTCATTAAAGTCATATGCTGCCTTAATTCATCACCAATGATTTCAATAGAGTGAAATCTAATAGAGTCATTGATTTCAATTAACTTTTCATTATCAATTGAGTTTGAAGCATTAGACATTTGATCTGAACCAATTACATCGCTGTCAAGTTTTTTGAAAAACTTAGATAGTAATGGAATTGCGTCATTGTTAAATAAGTAACAACCGTATTCTGCAGTGTCTGAAATTATATGATTCATTTCGTATAGTTTTTTTCTGGAAACTAAATTTGCAATTAGAGGTAGTTCATGAAGAGATTCATAATAAGCAGATTCTTCCTTAATACCAGCCTCTACCATTGTTTCATATGCAAGTTCAACTCCAGCTTTTACAAATGCAACCATTAATATTCCATTATTAAAGTATTCCTGTTCTGATATTTTATCCGTAGTTGGATTAGTTTTTTCAAAGTATGTTTGGCTTGTCTCTTCTCTCCAATTTAAAAGCTCTTTATCATCGTTTTCCCAATCTTTCATCATTGTTTCAGAAAAATTCCCAGATAATATATTATCCATATGTTTAATAAATAATGGTGATAATATGTTTTTTAATTCTTCTGATAATTCATATGCCTTAACTTTTGCTGGATTAGAAAGCCTATCCATCATATTTGTGATTCCACCATGTTTTAATGCTTCAGTGATTGTCTCCCAACCATGTTGAATCAACTTTGCTGCATACTGAGGATTAGTTCCAAGCTCCACCATTCTATCAAATGACAGGATAGAGCCTGTCTGGAGCATTCCACACAAAATAGTCTGTTCACCCATTAGATCTGATTTAACTTCTGCAACAAATGAAGAATCAAGAACACCAGCTTTGTGCGATCCTAGTGAGACTGCATAAGCTTTTGCAGCATCGAAACCAATATTATTTTTATCATTCTCTGGATGTACAGCTATCAAAGTTGGAACTCCAAAGCCTCTAAGGTATTCTTCTCTTACCTCAGAACCAGGTGATTTTGGTGCTACCATTATTACGGTTATATCCTCTCTTACTTTAATTCCTTCCTCTACAATATTAAATCCATGAGAGTATGATAATATTGAATTTTTTTTCATTATTGGCATAAGTTGTTCAACTACAGGAGTATGATTCTTATCTGGAGTTAGATTTATTACTAAATCGGAATTTGGTATAATTTCATCAAAATTTCCAACATTGAAATTATTTGAGGATGCATTTATAAATGATTGTCTCTTAGAGTCAATTGATGATTGTCTTAAAGCATAAGAAATGTCTAGTCCAGAATCTCTCATATTCAATCCTTGATGTAACCCCTGTGCACCACATCCAACTATAGCAATTTTTTTATCTTTCAGAAAATCAACACCATTTTGAAACTCAAATGCGTCCATAAACCTACATTTACCCAATTGCATTAATTTTTCTCTAAATGATAAACTATTGAAGTAATTTTTCATTGTATTTATTTTTGGTTTTTAAAAGTATTTAAAATTTGTGATATTCCCATCTTTTCTTTTGAAACAGCAATTCTTCCAGATCTTGTAAATTGTAACAAACCATATGATTTAAGATCATTGTACAACTTCTCTGTATCATCTCTAAAACCAGTCTTTTCAATAACAAAAAATTCTGGATTAACAGTAACTATTCTTGCATTAGAATCTTTTATTACATTTTGTATATGTCGTTCCTCAAATAATGAAGATGATTTCATTTTATAAAGTGCTGATTCTTGATATATTGTTTCTGTGTCAGTATGACAGAAAGCTTTGATAACCTCCACTTGTTTCTCGATTTGTTTTACAACTTTTTCAACATCAGATTTAGTCATTTTTACGACTATTATAAATCTAAAAACATCCTTAATTTCTGACTCAGAAGTACTAAAACTTTCAATATTTATATGTCTTTTAAGAAAAATAGCTGATAATCTGTGAAGCAAACCAACATTGTTTTCAGTATAAACAGATATAGTATAATTAATTTTCTTTTCCATATTAATTTAATCTTATGTCTGAAACAGATGCTCCTGAGGGTATCATTGGAAATACATTATCTTCTTTCTCTACACATATCTCAAGAACATATGGTTTTTTTGATTTAATCATTCTTTCTACAGCAGTTTTTAGATCCTTTCTATCATTCACTCTCTCTGAATCTATATAATATCCTTTTGCAATTGTTACAAAATCTGGATTAATCATTTCTGTTGAAGCATACCTTTTGTCAAAAAACAGTTGTTGCCATTGACGAACCATCCCTAAGAAATCATTATTCAAAATAACTATCTTAACTGGAATTTGAAGCTGAAATATAGTACCTAATTCCTGAATTGTCATTTGGTATCCACCATCACCTATAACTGCAACAACCTCTCTATTCATTGCACCCATTTTGGCACCCATTGCAGCAGGAAGAGCAAATCCCATAGTACCAAGTCCACCTGAAGTAATATTACTTTTTGATTGAATAAAGTTTGCATATCTACAAGCAACCATTTGGTGTTGGCCTACATCAGTTACGATTATTGCATCACCCTTTGTTTGTTCATTAATTGCAATAATAGATTCTCCCATTGTTAATCCTTTTTTTGAGGGATTTAAATCAGAATTAATGACTTTATCAAATTCTATTTTCATTAAATCATCAAAATTTGAAATCCATTTTTCATGAGATTTTTTTTCAATTTTCTCGGTAATTAACTTCAAAGACTCTTTGCAATCTCCTATTATTGGAACTTCAACTTTAATAATTTTATTTATCTCTGCTGGATCAATATCTAAATGAATAATTTTTGCCTGTTTTGCATAAGTTTTTGGATCTCCTGTAACACGATCATCAAAACGCATACCAATAGCAATTAGCAAATCACATTCATTTGTTAAAATATTTGGACCGTAGTTACCATGCATTCCAACCATTCCAACATTAAGTTTATGAGATGTTGGGAGAGCTGATACTCCTAAAATGGTCCATGCAGCTGGTATACCAGATTTCTCAACAAAAGTTTTGAACTCTTCTTCTGCATTTCCAAGTATTACTCCTTGACCCCAAACTATAAAAGGTTTTTTTGCCTTATTTATTAATTTAACTGCATTATCAATATATGAGCTATCTATTTCAGGAAGTGGATTATAGCTTCTAATGCCTTTACATTTTGAATACTCATAATCAAATAATTCAAATTGAGCATCTTTTGTAATATCTATTAAAACAGGACCAGGTCTCCCTGATTTTGCTATATAAAATGCTTTTGCAAAAATCTCAGGAATTTCAGAGGCTTTTGTAATTTGATAATTCCACTTTGTTACCGGCATTGATATACCAATAATATCAGTTTCTTGAAATGCATCAGAACCTAAAAGGTGAGATGGTACCTGACCAGTAATACAGACAACAGGTGTAGAATCTATTTGAGCATCAGCTATCCCTGTAACAAGATTTGTAGCCCCAGGACCAGATGTAGCGATGGCTACTCCAACTTTCCCTGATGATCTTGCATAACCTTGTGCTGCATGAATAGCACCTTGTTCATGTCTTGCAAGTATATGTTTAAGTTTATCTTGAAATTTATAAAACTCATCATATACTGGCATTATAGCTCCACCAGGATATCCCCAAACCAGTTCAACACTTTCATTTAACAATGAATGTATAACAGCTTCAGCTCCACTAATCTTTTTTTTCTTCATAATTTTATTCATCAGTTACACACCCACTTGATGCATTTGAAACTGATTTAACATATTTATACAAAATTCCTTTTTTAATTTTTAAATCAGGTTTAGACCAATTTTTAATTCTATTTTTTATTTCATCATCTGAAATATCTACAAATATTTGATTATTCTCAGAATCTATAGTAATCATATCGCCATTTTCAACAATTGCAATTACTCCTCCGTCATAGGCTTCAGGTACAATATGACCAACAACAAAGCCATGAGTACCTCCCGAAAATCTTCCATCAGTAATTAATGCAACATCTTTACCAAGACCTGCTCCCATAATTGCAGAAGTAGGCTTTAACATTTCTGGCATGCCAGGACCTCCTTTGGGTCCTTCATATCTAATTACAACAACTTCTCCTTTGTTAACCTTTGATTCTGAAATAGCAGTTAAACATTCAAACTCACTATCAAAGACTTTAGCTGGACCTGAAAATTTCAATCCCTCTTTACCTGTTATTTTTGCAACACATCCTTGTTCAGCTAAATTTCCTTTGAGAATTTGGATATGACCAGATTCTTTAATCGGATTACTTAGGGGGAAAATTATATCAGTAGATTTAAGATCAGGTGATTTAATTTTTGAAAGATTTTCTTCAATTGTCTTTCCAGTAACAGTCATACAATCTCCATTAAGCATCTTATTCTCTAGCATGTATTTGAGAACAGAGGGAACCCCTCCAATTTTATGAAGATCCTTCATTAAATACTTTCCACTAGGTTTAAGGTTGGCGATGTAAGGAGTTGAGTCACTAATTTCCTGAAAATAATCAATTGACAAATCCAAATTGGCAGCTCTTGAAATTGCGAGAAAGTGTAATACTGCATTAGTTGAACCTCCTAGAACAGTTATTAATCTCAAGGCATTCTCTAAAGATTTTTTTGTTACAATATCAGAGGGTTTAATATCTTTTTCAATAAGTAACTTCATTGCAGATCCTATTTTAGCGCATTCACTGACTTTCTCATTACTGATTGCAGGATTAGATGAATTATAAGGTAAAGACATACCTAGAGCTTCAATAGCAGATGCCATTGTGTTTGCAGTATACATACCACCACATGCTCCAGCACCAGGACATGCATTTTTAATTACATTCTTATATTCTCTATCATCTATTTTACCTGATACCTTCTCACCCCATGCTTCAAATGCTGATACAACATCTAATTCTTTGTTATTATAACAGCCTGAGTCTATGGTTCCTCCATATACAAGTACACTAGGCCTATCAAGCCTTAACATAGCCATTAAGGCACCGGGCATGTTTTTATCACAACCAACGACAGTGACTAAACCGTCATAAGACATCGCTTGAACAACAGTTTCCATAGAATCTGCTATAATATCTCTTGATGGGAGAGAATATCTCATACCAAAAGTTCCCATAGAAATACCATCACTTACACCAATTGTATTAAATATTAATCCAATATATTCAGATGCAGAAATACTATTTTTAATATTAACTGATAAATCATTTAAATGCATGTTACAAGGGTTACCTTCATAGCCAGTACTTCCGATACCAATGAAGGGTTTATCAAAATCTTCTTCAGATAAACCAATAGCATGGAGCATAGCTTGAGCAGCTGGCTGTGAGTCATCTTTTGTTACTACACGACTGAATTTATTGTACATAACATCTAATTATACATTAAAATTATTACCATGCCAGCATCTTTCCTTGTCTTTTTAGATAATTTAACTATGTTCAAAGAAATATTTTATTAATTAATATGCTAATAATCAGTATTTTAATAAAATAAATATATTATGTCCAAAATTATAAATATCATTTTCGAATATAAATAATTAGATTTGAAAACAATTATGGAATACAATAAGATTGATAATACAGTTAATTCACAAGTAAAATTTAATAAATCCAATTCTAATTCTGTAAATTATAGAATTCAAATTTTGAATTCATTATTAAAGTCCATAGAGAAAAATGAAGAAAAGATTTATTGTGCTTTAAAAAAAGATCTAAATAAACATGAATTTGAATCTTTTTTATCCGAGATACTTCTGGTTAAAGGAGAGATTAAATTATTTACAAAAAAACTTAAAAGATGGTCAAAAAAAAAGAAAGTAAGGGGTTCAATATTTAATTTTCCATCTAAAAATTATTTAGTACCAGAGCCGTATGGCAATGTACTAATCATAACTCCATGGAACTATCCTTTCCAGTTATCCTTAACACCGCTTATAGGAGCAATAGCAGCTGGAAATACGGTAATAATTAAACCATCAGAATTAGCCCCAAATACTTCAACTGTTTTAAGAGATTTAATTGAGTCTGTCTTTCCAAGAAACTTAGCATGTGTAATTGAAGGAGATGCTAAAGTTGCAAAGTATTTATTAGAAAAAAAATGGGATTATATATTTTTTACAGGAAGTACAAAAATTGGGAAAATTATTGCTGAAAAAGCCGGAAAGAACTTAACCCCAATTACACTTGAACTAGGTGGAAAGAGTCCTTGCATTGTTGATAGTGCTGTGGATATAGATAAAGTAGCTA
Source organism: uncultured Bacteroidota bacterium (assembly GCA_902519955.1). Taxonomy (GTDB): domain Bacteria; phylum Bacteroidota; class Bacteroidia; order Flavobacteriales; family Flavobacteriaceae; genus Marisimplicoccus. Next base: position 26,375 of record CABYMF010000011.1, on the reverse strand, counting down.
AAAGAATTGTTTCAGGAAAATTTGTGAATTGTGGTCAAACATGCATTGCACCTGATTACATTGTAGTTAACAGTCATGTAAAAGATGAGCTGATTTCAATGATTAAAAAAAATATAATATCAACTTATGGAAATTCGTCGATTAAGTCAAAGAGCTATGGAAGAATTATTAATAAAAATAATTTAGTTAGACTTAGAGAAATTCTAACAGAGAATGATATTGAATTTGGTGGAAAAATTGATGAAGAAAAACTTTTTATTGAACCTACTTTAATAATTGATCCAGATTTAAACTCTGAAATTATGAATGATGAAATATTTGGACCAATTCTCCCTATTTTATCATATGAAAACGAAAATGAAATTCAAACAATTATTGAGAAAAATCCATCCCCACTTGCATTCTATATATTTTCAAAAAATCAAAAGTTTATAGATAAACTTGTTCAAAATAATAAATTTGGAGGTTGTGTTGTAAATGACACCTTAATTCATTATATAAACCCAAATTTACCTTTTGGAGGTATTGGACCAAGTGGTATGGGAGCTTATAGAGGTAAGTTTTCATTTGACACATTTACTCACTACAAACCTATTTTAGAGAAAAAAACAATGATAAATCTACCATTTAGATATGGTCCCTATCCAGAATCATTTAGTCTTATAAAAAAAATACTAGATAAACTTTAGGATGGAAAAGAGTGTGACTGAAGCAATTAATTATAGACGGTCCGTAAGAAAGTTTGACCCAAATAAAGAGATTGATTCTAAAATTGTAAAAAAATGTATTGAAAATGCAGTTTTGGCTCCAACAAGCAGTAATCTTCAATTATGGGAGTTTTTTCATATTACCAATAAAGAACTATTGATAAAATTATCTAAAACTTGTTTCAACCAACCTGCTGCATCAACTGCTAAACAAATAATAGTCGTTGTTACTAGGAAAGATCTTTGGAAGAAAAGAGCAAATCAAAATATTAATTTTTTTGATTCTAAGAGAGATAAAATAACCAAAAAACAATATGATTTAACTCGTAAATATTATAATAAAGCTGTTCCGTTAGTCTATAAAGACTTCCTAGGGATATTTAGTTATTTTAAGTATCTATTTGCAAATTTTCTAGGATTTTTTAGAGTAATGTATAGACAACTTAGACGTTCTGATACTAGAATTGTTGCTCATAAAAGTGCAGCTTTAGCTTCTCAAAATTTTATGATTAGTATGGCAGCATTTGGATATGACACATGCCCCATGGAGGGTTTTGATTCTTTAAAGTTAAAAAGACTACTTGAGTTAGATAAAAAATCAGAGATAAATATGGTAATTGGATGTGGGATTAGATTAAAAGAAGGTGTCTATGGAGAAAGATTTAGGATCCCATTTGATCAGGTATATTTTAAAAGATAGATTACTTAATTGATTCCTCAATGGAGGTTCTTAACCAGTTTTCAAAATTCTTTTCTGATACATACTGTATAGGCTCAGTCAAAATCTTGCCAGAAGGCATCATAGCTACATAGTATGGCTGTGAGGCATTACTAAAGTTAATTTGCTGGAAAAGAGACCATCTTCTACCCACGTTATTTATATATTGAATATTACCAGATTTGTTCAAATATTTAAACTTTTCCTGTTCTGATAATTTAGATCGATCATCAACATATAAAGATATAATTACAAATTCGGTATCTAGCATTTTAAATATTGCAGGCTTTGACCAAACATTCTCTTCCATTCTTCTACAATTTGCACATGCCCAACCTGTAAAATCAAGAAGTATAATTTTATCTTTTTCAATAGCATAATCTTTACCACTTTGAAAATCTTTAAAACAATTGAGCCCTAGAGGACAATTATTTTTATTATCGTAAACCGAATAAAATTCTGGTGGCAGAATTCCACTTAGCAATCTTACATTCTTACTCTCAAATAATCCACTTATTAAATACATTGAAAAGAGAAGAAAGAACCAAGCTGAATAACTTTTATAATTAAATTTTAACTTACCAAAATATGATCCAAATAAGTAGAATGACATTATAAGAAAAATAGCAACCCATATTATTATAAATATTTCTCTTTTTAATATTCCCCAGCCTTCAACAAGATCAGCATTAGATAAAAATTTAAATGCTAGAGCCAGCTCTATAAAACCAAGTGAAACTTTTAATTTTTTTAGCCATATTCCTGATCTAGGAATCATAGATAAATATCTAGGATAAAAAGCCAAAAAAGTAAAAGGTAAAGCCAAAGCAAATCCAAAACCTAACATTCCATATGTAAGCTGAGTTGCACCAGATTCTGCTGATGAGAGAGAACCAGCAAGCAATGAACCTAATATAGGGCCGGTACAAGAAAATGATACAAGAGCAAGTGTTAATGACATAAAAAATATTCCAACGACTCCCCCTTTTTCTGATTTTTTCTCTGAACTAGATATTAAACTACTAGGTATGACTATGTCAAAGTAGCCAAAAAAAGAAATAGTAAATAATATAAATACTATGAAGAAAGTAATATTAACATAAACATTAGTTGAAATAGTATTTAAAATATTTGGATTTAAGCTATCAAATAAGTGAAATGGCAAACTTAGCAAAAGATATATTAAAACTATAAACACTCCGTATAAAGAAGAAGAAGTTGCACTACTGTATTTAAGTTTTGTTTGATCAATAAAGTAAGAAACTGTCAATGGAATCATTGGAAAAATACACGGAGTAAGTAGAGCAAGAAAACCTGCTAGTAGGCCAAAAATGAAGATTTCAAAATAATTGGAGGATTGAACAATATCAATACTACTATAACTTGATTTATCAAGATCTAACTCAAGCATATTATACTTTTGAATATCTTCAAAAGAAACACTTTCATCTGCTTGAACTTTTTTTGTTGAATCTAAAACAACATTGAATGTTTCATTTCTAAAAATACACAATTCATCATCACATGAAGAGTAATCAATCTCAATTTTAATTTGATTAATATCTTTATTTAGTAGACTTATTGTTTGATTAAATGATGCCTCATTCTCAAAATAGAATAGGTCCATTTTGAAAACATTATCATACCCTATTATATAGGTATTTTCATTAAAAATTTTGTCAGCTTGATAATCTAGTCTTTTATTTATAAAATTGAAATTAGTTGACACTGAACCTTCTTCAGGTGAGAATTGAGAATAAAGTTTCCAGCCATCAATAATTTCTGCATCAAAAGTAATTTTATATTTGAGATTACTTAATTTCTCAACTTCATATGACCAAGTTACAGGCTCTGTCTCTTGGGAATTAAGTGATAAAATTGTTATTAATGCAAAAAATAGGCTTTTAATCATTTTTTGAAATTATTAGATCATTTTTATTTTTAGTCAACCTATATTTAGATGATTCTATGTATTTCCCAGAATCAGAATTAAAAAGCTTGATTACTTCTTTGTAGTCAAAGCCGTATTCTGAAAACAAACTATGAACATAAAAATCTAATGGTTTTAAATTACTTAAATCAGAGATTTTTATCCTTTCATTTATTTCTTCTTTTAAAAAAACTTTGTCTTTAAAGTCACTAATTAAAACGTCTGCAAATATCTTAGTAGAGTTTAAGTTATTCATAGTTGTCTTGAACTTTAACATAACATTATCATCAAACTCCTCAAACTTCGGAATTATAGAGTTTCGTATTGTATTTCTAAGATAATCATTACTTGAATTTGATGAATCTTCCCTAAATTCAATATTGTTGATCATTGAATATTCACTTATTTCGTTTTTTGAAATATCTAGCAATGGTCTAAATAGGTTATCTGTTTTCTCAGGAATACCAACTAATCCACTCAAACCTGTTCCTCTCATTGAATTTATTAAATAAGTTTCAATTTGATCGTTTAAATTATGTGCTGTTACGATAAAATCAAAACCATAAATTTCTTTTAAATCATGAAACCATTTATATCTAAGATTTCTTGCCCCCTCTTGTGTACCTACTTTATTATTTTTACAAAACTCAACTGTGTTGAAGCTAGTACTGAAATAGTTTTTGTTGTTTTCTTTACACCAATTAGACACAAATAGCTCATCTGCATCACTTTCAACTGATCTTAATTTAAAATTACAATGTGCGACATAAAATTTTAAATTATTTTTTTTAAATAAACTAGCTAGCACCATACTGTCAATACCTCCACTAACAGCAATCAAGAATTTAGAATCCTTTACTGCTTGTACTTTTTCTTTAAAAACTTTTTCAATTTTATTTTTCACTTAGTAAAAATAAATAAACTTTGTCCAAATAAGTGCTGTATTATATTAATGGTTATAATTTTTTTTCTAAACTTGCAAAATATAATTTACTGTTTTGAAAAACTCAAATAGTGCAGGTTTACCAATTAGTGTAGCACTTCTTCCAATAATTTTTCTGGTATTACTCCTAAGTATAAACGTATTTATATACGGTGATGACTCTTTAAATGGTACAAATCAATTTATTTTAATTTTATCAGGTTTATTTGGAGCATCAATTGGATTTATCTATAAGGTTTCATATGAGAAAATACTTACCAGTATTTCGAATAGTGTAAAATCCGTTACTGGAGCATTATTAATATTATTATTTGTGGGTGCTCTTGCTGGTACATGGATGATAAGCGGTATAATTCCAGCAATGGTCTATTATGGTTTAAAAATATTGGATCCAAATATATTTCTTCCAGCTTGTATCGTAATCTGTTCAATAATTTCTGTTGCAACAGGAAGTAGTTGGACTACTTCTGCTACTGTTGGAATTGCACTTGTTGGTATTGGTAAAGCACTTGGAATACCGGCGGGAATGGTTGGAGGGGCCGTAATAGCAGGTGCTTATTTTGGTGATAAGCTTTCTCCATTAAGTGATACCACTAATCTTGCAGCAGCTGTCACTAAAGTTGATCTTTTTAAGCATATAAAATATTTACTATATACTACTATACCTAGTATTTCAATTACATTAATTGTCTTTATTATTCTTGGTTTTCTTCAAGTATCAGATGGGACAACTGATAATACATATTTATTAAATGCCATATCAGAAAAATTTAATATATCGTTAGTCCTTTTTATTGTTCCTTTACTAGTGCTTATAATGATTTTTAAAAAAACCCCTCCATTAATTGCTCTTGTTATTGGGACTCTTGCTGGAGCATTATTTTCCTTGATTTTTCAGCCACAAATAATTAATGAATTGTCTGGTGGTACAAACTCCAGTATAGTTGAATCATACATAGTCATTATGAATACCGTTACTGGAGAGATTAATATTGAAACAAATAATGAGATCTTAAATGATTTATTTTCTACTGGAGGAATGCTTGGAATGATGAATACAATTTTCTTAGTAATTGGGACTATGGTATTTGGCGGAGTAATGGATGCAATAGGTGCTTTGAAAACTATTAGTAAAGCATTATTAAAATGGGCAGATAATACTTTTAAATTATTTGCAAGTACAGTTACATCATGTTTAGCTCTTAATGTCAGCGCTTCAGACCAATATCTATCAATTGTTGTTTCTGGTAAAATGTTTGAGAAAGCTTTTGAAGACAAAGGTTTAGCACCTGAAAATCTTAGTAGAACCCTTGAAGATTCTGCTACAGTGACCTCTGCGTTGATTCCTTGGAACTCTTGTGGAGCATATCATTCATCAGTTTTGGGTGTAAGTGTTGGTGAATATTTTATATATGCAATCTTTAATTGGATTAGTCCTTTTATGACCTTATTATATGCTGCTCTTAGAATAAAAATAAGGACTTTAGGAATCAAAAATCAATAATATAAACTCATATTCGTATTTTTATATAATTCTATTAATTTATGAGTAGCAAAAAAAAAGCTGTTGTAAACAAATATAAAGTTGTACTAGGCTATACATTTCTATTCATTTCAATTGTTCTTCTTGTTTCTTTTATTTCATATATGTTTAATTGGAGAGCTGATCAGAGCAATATTAGTAGCTTATATGATAGGGATGTAGAGGTTGAAAACATTTTAGGAAAGGTAGGTGCTTCTGTAAGTCATTTTTTTATTTTTAAGTTATTTGGAATTGGAAGTTTCGTTATACCCATAATTCTCTTTATTTCATCATATTATTTTCTCTTCAATAAGAAAATACTCAAATTAATTAAGAATATTAACTGGCTCCTTGTACTTATGATTTGGACTATAATATTCTCAGGGTATGCAAGTGAATATTATCCAATACAAATTGGAATTGTTGGTTTTGAACTTAATTCATTTCTAGAGACATACATAGGTAATACTGGTATCATTATAATTTTATCTTTTATCTTACTTTCTTCTATTGCTTTAATTTGGAGCATAACTCCTAATTCTTTTTTATCTCTGGTAAGTAAAATTAAAATTTCAAAAAATGATAAAACAGAATTGGTTGATGAGTTAAATGACAATTTAAATGTTGAAACAGAAATGGAACTTCCTAGTTCAATTCATGGAGAAAATGAAGTTAAAACTGATTCAAACGGATCTAAAACCGATTCAGATGAGATATCTATCGAGGTTGAGGAAATAAATTTTGAAGAGAAAAGCAATGAGAAAATTAGTTTTGATAAAGTAGGTCTAAAAAAGTTTGACCCAACTCTTGACCTAAGTAATTTTAAAAATCCTGGAATAGACTTACTCAAAGATTATGGTGATGATACAATAAAAATAGATCAAGATGAATTAGAGACCAATAAAAATAAAATTGTTGAGACCCTAAAAAATTATAATATTGGAATTAAACAAATTAAAGCGACAATTGGCCCAACCGTTACATTATATGAAATTGTTCCTGATGCTGGTGTTAGAATTTCAAAAATCAAAAATTTAGAAGACGATATTGCATTATCTCTATCTGCTTTAGGGATAAGAATAATTGCACCAATACCTGGTAAGGGAACAATTGGTATTGAAGTCCCAAACAAAAAGAAGTCGATAGTTTCAATGAAGTCTTTATTATCATCAAAAAAATATATTAATTCTAATATGGAACTTCCCATTGCTATTGGAAAGACAATAAGTAATGAGACATTTATTGTTGATCTTACTAAAATGCCTCATCTTCTTATGGCAGGGGCAACTGGACAAGGAAAGTCTGTAGGTATTAATGCCATTTTAACTTCAATACTTTATAAGAAACATCCTGCTGAGGTAAAATTTGTTCTTGTTGACCCTAAAAAGATTGAACTCTCAATATATAATAAAATTGAAAGACACTATCTAGCAAAACTCCCTGAATCAGAAGATGCTATAATTATTGAAAACGATAAAGTGATTAATACATTGAATTCATTATGTAGAGAGATGGATAAAAGATATGAACTTCTTAAAGACGCTATGTCAAGGAATATTAAAGAATATAACGCAAAATTTACATCAAGAAAGTTAAATCCAGAAAATGGCCATACATTTCTTCCATATATAGTTCTTGTTATCGATGAGTTTGCTGATTTAATAATGACAGCAGGTAAAGAAGTGGAGACGCCTCTAGCTAGACTAGCTCAGCTTTCAAGAGCAGTCGGTATTCATCTAATAATTGCTACCCAAAGACCATCTGTCAATGTTATTACAGGTTTGATAAAGGCGAATTTTCCTGCTAGGATTGCATTTAGAGTTACTTCAAAAATTGACTCAAGGACAATACTTGATACTGGAGGTGCAGAACAGTTAATTGGAAGAGGGGATTTATTATATTCTCAATCAAATGATTTAACAAGGATACAATGTGGTTTTATAGATACCCCTGAAGTCGAGAAACTATCAGATTTTATTGGCTCTCAGACTGGTTATGGATCTGCTTATGTTCTTCCAGAATATTCAAAAGAAGAAGTAAACTCATCCTCTGAAATATCATTAGATGATAGAGACCCAATGTTTAATGAGGCCGCAAGAGTAATAGTAACTAATCAACAGGGTTCTGCATCATTACTGCAAAGAAAGCTAAAGCTAGGATATAATAGAGCTGGCAGATTAATTGATCAAATGGAAGATGCAGGTATAGTTGGATCCTTTGAGGGGAGTAAACCAAGACAGGTTTTAATTTCAGATCTAAATTCATTAGAATCTCTTTTGAATGATAACTAAATTTAACATATTTAAATCTTTATTTTTTTTAATCTCTTTAATTAGTCCTTTGTTTGGTCAGTCTGCTAATGAGGTTCTTGAAATAGCTCTAGATAGATCGTTAGCTTTAAATAATTCATATTATAAATTTATAATTGAATCTGAAATTGAAAGCCCACTATTACCAATGACAGGTGAACTGTTTAATAAAGGGGAAAAGTACTTTATAAATACAAAAGCTATCGATCAAATTTATGATGGTGAAAATATATTTACAATAGTTCATGAAAATCAGGAAATCATTGTTGGGAATTCAGATATCTCTTTATTCAGTTTTACTCCAAATCATATTTTTAATTTTTTTTTAGAAGATTATTTATTAGATATTAATAGCAGCTCAAGAGAACATATAATTACAGCTAAAAATAGAAATGAGGACAATATAATTTATTTTATTTCAATTGATTCATCAAACTACTCAATCAAAAAAATAGAGATGAAAGATTTGATAAGCGACAAAATAATCAATACTTTTTTAACATTAACTTATGATTATAATTTAACTGTTCCATTGTCTTTATTTAAATTTGATATTCAAGAATACAATAATTATATATTAGTCCAATAAAATTGAAAATATTAGATAGATACATATTAAATTTTTACCTGAGTAGATTTATATCTGTTTTTGTGATCTGTTTTCTAATATTTATTATACAAACTTTTTGGCTTTATATTGATGAATTAGCTGGAAAGGGTCTAGATATTTTCACCATAGGTAAGTTCTTTATTTACTTTTCACCAAAATTGGTCCCTCTTGTTCTGCCCTTATCAATTCTTCTTGCTTCTTTAACAACTTTCGGAACTCTATCTGAGAACTATGAGTTCATAGCAATGAAATCAAATGGAATTTCAATTATAAGGAGTATGGTAGCTTTACTAATTTTTAATATCGCAGTTGGTATAGGTTCTTTTTATTTTTCAAACCATATTGTCACATACGGTGAAAGAAAATCCTACAATCTAAGAAAAAACTTAGCGAAACTTAAACCTACATTAAATATTCGAGAGGGTATGTTTAATGATATAGGTGACATGAATATTAAAGTTTCCAGGAAGTACGGAGATAATGAACAATTTTTAGAGGACATAATTCTTCATAACATATCAGATGATGAGGTCAACCGTCTTGTAATTAAAGCTGAAAGAGGAGAGGTTAAAAATAAAGATGATAAATTTCTTCAATTAATTTTAAATAATGGCTACAGATATGAAGATATAAACCCGTCAACTGCTGCCGAAAAACAAAAGTACCCACATACAAAAGCAACTTTTGAAGAATATACAATGAATATTGATATATCTGAGTTTAATAATGTTAATCTTGAAGAAGAAAATTATAAATCAACCTATAGGATGCAAAAGGTGAATCAATTGAGAAAAAGCTCTGATACATTAAATAATAAATTTGAATTTGATAAAGATGTTTTTGGGAAAAGTTTTTTATTAGGTCATACTTTAAGAAAATTACCAAACTTAAAGTCTAGTCAAATTCCTTCAGATATTATTGATACTAACAATTCATTTTTAAACCTTTTAAATAATCCGGAAATATATAAGATTAATAGTATACTTTCCATGGCTGATGACGAAATAGATATTTACCTCAGACAATTAGATAATAAAAAAAAGACATTTTTCTTACAACAGAAGCTCATAAACCTTCATAAACTAACAATTAACGAAAGGTATAGCTTGGTATTTGCATGTATTTTTTTATTCTTGATTGGTGCTTCCTTGGGATCTATAATTAGAAGGGGGGGGCTAGGCTTACCTCTTGTCTTATCAATAGTAATTTTTTTAACATATCATTACATTGGTGTATTCGGTAAGAATGCAGCAGAAGATAATTCCATTAGTCCATTTATTGGTAGTTGGATTTCAACTTTTATTATAGCTCCTTTTGCAATTTATTTGACAATGTTAGTGTCTACAGATAGATTAATTAGGTTCTCTATATTTGATAAGGCAATTGAACTTTTTAATAAAATCAAAACAAAAAATGACTGAAATAAAATTAGATAAAATTGAGGATGCTATTGAATCAATTAAAAAAGGTGAAATAATAATTGTCGTTGATGATGAAGATAGAGAAAATGAAGGTGATTTTATTACAGCAGCTGAAACAATTGACTCTGAGAAAATCAACTTTATGGCCAAAAATGGTAGAGGTCTAATTTGTGTTCCTATGTCAGAGAGACTTTGCTTAGATCTAAATCTAGAAAAAATGGTTCCAAATAATACAGATCCATTAGAAACAGCATTCACAGTATCAGTAGATTTAAAAGGTAATGGTGTAACATCAGGTATATCAGCCTCTGATAGAGCAAAAACTGTCCAAGCTTTAGTTGATAAAAATACAAAACCTGACGATCTTCAAAAACCAGGCCATGTTTTTCCTCTTATTGCTAAAGATGGGGGTGTATTAAGAAGAACAGGACATACAGAAGCAGCAATTGATTTTGCACGACTAGCTGGATTTAAATCAGCTGGAGTTATTGTTGAGATTATGAATGATGACGGTACGATGTCAAGACTTCCAGAATTGATGGATGTTGCTCACAAGTTTAATCTTAAAATCGTATCAATCGAGGACTTAGTTGCTTATAGAATGAAAAATGATAGTCTAATCAATAAAATTTTTGATGAAGATGTTGATACACAGTTTGGAAATTATCGACTTAGAGGATACAAGCAAACGAATAATGATCAAATCCATATGGCTTTAACCTTAGGGGATTTTAGTGAAACTGATTCGGTCTTAACAAGAATAAACTCTTCAGTTATTGACAATGATGTTACTAAAATTTTATCTGGAACAAATGAAAAAAGGTATGATAAGATATTTGAAATGATCAACAAAGAAGGAAAGGGAGCAGTTATATTTATTAATCAGAATCAATCACCTGATGATATTATAAAAAAATTAAAATCTTTTAATAATAATGAAGATAGACCAAAAATTGATTTTAAGGATTTTGGAATAGGCGCACAAATACTTCTCAATTTAGGTATTTCAAATATTAATTTGCTTAGCAATTCTGAGCAGATAAATCGAGTAGGACTCTCTGGTTATGGACTTAGCATAAAAAAACATACTAGCTACTAAAGGTATCCATCCATAATTTTACAGCCATATATGAGACCATTACTAATAGAGTTATCCTAATTACTTTGTCTCCTTTTTTAACTGACCATCTACTAGATAACCATGCACCAATTATGGAACCAAGAACCATGCAAAAACCTACCATCCATAATATCTTACCATCCAATGCAAAAATTAATACTGCAGCGATAGAATAAATAAATACTGAAAACGCTTTAACAGAATTTGTTCTAAGCAGATTCATTCTATTTAATTGTGTCAATAGTAACATTATAATTATACCAACTCCAGCTTGAAGAAACCCACCATATACTCCAATAAAGAAGAAACCAATAAGGCCCCCTAGAAGATATTTACCAGATAACCTCTCCGGGAGATCTAAAGATGCAATTGATTTAGATCTAAACACTATTATCAATCCAACTGTTATCATTATAATAGCTAAAAACCTTTTAAATGTATCTCCGTCAATATCTATTGCTATTCTTGCACCAATTATTGCTCCAAAAGTTGCTGCAATTCCAAAATATAGCCCCCATGGATGGGTTGATATGCCCTTGCTTCTATATCCATAGCTTGCCACTAATGCAGCTGAGATCACCATTAACCTATTTGTTCCATTTGCAATAGCCTCATCTAATCCAAAAAAAAGTATCAATACAGGTAGGGTTACCAAAGAGCCTCCACCTGCGAGGGTATTAACTACACCAGCGAATAAACCAAGACCAAAAAGAATTAAAATAGAGTTTACATCTAGTAACATTAATGACAATATAATTCTTTTTTTATAATAGATTTAATGAATAAAGTAAAGTCATTTTGGATTATATTTGATTAATTTTAAAAAAAAATGAATATATCAATTTTAGGATATGGGAACCTAGGAGGTAGTATCGCAAACGGTCTTATATCATTTGGTGATTTAAACAAATTATATATTACCAAAAAAGACGTAAAAACTTTTAGCCAAAATATTGAAGATAAAAGATGTATTTTAACAAGTAATAATTTAAATGCAGTATCAGACAGTAATATAATTTTTTTAACTGTTCAGCCTAAACAATTTAAGGAATTAGCAGAAGAAATAAAAGGGCACATAAACTCAGATCAAATTATTATATCTCCAATTACAGGAATCTCTATCAAGGATTTAGAAGATGCGTTTGGTAATGATAAAAAAATAATTAGATGCATGACTAATACAGCCGTTGCAGTTAAGCAAGCGGTTACAAGTATCTGTTCAAATAGAACTGGAAAAAAAAGTGTTGAAATTGTTCAAAATATTTTTAAAAAATTAGGACATACAATGATAATCGAGGAAAAAAATATGCAAGCTGCAACAGTAATTTCAGCAAGCGGAATAGCTTTTTGGATGAGACTTATTAGAGCTACAGCTCAAGGTGGTGTTCAGTTAGGTTTTGAATCCAAACAAGCACTTGAAATGTCCCTTATGACATCATTAGGAGCTGCCAAATTATTAGAAGAAAATCAGTCCCACCCTGAAGATGAAATAGATAAAGTTACGACACCAAATGGTTGTACTATTGAGGGCTTAATTGAGATGGAACATCAAGGTTTAAGCTCAGCTCTAATTAAAGGAATTGAAAAGTCTTTTAGCAAAATTAATTTAATGAAAAAAGAATAATTTATTTCTCTACAAAAAATCTAAATCACTTATATTTGCAATGCTAATGGAGAAATGGCAGAGTGGTCGAATGCGGCAGTCTTGAAAACTGTTGAGGGTCATACCTCCGGGGGTTCGAATCCCTCTTTCTCCGCAAAACCTCCTGCAAAAATATTATTTACAGGAGGTTTTTTAGTCTACCTCCTATTTCAAAACCTATTTCAGTCAAATATTTTTCTGCATTATTCATAGCCTTTTTCATTGCAAAATGGTTTTTCTATCTATTGTAAACAAAAATAGATTATTTTTAAAATCTCAATATGAATATTAATTCAAAAAATATAGGTTTAATATCAGGGCCCTTAGCTTTTTTAGCTGTATTATTTTTCTTTAATCCCGAAAGTCTAAACCCTAGAGCAAATGCTATACTTGCATCAACTATTTGGATTGCAATCTGGTGGATTACAGAAGCTATACCTATAGCTGTAACTGCATTATTGCCAATTATATTGTTTCCCTTAACTGGTGGATTAGGGTTAACAGAAACAACTGCCTCATTTGGACATAAGTATGTTTTTCTTTACATAGGTGGATTTATAATTGCAATCGCTATTGAGAAATGGAATTTGCATAAGCGATTAGCATTAAATATTATTAATTTAATTGGAACTAATATTGTGAATATTATTCTTGGTTTTATGATTGCTACTGCATTTATGTCAATGTGGATATCAAATACAGCTACTGCTGTTATGATGCTACCTATTGCAATTGCAATTGTTGCCCAATTAAGAGATAACCCAAGTACTATTGAGGATGAGAATTTAAATTTCGGAAAAGCTCTTATGTTAGCTATTGCCTACAGCGCATCAATTGGTGGTGTTGCTACTTTAATTGGAACACCTCCTAACCTTGTTTTAGCTGGTGTTGTTGAAGAAACTTTTGGATATGAGATAACCTTTGCTAAATGGTTCCAATTTGGTTTTCCAATATCAATTATTCTTTTATTCATTTGCTGGAAATATATAACAAGTATTGCATTTAAGTTTAAACAGAAAACTTTTCCAGGTGGAAGAGAAGAAATTTATAAACAATTAAAAGCTTTAGGAAAAATAAGCTATGAAGAGAAGTTAGTAGCTGGAGTTTTTGGATTTACTGCATTTGCGTGGATAAGCCGTTCTTATTTACTTCAATCAATTATACCTGGAATTGATGATACGATCATTGCTATGATAGGAGCCATTATAATATTTTTATTACCAACAAAAAATAGAGAACGAAAAATTCTAAAATGGGATGAGGCTGTTAAATTACCATGGGGAATTTTGTTATTATTTGGTGGCGGTATGGCTCTTGCAGCAGGATTCAAGGAAAGCGGCCTTGCACTATGGATAGGTAATCAAATGACTTTATTGGATGGTGTATCTTTGATAGTATTAGTCTTTATTCTAATTGCATCAGTTAATTTTTTAACTGAAATTACATCAAATCTTGCAACAACTGCAATGTTACTTCCGATCCTTTACCCAATGTCTATGACAATTGACGTTCATCCGTTTATATTAATGGTATCTGCAACAGTTGCGGCTTCATGTGCATTTATGCTGCCTGTAGCCACTCCTCCAAATGCTATAGTTTTTGGATCAGGTTATCTAAGAATTCCTGATATGGTTAGAGTTGGAATATGGATGAACCTAATTTCAATTGTCTTATTGACACTATTTGTTTTCTTTCTTCTTCCATATTTATGGGATTTTGATCCTTTAGTTTTTATAATACCAGAATAATATTGTTTCTTTTTTTAGTTATAGATGTGAAAGCTTATTCAATAATTCTTCTATTATTTGTCCTATCATTTGGAAATCTTTACAGTCAGGATGTATCTAAAATTGATCTCAATAATGTTAATGTTGATACCAAAAGACTTCCTACAATTTTTTTATTTGGAGAGGAATTTACAGCTAGAGATAGAGATGAATTACTAAGAGGTATTTTAAAATCTCAATTCCATAAACCAGATTTAGAAATTGTTATTAATCTTCAAGAATTTATTTCAAAAAGATCTTTCAGTTTTAGGCATAAAGGTTCTGTTGATGTTATTATCGATGGAAAAAGGTTAAGAAATCAAAATAGATATAATAATACATCACTTTATAGCAGTGGAAGTGACACTGGTTTAGTAAACCTAATAAATGAAGTAACAAATGTAAGAATTGATAGTAATATTAATGGCATTTTAAAAAGAAGAGTCATAAGAAAAGAATTAAAGTCAATCGAATATCAGATCTCAAAATTTATGGAAAATATAGGGGCAGAATTTGAAAATGACACATTATTTGTAAACATAAAATCTCAAGAGAAAGCATTAAAAAAATTTTATAGAATAAAGAATAGGCATGAGAAGAAACTTAATGAGACCAAATTAATTGAGATAAACATTATTACGAATTAATCAGAGTAAGTTCAATTTTGTCATTAGATTTTATTTGCGATAAATGGTTTAATGAATTTATATTGAGCTGAAGAATCCTTGGATACCCCCCTGTAGTTTGGCAATCTCTATGAAGTATGATAATTTTACCTGATGGAGTCAATTGAACTGAGCCAGGTAATACTGGGGACGAAATAATTGATTTTATACCTACTTGAAGATTTTCCTTAAGATTATAAGCCATCCTATTGTTAGTGCCAATAGTAAATTTGTTTTTAAACAATTTCTTTTTTGAATTAGTAGACAATAAATCAAATTCAGGACCTTTAAAGACTTCCATTGATATTTTTAATTTAAATTTTAATTTCTCCCATTTTAAAATTTTATTTTTAGAACTTTTTAAAACTTTAATTTCATCCCCCATTTTTAAATAATACGAGTCAGTTATATTGCTAAAGAATGATTTACTTCCAAATAAAGATTTTACATCAAGTCCTCCTGAAATAGCTAAATAGCATCTAGCACCATTTATCGTATGATTTAGTTTTAATGTATCTCCTGGCTCGACATTAATTGGTTGATACATCTTAACAGGTAATTCATTAATCAAGGGATTAAAATCACCACCTGTAATTGATATTACATAACTGCCATTAAATATTAGGGTTGGTCCAATAAGTGTTATCTCAAAAAGAGATTCATCCTTATTATTATCTACAATTTTATTAGCAGCCCATGCACTCTCTTGATCCATGAAACCAGAGGTAGGTATCCCAATATCTCTATATCCATGTCTTCCCCCATCCTGTATTGTTGTAAAAAGACCTGGTTGAATAACTTTAATCATTTATTTAGATATTGGTTTTATTGATTTTTCTTTTTTCATTTTTTGATATTGTCTGCTAGATATTTCAATAAATTGAATTTTATCACCAGGCTTAGCAAAACAGGGATTTTTAGATTTTAAATTAAAAAAATCTAATGGAGAAACACCTATGATGTGCCATCCTCCTGGACTATCTTGTGGATAAATGCATGTTAGGTTTAATGCAACTCCAATAGACCCTTTTTTTATGTCTAAAGATGGAATTTCCTTTCTCTCACAATGAAGATTCTTATTGGTAAAACCCATATACATAAAACCAGGTAAAAATCCCATTGACAAAACATTATATACTTTTGATTTGTGATTATTAATAATTTCTGCTGGAGAGAGTTTTTTTTCTTTTGCCAAATTTTCAAGATCAACTGCGTATTTTAGATCATAACAAACTGGGATTTGCCATGTTTTATTTGATTCAAAAAGATCAATCTCTTTATCTTCAATTTTTTTTAATTCGGTAATAAGATTTTCAGCTGAGATTTTACTTATATCAAAAATTACCAGTAATGAACTAATAGATTGAACAATTTCATCAATACAATCATTAAGATTTATCTGAATTCTTTCCCTGGTATTCAATATATCACTAATTAATTTAAAATTGATTTCACAATTATATGTTATTAAAATAGAGCTCTCACTAAAAACAAAATAAGTTTTATGATTGTCTTCCATTAAATTCTTTATTTATTTTTTTTAATATATCAATAGAGTTATTAGTATCAGAATGAATACAAATTGTATCAAACTTTATTTTTTGAAAATTTCCATTTATGGTTTTTACGGTATTTGTTTCTTTAATAGTATTTATATGTTCAATAACAGTCTCTGGATCAGTAATTAATGCGTTTTCACTATCTCTAGACACTAAACTTAAATCATCATTATAATTTCTATCTCCAAATACTTCATATACAATACTGAATCCTCTTTTTAAAGCTAATTTTTCAATTTCAGATTTATAAGGAACATATATAGAGTATTTATTTTTAAATTCTTCTATAGTATCCAGATAAAAGTTAGAAAGATCAGCATCTATTATCATTTGATTGTAAAGTGCCCCATGAGCCTTAATATGATTAAGGGTAACACCATATGAATTTGAAATTGCCTCAAGAGATTCAATCTGAGAAATTATACTAATTGATAATTCAGATGGAGGGATATTTATTTTTTTTCTTCCAAAATTAATTTTATCTGGATAAGATGGATGAGCTCCGATTTTTACTTTATTTCTAATTGAAATTTCAACACATTCAATCATACTAGCATTATCACCTGCATGACCACCACATGCAACATTACATGAATCAATTAATGGCAAAATAATATGCTCATTATTAAGCCCCTCTCCTAAATCACAATTTATATTTATCATCATAAAATAGAGATTAGACCTTTAGCTCCAAGAATTAGTGATAAAATAACTATCATAGAACCTAAAATATTTTGATATTTATAACTGTATTTATTACTTATTATTCTTTTATTATTAACTAACCATAAAAGAATAACTGCTATAATCGGAAGTAACAAACTGTTAGAGAACTGAGCAAATTTTATTATTTCAATTGGATTTATTTTTACCATTGATACAATTACACCAATAAACAGGATAATGATCCAAATAGCTCTAAATTTTAGACTTTTCAGTGAGTCATCCCAACCAAAGCAACTTTTAGCAACATATGCAGCAGCTAAAGGTGCAGTTATAGATGATGTAATACCTGATGCAAATAAACCAATTCCTAAAAAATAGATTGCAAATTTTCCATACAGAGGCTCAAGTCCTCGAGCTAAGTCAATTACTCCAGTAACATCTTTATTATTTAAGGATGCTGCAGTAATTATGATTGATAATGAAACTAAGCCTCCAATAAGAATTGAAAAAAAACTTTCAAGTCTTGCGACTTTTAATTTGTCCAGAGAACTCCACTTTTCTGAAACCAATGAAGAGTGAAGAAATAAATTATATGGAACAACAGTAGTGCCTATTAGACCAAGGACAATCATTAGATTACTTGAATTAAGTTCTGGTGATATAATTCCATCGATTAGGCTACTAATGTTTGGTTTAGTCATAATTGCCGCAATAAAAAAAGAAGAACTCATAATTAGAACTAATAGTATAAGAATCCTTTCTAATATTTTGTAATCACCTTGATAAAGTATTATAAATGCAATTGATCCAATAAAAATTGGTATATAATTAATTGATTGTAAATTAAGAATTGCAGATATACCAAGTGAGGCTCCTGTAATATTTCCAGCTTCATATGCTGCATTTCCAATTAATATTGAACTAATAATTAATACTAAAAAAAGTCTGTTAATAAGTTTTGATTTAATATTAATTCTCACAACCTCTGCTAAATTCATCTTGGTAATTAATCCTATTCTAAGAGACATCTCTTGTAAAACAATTGTAGAAAATATTGATAAAATAATTGCCCATATCAAAGAATATCCAAATGAGGCTCCAGCTATTGTACAAAGGGTTACAGTACCAGGTCCAATAAAAGCTGCAGCAATTAAAATACCCGGTCCTATATCACTAATCCACTTCATTAAGGGATCCTTATCTTATCTCCAAGAAGTAATGCATTTAGAAATAGTCTATTGGTTCCATACCACGAACCTCTAAAATTTGGATTATCAGAAAACATTATTGCTCTGCCTTGACCTATTTTGGATACTAATAATGAAACTGTAGATTTAAGTTTTATATGATTTTTATTAGTAATAAACCCATCAATTAAAGGGTCCTCAGTATATCTTACTACCGATGAATAATTATTTTTTGAGGGTTTAATCCATATAGTATTATTTTTATATACTGGTAAATTTGTATCCTCTAATCCAAATCCTAATGGATGTGTTAAATCTACATTTGTTCTTAAAATAATTCCACCAATCTGTTCTTTGCCAATATTATTCATTGCATCAACATATGGAAGGTATAAACCCTTATTAGTGTTATTATCTGAATTGAGTAACTCTTCTTTTACAATTTTATTATCAATCAGAAATTTGGAACCAGAACCAATAGATATTATTGTATTACCTCTACTAGCCCAATCTTTAATTTTTTGAATCTGATTATCATTAAATTTATAGTTACCTGAAACGATTACCATTGTTGAGTATTTATCTAATGAAATTCTATCAAAGTTTCTAATAGGTATTTTAGAAATAGGCATACCAACTCTTTGATCTAAAAGATGCCAGACCTCTCCTGCCTCATATGCACTTACACCAGTTCCAACCAACATCATTGCTTTTTGCTTTTTGATTGGTGATACATACCTGCTTCCAAGATCAATACCACCTGTGCTTAAACCAGAATTAACTGAGTAAATGTTCACGTTATAATTCTCTTGAATAGAGCTAAGTTTTTTAAATAACATTTCATTATCTATATCCTGGATACTTACTGCAATAACAAGCGAACCATAATCAAATGATTGTAAACCACTAAAGGTGTTAATTTTGAAAGGTTTAAAGGCTGTAGAAACCTTAATTTTACTATCAAGTAATGAATTAATTACAGCAGGAATATTATAATCAACAGAATTAATTAAATATGCATAATTAGATTTCTCAAATGTGTTAGTTTCAAATAGGTTGTCTAAATTTTCAATTTTTGTCCCTTCCATCTGCCTAGTTGAAGGGGTATAATTAATATCATAAAAATTTGCAATTGACCATGATGAAGCATCATAAAATACACTATCATTAAATTCTTTATTAGTTTCAAAAATTGATCTAACTGTTCTATATTTTTTTTGTTTAGTTGGAACATAAAAATTATCATTTTCTCTATATACATTGACATCATGAATTTTTAATTTATCTAAAAATGCTTTAGTCTTATTTCTGTCTTTACCCATTTTAAAAGAGTACCCCTTTATTCTTTTTTTATCTGCATCTGAAAGTGCTGTTGAAAAAAATCTCTGTTGATATGCTTTTAATTCATCTTTAATTTCAACTGCTGCTTTAACTGTATTCATTCCGGATATATATTGATTTAGTATTGTAAATGGAAAAGTTAACTTACCAAATTGAGTTTCTTGAACGTGTCCCCTTGAACTGGCTTGCTCAAATAACATTCCAATACCACCTAAAAGATCAGCATAAGATGAACTGTAACCTGGATATGTTTTATCATATGCCTCTTTTGTGAAATACAGCGAACCTATTTCATCAAGACCTTTTGAAAAGTAATCACCAAAAAGTGTCTCAAAATATTCATAATTTTCTTGAGGTATAACTGGATCCTTAGCAGCATGGGCCTTCCACGGAACAAAAAAATATGTACTATTAGTCCCCATTTCATGAAAATCCATTGTAACATTTGGATACCAGTTATGGTGGAAATTTAGTTTTCCTCTTGTTTCTGGATGAATACCTAATAATACATCCCTATTTAAGTCAAACCAATAGTGATTTACTCTCCCACCTGGCCAATATTCATTGTGTTCAGCATCCTGTGGATCATCAACTAAAGGTGAGGCTTTATAACTATTCACCCACTGAGTATGTCTATCTCTTCCATCTGGGTTTAAAGCAGGGTCAATTAGTACCACAGAGTTTTCCAAATAATTTTTAATTTCATCTTTTTTTGAACTTACTAATGTATAAGCCGTCAGCATTGCAGCTTCTGATGATGATGGTTCGTTTCCATGAACGTTATATCCGAGATTAATGATAACAGGAAAATTTTTGGGTTTTTCAGAACTATTATAATTTTCATTATCAGGATCTATATAAGAAATATGTTCATTCCTAATATTTTCTAGATTTTTAATTTTATCTGGTGAACTTACAATTAAGTATATTAACTTTCTTCCCTCATAGGATGTTGCATAAGATAAAATTTCGGCTTTGTCTGACACGTTGGATAGATATGTCATGTATGATACAATCATGTCATGTCTAGTATGCATTTCTCCTATTGGATATCCTAGAAATTCCTCTGGTGACTTGATTTTTTGATCAAATGGTGCATATTCCTCAAAATAATAGTCTTGAGAAAATAGTGAACTTATAAATAGAAGATTTAATATTATTATTTTTTTCATATTTTTTGATTTACTCATTATCTAGTGCTTTTTCAATTATTGACTTTAAATGCATTTTGTGAGCCCGGGATGATATATTTCCCTTAAAGCTAATAGAATTAATAATTTCGTTAAGATTTAACAATGCGAGAGATTTAGCATGGTTTTTATAGCTTTTGCCCTTATCACTACTTACAATATCAATAAGTCTTTTTGTGTATACTATTTGCAAATTTTGTCTGAAACTATCAATATTCCCGTCAATATCAGAAAAAATTGAATTATTTATATCTGTCATAAACTCTGATAATTTGTATTTATTACCATAAAGTTCAGAATCCTTTAAACGCTGTAATGTGCTAGGAGCCATTAATTGAGATAGTATTCTGGCCTGATTAGATAAAATTAAATCATGAATTTTGGGATCCTCAGGACCACTATAAAATTCAAAACCTCTTCTTTGTCTAGCTAAATAATTAAAAATATCAGAGGGAATTTTGTAATTATCAGAAGAGAATATGTATTCATCTAAAGCCTTAAAAGCTCGCTTTTGGTCTCTATAACTTACTGGTGAATATGGCTTCTTTGAACTCTTTTGACCAATTACAGATCTTTCAACATATACTCCACCTATAAATTTAGATATCGTTAAGGCTGCACCAGTATATTGTGAGTTAAGATTAAAGAATGCTCTTCTCAGATCTTCATAAGTATTACCAGGGATTTGAAATTTATCTAAAATGTCATCAAAAAGTTCATTAACAAGGTTCATTCTATCAATTGAGTAACTTATTGGATCAGAAGACATATCATTTGTTTGAACTCTTGGGTCAATTCCCCTAGAAGAATAAAGTATATCAGCATCATTTCCAAAAATAAGTAAAGGTTCTGTTGACCTTGATAAAATTTCATTTCTTTCATTCTCAGAATTGAAAGGTTTATATCCAAACTCAATAGCCCATTTATCATAATGTCCAACTGATGAATCTGCATATGGAGATTTAATTTTTGGATTAGGGTTTAAATTAAGCGCAGGGTAATCCATCACAGAACCTGAAATAGCTTTTCCTTTTAGTTTATTAACATCATAAAGTTCACTAATAGTATGTATACTACTTGACTTCATATTATGGTTAAGACCTAGAGTATGTCCTACTTCATGCATAATTAAATACATCATTGATTGTCTTTCTAACTCCTCTAAATCATAATCATCTCCGTTTAAAGCAATAAAAGTTCTTCCAAAATTTATATTATCATGTAAAATGCTCCCTGCAGAGCATACAAAATTATCATGATCATTAGTATGATTATAAATATTTGTATCCATTAATGCAGCTACATTAGAGTATAATTTGTCATAAAACACTCTGTTTGTAAAAAAAACAAACTCAAGCATAATATCAGCGGCAATTATTTCACCAGTTTTTGGATTGACCATACTTGGTCCATACCCTCCAAAAGGTGGTTCAGGTGAAGAGGTCCATCTTAATACATTGTATCGAATGTCTCCTGCATCCCAATCTGCATTATCAGGTTGAATCTTTACTTCAATAGCATTTTTAAACCCAGCTTTCTCAAATGCAGTATTCCACTGCAATACCGCCTCCTTTATTGTTTCTCTCCATTCAATAGGAGTTGAGTTTTCGATCCACCAGATAATTGGTTTAACTGGTTCTGAAATTTCTAGACTTGGATCTTTTTTAATTAGATTCCATCGATTGATCAAATCTCTATAATTTGTAGTTCCAGAGTCTGTAAGGTTGTCAACCTGGGTTAAAAAATAACCAACTCTCTGATCATCTAGTCTTATCTGATAATCATCATCAGGCATTTCTACAATTGTATGAAATGTTTTTATAGAAACATATCTTGAATCCTCAACAGCATCTGATCCAGAAGAACCTACATTTGGATTATTATACACATAATTTGTTTTTACATTTAAGTTTTTAGGATAGTTCTTAATCTTTTCAATTTTTGATTTTCCTCTGTCAAACCTACCTAATTGAAATGATCGATTATATTGAAAAGGATCAGTTGGGATTTTAATTCTAGTCAAAAGCTCAGATATAAATAATTCATCGGCATCTATTAAATATGCATTTTTATTTTTATCAAAATATTTAATTTTTAAGCTTGATATCAATGAGTTACTAATATTTGCATCTTTTGATTTACTTAATGGATTATTTTCATCAAAATAGAAATTTGAATTGACAGCTAATATTTCTATTTTATTAAAAAATTTTTTAAAGTTTAATATTTTTTCATCCTTATACTGTCCTCTAAATCCAGCAGTTCTGACTACACCATCTGCAATTTGCGATCCATAGATATAGTCCTTATTTAGTTGATCTTCCCTTATCAACATTTGAATTTTACCTGATATAGTATCCTGATATATATCAAATAAACCTTCAATTAATCTACTTTGTTTTGTAAATTCTTTAAAAGATTTTTCTTTTTTCGAATCAACTTTCTTAACTCCTTTATCTTCCTGAGCATGAGAAAAATTAAGAACTAATAATAGAGTTAATATTGAATAAAAAAATTTTTCCATAATTATGTTTTACATAAATATAAATGTTTTTAAAATCATTTTAAGACAACTTATATAAGTAATACTTATATTTGATTTGTACTAAATTTATCAATGAATTTACAAACTTTATCAACCTTACTGATTTTAAAATTGTTTCATGTTGATGGTGTTCAAGCTCAGAATTATTGGCAACAAAATGCTGATTACAAAATTTTTGTTGATGTTAAAGCAAAGGATAATACCTATAAGGGAAATCAAGAGATTATTTATAAAAACAATTCAAGAGATTCATTAAATAAAATTTTTTTTCATCTTTATTTTAATGCATTTAAGGTTGGAAGTGATATGGCTGTTAGATTGGAAAATGGAGATGATAATAACAAAAGGTTTGATGTCAATATTAATGAATTAAAACCTGAAGAGGAAGGTTTCCTGAATGTTACTAATCTTAAACAAGATGATTTAAAAGTTGAAACTTTTTTGTCTGATACTATCTTAGAGGTAACACTTGCCAATCCTTTACTTCCTGGAGAATCATCTGTTTTTACTATGGATTTTAATGGACAAGTCCCAGTTACAATTAGAAGATCAGGAAGGGACTCGCCAATGGGAGTTAAGTTTTCGATGGCTCAATGGTATCCAAAAATATCAGAGTATGATTATGAAGGTTGGAATACTGCTCCATACACAGGAAGAGAATTTCATGGTGTTTGGGGAGATTTTGATGTTACTATTAAAATAGATAAAGATTTTATTGTTGCGGCCTCTGGGTATCTTCAAGAAAGTGATCCTTCAAATTTAAAACTAGGGAAAAGGTCTGGAAATAAAAGAATATGGAATTTTCTTGCTCCAAAAGTTCATGACTTTACATGGGCTGCTGATCCTGATTATATTCACGATATATTTGATGGGCCTAACGGTGTTAAATTAAATTTTTATTATAAAAATGATCCTAAAATTATTGACAATTGGAAGACTCTTCAACCAATTACAGCAGAGCTAATGAAATTCTTTAATGAGAATATAGGGATTTATCCATACAAACAATATTCAGTAGTTCAAGGAGGAGATGGTGGAATGGAATATTCAATGCTAACACTTATTAATTCTGGTGAAGATCTCATCCCTCTAGTAAGTGTAACTTCACATGAGTTAGCACACGCATGGTTTCAAGGAGTTTTAGCTACCAACGAGATGAAACATGCTTGGATGGATGAAGGGTCAGCATCTTACTTTGGAGAACTTGGAGAAAGTCATGTCTTTAATATAGACTTTCATCCATTTTATACAAATAGCCCTTATAAAGATTATATCTCTCTTGCCAAGTCTGGTCAAGAAATGCCCTTGGGAACGAATGCCAATAGATTTAAGTATAACAGAGCATATGAAGACGCAGCTTATGACAAAGGTTTTGTTTTTCTTAGCCAGCTAAAATATATTATTGGAGATGACGATTTTAAAATAACAATTAAAAATTATTTTGACACATATAAGTTTACTCATCCGCTGCCAGATGATTTAAGGCGAATTGCGGAGCAAACTTCTGGTATCCTTTTAAATTGGTATTTAACTGATTGGACAAATACAACAAATAAAATTAACTATGCTATAAATAAGGTGGAACAGACGAATGGTAAATCTAAAGTTACAATTGAGCGAATTGGTCTAATGCCTATGCCACTTGAGGTGCTTGTTAAATATAAAGATGGAACTGATGAGTATTACTACATACCTATTTCATTAATGAGAGGTGAGAAAAGACAACCTACATATGCAAAAAGCTGGAGACAATTAAAAGATTGGTCTTGGGCATATAAAAAATATAGTTTTGAGATAGAAAGTGAACTAGATTCTATTGAATCAATTGATATAAATCCAACTGGACTTATAGCAGATATTGATAATTCAAATGATAAGATTATATTTGACTAATATGGAAAATTTATTGTTAATATTTGAAAATATTTCTTCTGTTAATAGGGCCCTAATTATAGTATCTGGAATTACTCTTTTTTGGATAATTGAAGGAATAGCCCCATTCAAATTTCTTAATTACAAGAAGTGGAGGCACTCAATTCCAAATTTTTTATTGACACTTACTACCATAATTGTGAATTTTTTCTTTGCTTTTCTTCTAGTTTTTGCAGCTGATTGGACAAATGAAAATAATTTTGGAATTATTCATTTAGCTGACCATTCAATAATAATTAATATAATATTAGGATTATTGGTACTTGACTTAATCGGTGCTTATCTTCCTCACCTTGTCCAACATAAGGTTAAGTTACTTTGGTATATTCATATTGTGCATCATACCGACCATAAAGTAGATACTACAACAGCAAATAGGCACCATCCCTTTGAAAGTGTAGTTCGATTTCTATTTACTTTTATTGGAATTTTTGTCTCTGGAGCTCCAATTGGGCTAGTCCTAATGTATCAATCTATATCTGTGATAGCATCCCAGTTTAACCATGCTAATATCCAGATTTCTAACAAAGTTGATAAGTTAATAAGCTATATTATTGTGTCTCCTAACATGCATAAAGTTCACCATCACTTTGAACTTCCAT
>CABYMF010000010.1 GCA_902519955.1 uncultured Bacteroidota bacterium | reverse complement strand
AAAGGGTATACCAAACTCTGCAAAGTTTGCAGGTGCAGTTGGAAATTTTAATGCTCATCATGTAGCATACCCAAATATTGATTGGAAAGAATTTAGTCAAAATTTTATTGAGAATAAATTAAATTTAAATTACTCATTTCCAACAACTCAAATTGAACATTATGATTCATTTGCTGCTTTATGTGACAATTGCAGGAGAATAAATAATATTTTATTAGATATGTGTATTGATATATGGACGTATATATCTCATGATTATTTTAAACAGAAAATAATTAAAGGTGAAGTTGGTTCATCTGCAATGCCTCACAAAGTAAATCCGATTGACTTCGAAAACTCCGAGGGAAACATTGGTTTAGCTAACTCACTATTTGATTTTCTATCAAATAAATTACCAAAATCAAGATTACAAAGAGATCTTAGCGATAGTACTGTTTTGAGAAATATTGGAGTTCCTTTTGGACATTCCTTAATATCTTTTGAATCTATACTTAAAGGTCTAAATAAAATATATGTAAATGAAAATAAAATAAACAAAGACATTGAGGAGAATTGGATTGTTGTTTCTGAAGCTATCCAAACTATTTTAAGAAGAGAGGGGTATAGTAATCCATATGAAATCATGAAAGAACTGACCAGAAACAGCCAAAAAATTGATAAGAAATCATTGCACAGTTTCATTGATAACCTTGAAGTTAATGATACTATTAAAAAAGAGTTAAAACAAATCTCTCCTTATAACTACACTGGTATATAATTTTAATTTGTTTGAATGAAAAAAATTAAGTACTATCTATTAACTTCTATACTTTTATTAAGTAGTTGTAATAAATCTGATGATGAAGATCCAAATATTATCAGAATAGAAACAGACCTGGAAATCATTGACTTTATTTGGGGTGGACTAAATCAATATTATTATTGGCAAGAAGAGGTTGTAAACTTATCTGATAGCAAAAAAGATAACGAATCAGATTATGCCTATTTTTTGAGTCAAAATCCTAATCCTGAAACATTTTTTAATTCACTTCTTCATCCAGATGACAATTTCAGCTGGATAGTTGATGATTACATTGAGCTTGAGAATATGCTCCAAGGGATAGATATTTCAGATGGAATGGAATTTGGTTTATACGTTGAGTGTAATGATCAAAACATCTTTGGATTTGTTAGATATGTTCAAAAAAATTCCGATGCTGAATCTAAGGGAGTTAGGAGAGGTATGCTATTTAGCCATATTAATGGTACAAGGCTTACTAGAGCTAATTACAGAGACTTACTCTATAATGACAGTACCTCTTACACAATTAAATTTTCAAGACTTAGCTATGATCAAACTAATCAGTGTGCTGTTATTACTTCCGAGCAAGAAAGTATGCAACTTGTTAGGTCTAGATTAGTAAAAAATCCAATTTACATATCAAAAGTTATTGAGAATGGAGGGCAGAAAATAGGATACCTAATGTATAACCAATTCTTAGGTCTTGTTGAATCAGAAGGAAAAGATTACAATTCTGAGCTAAATGATACTTTTTCTAATTTTTTATCTAGTGGTATTAATGATCTAGTTATAGATTTAAGATACAATCCTGGAGGAAGAATATCTACATCCATAAACTTAGCATCGATGATAACTGGTCAATTTAATAATCAAGTTTTTGCCAAAGAAAGATGGAACCCCAAATTAATGGATTATTGGAATGAAAATAGTCCCGAATCTTTATTAAATAGATTTACAAACAAACTAGATAATAATCAGTCAATATTTTCACTTAATCTTAATAGAGTGTTTATTCTTACCTCTTCTAGAACAGCATCTGCAAGTGAGCTATTGATCAATGGTCTTGATCCATACATTGACGTAATTCATATTGGTGACCATACAGTTGGTAAGAATCAAGGTTCAATTACTGTATATGATTACATAAATGATTCAAGAGATAAAAATCCAAATCACATGTATGCAATGCAGCCAATCGTTCTTAAAATTGGGAATGTTGCAGGTTATACAGATTTTCCAGATGGACTCGAACCTGATATATTTGTGAAAGAATCATTATTAAATCCCGGTATTTTAGGTGACATAAATGAACCTCTTTTAAAGATTGCAATTGATCAGATCTCAGAAAATGAAATCTCTATTGAAAATAATTACTTATTTAAGGAGATTTCTACTCCTAAAGATGAATTAAAAGAAAAGATTATTATGGATGATATAATAATTAAATAATTATTTAGTTAGGTACATTTTTCTTCTAGAATAGAGCTCAAAGAATGAATCATCATTTAAATCATTTATAAAGAGTATGCTCTCTCCAGTGCTTTTCATTTCAGGACCAAGTTGTTTATTGACATTGGGGAACTTATTGAAAGAGAAAACTGGTTGTTTAATTGCATATCCTTCTAGCCTTGGCTTAAACTCAAAGTCTTTAATTTTCTTTTCACCTAGCATGACTTTTGTTGCATAATTTACATATGGCTCTTTATAAGCCTTTGAAATAAAAGGAACTGTTCTTGATGCTCTTGGGTTAGCCTCTATTATGAATACCTTATCATCCTTAATTGCAAATTGAATATTTATTAATCCAATTGTATTAAGAGCTAAAGCAATTTTTTTTGTGTGGTCTTTAATTTGTTTAACTGTGAATTCACCTAAATTAAATACGGGTAATGTAGCATTTGAATCACCAGAGTGAATACCACATGGCTCAATATGCTCCATGATTCCAATTATGTATACATCTTCACCATCACAAATTGCATCAGCCTCAGCCTCAATAGCTCCATCTAAATAATGATCCAATAAGAGTTTATTATTGGGTATTTTAGATAGAAGGTCTACTACATGTTCTTCAAGTTCTTCATTATTTATTACAATTTTCATCCCCTGGCCACCAAGTACATATGAGGGTCTTACTAAAATTGGAAATTTTAATTTAGAGGATAGTTTAACTGCTTCTTTTGCACTAGTAGCTACACCAAAATCAGGATATGGAATTTTATTTTTCTTTAAAAGATTAGAGAAATTTCCCCTGTCTTCAGCAAGGTCAAGAGATTTGAACTCAGTGCCAATTATTTTAATGTTATATCTGTCTAGTTTTTCAGCAAGTTTTAAAGCAGTTTGTCCACCAAGTTGGACAATAACTCCAACTGGATTTTCATGAATTATAATGTCATAAATGTGTTCCCAAAAAACTGGTTCAAAATAAAGTTTGTCAGAGATATCAAAATCAGTTGATACAGTCTCAGGATTACAATTTATCATTATAGTTTCATAACCACACTCACTTGCCGCTAATACTCCATGAACACAGCAATAGTCAAATTCGATACCTTGGCCAATACGATTAGGCCCAGAACCCAAAACAACAATTTTTTTCTTAATTGAAACAATACTTTCGTTCTCAGAAAATTCTTTATTACCAGTTGTCATTATTTTTTCCTCAAAAGTTGAATAATAATATGGGGTTTGTGCTGGAAATTCAGCTGAACAAGTATCAACTAATTTGTATACTCTATTAATGCTTAATTCATCTCTCTTTTTATAAACCTGACTTTCTAAACAATTTAACATGTAAGCAATTTGTCTATCTGCAAAGCCTTTTTGTTTGGCTTCGAGAAGAATATCATATTCTATATTGTCAATATTTAATTTAGATATTTCTTTTTCTAGTTGATATAATTCTTCATATTGCTTTAAAAACCAAATATCAATTTTGGTGATTTCAAATATTCTCTCTAAAGAAATACCAGCCTGTATTGCATCATAAATTACAAATACTCTATCCCAACTTGCATTGGTTAGCTTATTGATAATAATATTGTAGTCTTTATACCCTTTTCCATCTGCACCTAATCCATTTCTTTTGATTTCTAATGATTGTGTTGCCTTATGTAGTGCTTCTTGGAAAGACCTACCTATACCCATAACCTCGCCAACTGCCTTCATTTGTAGACCTAAAGTCCTATCAGACCCTTCAAATTTATCAAAATTCCATCTTGGGATTTTTACTATAACATAGTCAAGCGTTGGCTCAAAGAGTGCTGAAGTAGATATAGTTATTTGATTATTAAGTTCAACCAAAGTATATCCAAGAGCTAATTTAGCTGCAATTTTTGCAATTGGATAACCTGATGCCTTTGAAGCAAGAGCAGATGATCTTGAAACCCTAGGATTAATTTCTATTGCAATTATATCCTCATTCTCATCAGGGCTTACAGCAAACTGAACATTACAACCACCTGCAAAATCTCCAATACTTTTCATCATTTTAATAGCCATATCTCTCATTCTCTGATAAGTTGTATCAGAAAGAGTCATAGCAGGAGCAACTGTAATTGAATCTCCAGTATGAATACCCATTGGGTCCATATTCTCAATTGTACAAATTATTACAATATTGTTATTCTTGTCTCTAAGCAATTCTAATTCATATTCTTTCCAACCCATTAAGGCTTTATCAATTAGTACCTCATGAATTGGAGATGATTCAAGACCCCTGGTTAATAAATCATTAAATTTATCTTCTTCAAAGACAATTGATGCACCTGTTCCACCCAAAGTAAAAGAAGGTCTGATTACAAGTGGAAAACCAAATCGTTGAGCTATCTCCTTTCCCTTTAAAAAGGATGATGCACTTTCAGCAGGGGCTACAGGAATATTTATTTCATTAAGTAGAGTTCTAAATTTTTCTCTATCCTCAGTAATTTCAATAGCATCAATATCAACTCCAATTATTTTTACATTAAATCTAGACCAAACTTCTTTTTCCTGAGCCTCAATACATAGGTTTAATGCAGTTTGTCCACCCATAGTTGGTAAAACTGCGTCAATATCATTATGAATTTCAAGTATTTCAATAATAGATTTAGTAGTAAGAGGTTTAAGATATACATGATCCGCCATTGAAGGATCAGTCATAATAGTAGCAGGATTAGAATTAATCAATATAGTCTTTATTCCATCTTCTTGAAGGGATCTAAGAGCTTGTGATCCAGAATAATCAAACTCACAGGCTTGACCAATTATTATTGGCCCTGAACCAATTATAAGAATTGATTTAATATTTTTATCTTTAGGCATATAATTAAACTAAAATATAAAAAAAAAAGGTGCCTTAAAAGCACCATCAATAAAAAGTTATTAAAAATTACTTTTTGTGACGAGGTTCGTCTGAAATAGATAGTTTTTTTCTTCCTTTTGCCCTTCTATTAGCAAGAACTCTTCGACCGTTAGGAGTAGACATCCTGTCCATGAACCCATGTGTATTTCTTCTTTTTCTTTTTGATGGTTGAAACGTTCTTTTCAAAATTACCTATTTAATCGGTGGCAAATATAATATCTTTTTATTCAACTTCATATAAATATTTTTAAATTGTAAATTTGCAATAAATATGATACCAAAAATTATAAAGTTAATCGCTTCAATATTCATTCTTGCATATGGAATATATCAAATTACTGAGACTTTTATAGGTAACGGAATATTTTTAATTATTCTTTCCATTTTACTTGTAATATTATATTTTAAAAATGAAGTTTTAATATTTGCATTTTTAAGTTTAAGAAAACAAAATTTTGAAAGAACAGAGAAAATATTGAAATTAATTAAAAATCCAAAGTCTGCATTAATTAGAAAGCAACAAGGCTTCTTCTATTACCTTCACGGTTTAATTCAGTCACAGAAAAACCTAACAATAGCTGAAAAGCATTTTCGTGAATCATTAAAGCTTGGATTAAGTATGAATCATGATATTGCAATGGCAAAATTGAGTCTTGCTGGAATTATGATGCAGAAAAGAAGGAAAAGGGAAGCTCAAGCATTTTTGACTGAAGCAAAGGATTATGATAAGCACAATATCTTAACTGCTCAGATAAAGCTGATGCAAGAACAGATGAAAAGAATTTAATATCAAGTTTTTTTATCGTAAATAGATTTTTTTTTATCTTTGCTGTCCAGCTTTTTTATTTATGAGCGAAATAATATTAGAAAATAATGAGTTTTTAAGACAATTTGAAGTCAAGATTTCAGACTCATTAGCAAGAATAGAATATGCTGAACAAGAAAGAAAAATTTTTCTAACAAAAATTTACATCCCTGACACTGTAAGCGATAAATCTTTTGAAGAAAATTTTATAATTAAAGTACTTGAGTTTATCGAAAGCAAAAATCTTAGAGTTGTTCCAACTTCGCCAAGAATTGCAGGTTTTGTTAGAAAAAATAAAGCTTTCAAGCACCTTCTTCCAGTTGGAATAAAGCTTTGATAATTAAATCTATATTGCAAACCCTTCAGAGTCAATATCAATGAACATTGACTTAACAATTTTTCCAATTAGATTTGGATGCCATGGTCTTCTATACCTAACATAATTTGATGAAAAGCCTTCAATAAAGCCATCTTTTTCTTCTGACTCAAATAATACATCTTGAATAGAACCGATATTTCGTTCATAGAAAGTTGCTTTCTTCCTACTTGATAAAAGCCTCAACAATTTACTTCTTTTTGCTCTAACATTAGCATCAACAGAATCAGGCAAAGAAATTGCATAAGTATTATCTCTCTCAGAATATGTAAATACATGAAGATAAGAGACGTTTAGATTCTCCAAGAAAGTCATACTCTCAAGAAATAGATCATCATCTTCTCCTGGGAAGCCCACGATAATATCAACGCCAATGCATGCATCGGGCATTAGCTTATTTATTTTTTCAATTCTGCTTCTATATAATTCAGTGTCATATCTTCTTCTCATTAATCTGAGAATACGATCACTTCCACTTTGAAGTGGAATATGGAAATGATGAACAAATTTTTTACTTGAAGAAATAAAATTTATAATCTCATCGCTAAGCAAATTTGGTTCAATTGAAGATACTCTAAATCTTATGTCTAGATCAAGACTATCTAACTTTTTTATTAAATCAAAAAAATTATAGTTTAATTCTGTATTTTCAGTTTTTCCAAAATCCCCAAGATTAATTCCAGTCAAGACAATCTCTTTAATATTTTGACTTGCAATTTTATAGACATTTTCTATGACATTTGATATGGAATTACTTCTTGACTTACCTCTTGCTAGTGGAATAGTACAAAAACTGCACTTATAGTCACATCCATCTTGAACTTTTAAAAATGCCCTAGTTCGATGATTTAAAGAATAACTTTCTTTAAAAAAGTTTACTTCATTAATGTTACATGAATGAACTTTATTTGAATAATCGCTATCTATATTTTTTAAATATTCTAGAAGATTGAATTTGTCTGCTGCACCTAGAACTAAATCAACACCATCTAATGACAAGAGCTCTTTAGGTTTTAATTGAGCATAACATCCAATGGCTGCAATAAAGGCATCTGGATTAATTTTTTGAGCTTGCTTAACAAAATATTTAAATTTTTTATCAGCATTATCAGTAACCGAGCAAGTGTTTATAATGTATGCATCAGCAAATTCGTTAAAATTGACAATATTATAATCATTTTCCTGAAGAGATTTTGAAATGTATGAGGACTCAGAAAAATTTAATTTACATCCAAGTGTATGAAATGCAATTGTAGAAATATTTCTTTTTACTTCTGACGATACTAGGCTAGAGGACAAAACTTTAAATATTATCTATGAGGGATCAGAATCTTCAGCAGCAGGTGCCTCATCAGCAGCAGGTGCCTCATCAGCAGTAGGTGCCTCATCAGCAGCAGGTGCTTGATTGAAGTTAGCATATTTATTTCTAAACTTATCAACTCTACCTGCGGTATCTACAAGTTTAGATTTACCAGTGTAATATGGATGAGAGGTTCTTGATATTTCAAGCTTAAAAAGAGGATATTCTACACCATCTACTTTCATAGTTTCCTTTGTTTCAACTGTAGACTTTGTAATAAATACGTCATTATTTGACATATCTTTAAATGCAACAAGTCTATAGTTTTCAGGATGTGTATTACTCTTCATAGTTTAAAGTGAGTGCAAATTTAAAATTTTTTTCATATATCCTATCATTATAATTGCTTAATTTTACTTGAACAATTTAATAAAAACAAAATGTTAAAATCTGAGGGAACTATTAAGTCTACAGTATTAAACTATGGTTTAATTATGGGTGGACTCACTATCGCATTCACACTAATGCTATTTTTAATGGATATGCATTATCAAAATTCTTCAATTCAACAATGGACAGGGTTATTGATTATGGCTGGATCTATTGTTTTTGGGCAATTAGCTTTCAAAAAGATGAATGATGGTTTTATAAATTTAGGTGAAGGAATGAAAGTAGGTATTGGAATTACTGCCCTTGGATCAGCAATTGGTATTGCATACGGAATATTTCAAGGATATGTTTTAGACCCAGATACTATGACTAAGGCTATGGATTATGCTATAGAGCAAGCAATTCAACAGAATCCCGAGATTGGGGATGAAATAGTAGAGGCTATGGAAGGTGCATTTGAATTCTTTGCAAATCCACTTATTTCCTCGTCAATTGGAATGGCTGTGTCATTATTTTTTGGTGGACTTATATCATTATTAACAGGATTAGCAGTCAAAAAAAATAGGCCAGCTTAAATAGCCTATGGATGTTTCAATTGTAATACCACTCTATAATGAATCTGAGTCTTTAGAAGAACTCAACGAATGGATTAATAGATCTTTTATTGATAATCGCTTTTCTTATGAGATAATTTATATTGACGATGGTAGCTATGATAGATCATGGAAAATTATTGAGGAAATTGCAAATAGAGACAACAATGTTAAGGGTATCTCATTTAATAGAAATTATGGAAAATCTCAAGCATTAAGAGTTGGATTTGATGAGTGTGAAGGTAAGTATGTTGCAACTCTTGATGCTGATCTTCAAGATTCACCTGAGGAAATTCCTGTTATGATTGATAAACTAATCAATAATAATCTCGATATGATTTCAGGTTGGAAAAAGAAAAGATATGATTCATATTTTTTAAAAAAAATTCCATCCTTATTTTTCAATATGGTTGCAAGGGTTTTTTCAGGTATAAAACTTCATGATTTTAATTGTGGAATAAAGGTTTATAAAAGAGAAGTAATTAAATCGATTGATTTATATGCTGAC
Organism: uncultured Bacteroidota bacterium; assembly: GCA_902519955.1. GTDB lineage: Bacteria > Bacteroidota > Bacteroidia > Flavobacteriales > Flavobacteriaceae > Marisimplicoccus. Next base: position 33,982 of record CABYMF010000010.1, on the reverse strand, counting down.
ATGCATAGATTTATTCCTATCCTTGCAAAAAATGATGGGTTCAATAAAATCGGGGAACACATAGTTAAACATCAGCCCAGAAAGTATGGAACAAGTAAATTTGGAAATGAGAGGTTTATTAGAGGGTTTTTAGATATAACAACCTTATGGTTTACAAATAAATTTGGAAGAAGACCAATGCATTTTTTTGGTTTAATTGGCACAATAATGATTGTTATAGGTATTTTGTTTACATTATATCTTGGTTATAACAAATTATTTATAGACACCAGTTCTAGACTGATCACAACTAGACCTGAATTCTATGTTGCCTTAACAACAATGATTTTAGGTGCACAATTTTTTATTGCAGGGTTTATAGCTGAATTAATCCTAAAGTTCAATCTAAATCAAGACAAGTATTCAATAAAAAATAAAACTTTTTAAATGAATTATTTTACAAGAGTACTTAAATATGGCCTTGATTACTCATACTTTGCAGTACTTAATATTATTTTCAATATTCTTTATGCAATTTTTAGTGCCTTAGCATTTGTTTCTTTCATTCCTATGCTTGATGTACTCTTTAAGCAAACAAAAAAAGTTTATATCGAACCAGAGTATTCAGGTATAAGCGATATTAGAGAATATGCAGAGAATTATTTCAATTATTATATTTCAAAACAATTAGAAACAGATATTTCATCAACACTTATTACAGTTGTAAGCATTGTTATTTTCTTTTTTCTTATGAAAAATATTTTTAATTATCTAGCGCTCTACAACATTACATTTGTAAAGAATGGTCTATTAAAAAAATTAAGAGAAAATCTTTACTCAAAAGTTTTACTGATGCCAATTTCATATTTTCTTAATAAGAAAAAAGGTGACTTGATGTCAAGAATTACTGCTGATATACTTGAAATTCAAACATCATATTTGTCAATATTAGAATTGATGGTTAGAGAACCATTAACTATCTTATTTACACTTATTGTAATGTTTACCATAAGTCCTTCTCTAACATTCTTTGTAATATTATTTATTCCTATTTCTGGGTTTGTTATATCAATAATTGGAAAAAAATTAAGAAAAGATTCTAAAGAGGTACAACTACAACAAAGCAACTTTCTCTCAATAATAGATGAGACAATAAGTGGTCAAAAAGTTATAAAGTCATTTATATCAGAATCTTTCTTTTTGAAAAAATTTGACAAAATAAATAATTTACTGTTTAGGTATTCTAATAAAGTAGTAAATAGAAAAAATCTAGCTGGCCCTTTTAGTGAGTTTATGGGTATATTAGTTATTGGAGTTCTATTATGGTTTGGTGGAAAAATGGTACTTATCAACGCATCAATTTCTGGGACAACTTTCATAGTTTTTATGGGATTAGCCTACAACATATTGACTCCTGCTAAAAATCTAAGTAAATCTTTTTACAGTATAAAAAAGGGTAATGCTGCAGCTGAAAGGGTTTTTGAAATTATTGAATACAGTAAAGAAATAAATGATCAAGGAAGAAGTATTAATATGAACGAGTTTAAAGATAAGATAAGCTTTAACGATTTGGAATTCAGTTATGGTGAATCTAAAATTATAGACAAGTTAAGCTTTACTATAAATAAGGGTGAAAGTATTGCTTTAGTTGGATCATCAGGTAGTGGTAAAACAACAATAGCAAATCTTCTTAATGGTTTCTTTAATGCAAATTCTGGGAATATCATAATTGATGGAATTAACATAACTGATATAAAAAGAGAGTCATTATATAAGAACATATCAATTGTAACTCAAGAATCAATTCTATTTAATGATACTATATTTAATAATATTAAAATTGGAAATTTAGAATCAGAGAAAGAAGATATTATTAATGCTGCCAAAGAAGCGAATGCACATGATTTTATTAAAGACCAATTAAATGGTTATGATACTGTAATTGGAGATTATGGTAATAAACTATCTGGTGGACAGAAACAAAGACTTACAATTGCTAGGGCAATGCTAAAAAGCCCATCTATATTAATTTTAGATGAAGCCACTTCATCATTAGACAGCGAATCAGAAAAGAAAATTCAGGATGCAATAGATAAACTTATGTATGGTAAAACCTCACTAATTATTGCCCATAAGTTTTCAACAATTAAGAAGTGTGATAAAATTATTCTTATTGATAAAGGTAGGATAGTTGCGCAAGGTACCCATGATGAACTTATCAACTCAAATTCTTTATATAAAAATATGAATGAGCTACAAATCTAAATCTAAATCAATTAAATTTACAGCTTAATATTCTGTAATGATATTATTTTTTGGTGATCCAAAATTAAAAGTTTTTGTAGTTAAGGTTTCAGAAGAATTATCATTTGAAGATATAAAAAAACTTTCCTGGGTTCTTGAATCAGACTTTATAGAGTTAAAAGAAATATCAGAAAAATTTATTGGTCCTAAATCCTCTATGATTACTCCATGGAGCACTAATGCTGTTGAGATTACAAGAAACATGGGTATTAAAGATATTAATCGTATTGAGGTTTTTATTAACCATGAAATATCTGAGAAATTTGATAAGATGATTAATCAGAAGTATGAGAATCTTAATCAACATATATTTTATAATAATACAGTTTCTGACAAAATACAGTTTATAAAAAATATTTCTGAGTATAATGATGAACAAGGACTAGCTCTAGATGATTTTGAAATTTCGTATTTAGAAGATTTATCAAAAAAACTTGGAAGAAAGTTATCAGACTCAGAGGTATATGGATTTTCTCAAGTCAATTCCGAACACTGTAGACATAAAATATTTAATGGGAAATTTATTATTGATGGTGAGGAGAAAAATGAGAGTTTATTTGACTTAATTAAATTAACCTCCAAAAAAAATAAGAATTTTATTGTTTCAGCATATTCTGATAATGTTGCATTTATAAATGGGCCTAGGATAACTCAATTTCAGCCAAGAAAAGCTGATAAGTCAAGTTATTTCATAAAGAAAGAAATCGAAAGTATAATCTCCTTAAAAGCTGAGACTCATAATTTTCCAACAACTGTTGAGCCATACAATGGAGCGGCTACTGGTTCTGGAGGCGAAATAAGAGACAGAGCTGCAGGAGGTACTGGCTCATTACCATTGATTGGGTCTGCTGTTTATATGACTCCTTACTCAAGATTAAATAACAAAAAGATTTGGGAAAAAAATATTAAAAAAAGAAATTGGAAGTATCAAACACCCTCAGATATTTTAATTAAGGCATCCAACGGTGCTTCTGATTTTGGAAACTGCTTTGGACAACCTCTAATAGTTGGATCATTATTTACGTTTGAACACAAAGAAGGAGATGAGATCCACTCATATGATAAAGTGATAATGCTTGCTGGTGGAGTTGGATATGGTGAGCTTAGTCAATCAATGAAAGGAAAACCTAAAAAAGGTGATATAATTGTTCTTCTTGGAGGTGATAACTACAGAATTGGTATGGGTGGAGCATCAGTTTCGTCAACTGATACCGGAAGTTATGATAACTCAATAGAGCTGAACGCTGTGCAAAGATCAAATCCAGAAATGCAGAAAAGAGTTACAAATACAATTAGATCATTATTTGAAATGGACGAGAATCCGATTGTATCTATTCACGATCATGGAGCAGGTGGTCACTTAAATTGTTTTTCAGAATTAGTTGAGGACACAGGTGGAGAAATATACTTAGATTCCTTACCTATCGGTGATCCTTCTCTGTCATATAAAGAATTAATAGGGAATGAATCTCAAGAAAGAATAGGGATTATTATTAGAGAAGAAGATTATGAAATAGTTAAGAATATTGCAGAAAGAGAAAGAGCACCAATCTACAGAGTTGGAAAGGTTACTGGTGATAATAAATTTAAGGTGTTTGATAGAAAAAATAATATTGAAACAATAGATCTTAAAATTGATAGTTTATTTGGAGATGCTCCAAAAAAAATTATTTCTGATACAACAAAAATTACCGAATATTCCGAAATAAGTTATTACGCTGAAAATATTTATGATTATGTTGAAGGTGTTTTGTCACTGGAATCAGTAGCATGTAAGGACTGGTTAACAAATAAAGTTGACAGATGTGTAACTGGAAGAATAGCTCAACAACAAACTGTTGGTGAAATTCAGTTGCCTTTATCAAATTGTGGTGTAGTATCCTTGGATTATGACAATTATAATGGAGTTGCAACATCAATTGGTCACTCCCCTATCACAGGACTCATTAATCCATCAATTGGGAGTATTAATTCAATAGGAGAATCCTTAACCAATATTATTTGGGCTCCTCTTGTAGATGGAATTAAGTCTATATCATTATCAGCAAATTGGATGTGGCCATGTGGAAACGAAGGAGAAGATTCTAGACTATATGATGCTGTAAGTGCATGCTCAAGATTTGCCATTGAACTTGGCATTAACATTCCAACTGGTAAAGATTCATTATCAATGGTCCAGAAATATGATAGTATAAAAGTCAAATCTCCAGGTACTGTTATAATATCTGCCTCAGGTCATTGTGAAGATGTAAGAAAAGTTGTTAAACCTGTTCTGAATAAAAATATTGGTGATATCTATTATATTGATATGTCTTTTGATGAATTAAAGCTTGGAGGATCATCTTTTGCGCAAACACAAAATAAAATTGGAACTAATGCCCCAACAATTAATGATTCAAAAAAATTTAAAGATGCATTTGATTTAGTTCAGGATTTAATAAGAGCCAATAAAATAAAGTCTGGTCATGATATATCATCTGGAGGAATGGTTACAACTTTACTTGAATTATGCTTTTCTTCTGATAAAATCGGAATGGACATTGATCTAACTGAAATTGGATGCAGTGACACTGTTAAATTATTTTTCTCTGAAAACGCTGGACTTATAATACAATCTGAATCAGATCTAAACAATGACTTTTCTAGATTAGGTGTTAGTTGTTTTAAGATTGGAAGAATAAACAAAGATGGGTTACTAAATATTAAAAACTTCGAAAGTGATTTTTCTTTTAACATTGATAAATATCGAGATGTTTGGTTCAGCACATCTAGAGATTTTGATAAAATTCAGACAAAAAATAATAAAGGGGTTGAAAGGTTTGAAAATTATAAACAACAACCACTTAATTTTATATTTCCAAAAGAACTTAAATTAAATGTAAATCCTGATATTAAAAAGAATGAGATTAATGCAGCAGTAATTAGAGAAAAAGGAAGTAATTCTGAAAGAGAGATGGCTTATATGATGTCTCTAGCTGGATTTAATGTTAAAGATATTCATATGACAGATATTATATCTGGAAGAGAAGATCTCAAGGATGTCCAACTCCTTGTTGCGGTTGGTGGTTTCTCAAATTCAGATGTCCTTGGTTCAGCAAAGGGATGGGCAGGATCGTTTATTCATAATCCTCAAGCAAAAAATGCAATTACAAGCTTTTTTGAAAGAGAAGATACAATTTCATTAGGAGTTTGTAATGGCTGTCAATTATTCATAGAACTTGGATTAATCAACAAAGATCATTCAAATAAGCCCAAGATGAAACATAATGATTCAAATAAATTTGAATGTATATTTTCAACTGTAGATATAGTTCCATCTCCTTCGATAATGTTAAATGGTCTCGAAGGGTCAAGATTAGGAGTCTGGTCTGCTCATGGAGAAGGTAAATTTGATTTACCATATTCAGAAGATAGATATTCCATAGCAGCTAAATACTCATATGATTCTTATCCAGCAAATCCCAATGGGTCTAAATTCAATACAGCAATGATGGTATCAGATGATGGAAGACATCTTGTAATGATGCCTCACATTGAAAGATCAATTCATCCTCATAATTGGGCTTTTTATCCTGAAGAAAGAAATGATAAATATTCACCATGGATAAAAGTTTTTAATAATAGCTATGATTGGCTAATAAATAAGAATAAATAAATTAAATTTTAGATAACTGAAATTAGTGAAATTTAATTTATAAATAATTGTTAATCATTTATTTGTTAAATAAATTTGGATTTGAGTATTGTAAATATTTCAGGTATTTAAAAAGTCTAATTATTAAAAAAACGAAATTTATTTTTTTAAAATAAAAATATGTCAACAAAGAATAAAACTAAACTTAAAGGAGGAGAATTTCTTCTTAAGGAATCTCTATCAAATGAAATTTTTACACCTGAAGATTTTTCGCAGGAGCAATTGATGATGAAGGAAACCATAATTGATTTTATGGACAGAGAAATATGGCCTGATAAGATGAAATATGAAGAAAAAAATTATGATCTCACTTTACAGGCAATGAAGAAAATTGGGGAATTAGGACTGCTTGGTGTTTCCCTTGAAGAGAAATATGGCGGCATGGGAATGGATTTTACATCAACAATGTTAGCAGTTGACTATGTGTCTGGAACTTCAGGTTCTGTCGCTACAGCATATGGCGCTCATACCGGTATTGCTATATTGCCTATTTATTTATTTGGTAATGAAGATCAGAAGCAGAAGTATTTACCTAAACTTGCTTCGGGAGAATGGTTTGGCTCATATTGTTTAACTGAACCAACTGCAGGATCTGATGCAAACTCAGGAAAAACAAAAGCTGTGTTAAGTGATGACGGATCACATTACAATATTTCAGGTCAAAAAATGTGGATTTCCAATGCTGGGTTTGCTGATATTTTTATTGTATTTGCTAGGATTGAAGATGACAAAAATATTACTGCATTTATTGTACCAAATGATCCTAAAAATGGAATTGAATTAGGTGATGAAGAAAAAAAACTCGGTATTCACTCCTCATCCACTAGACAAGTATTTTTCACAGAGACAAAAGTTCCCGTAGAAAATCTTTTAGGTGAAAGAAATGGAGGATTTAAAATTGCAATGAATGCACTTAATGTTGGAAGGATAAAACTTGGGGCGGGTAATCTTGATGGACAAAGAAGATCAATTTCAATTTCTACCGATTATGCTAATAATAGAATACAATTTAAACAACCGATCTCTAATTTTGGAGCAATAAAAGAAAAATTAGCCTCAATGGCAACTTCATGTTATGCTGGTGAATCGGCATGTTATAGAGCTGCAAATGATGTTCAATCTAAGATTGACGAATATGAATCAACAGGACTTAGCAAACAAGAATCTGAATTAAAAGGAGTTGAGGAATTTGCTCTAGAATGCTCAATTTTAAAAGTTGCAATTTCAGAAGATATGCAAATATGTGCTGATGAAGGTATTCAAATCTTTGGTGGAATGGGGTTCTCTGCAGATGCACCAATAGAAAGTGCATGGAGAGATGCTAGAATTGGACGAATATACGAGGGAACGAATGAAATAAATAGAATGCTCATTATAGGCATGTTGTTAAAAAAAGCCATGAAAGGGAATCTTGATATTATGACTCCATATCAAAATATTCTAAACAAAGAACCTCTATCGATAGATGAAAAATGTGACGACTTTGAGGATGAGATTATTTTAGTTGAAAATATCAAGAAAATATTTCTTTTACTTCTAGGAAAGGCTTTTGAAAAATATGGTCCTGAGATTGATAAAAATCAACAAGTACTCTTAAGCTTATCTGATCTTGCTATTGAAGCCTATTTGTCGGAATCGACTCTAAAAAGGACAATTAAAAATATTAATAGAACTTCACATGAAGATCAATATGATCAAATAAACATGACTAAATTGTACATATATGAGGCATGTCAAATAGTTTTAAAGAAGTCTACTGATGTTGTTAATAGTATTGTTGATACAGAAAGTCAGGATAAGATACTCAGCTCTATTACAAACAGGCTTAAGTATAGAAAAAATCCTAATGTATTTGAATTGAAAACCAAGATTGCTGATAAAATTATTTCAGAAAATAAATACTGTTTTTAAAAATTCTAATATCCAATTGCATTTCCATCTTTACGTGACTCTGAGGCTCCATAATAAACTTTATTTATATAATCAATCATAATGGCTTGGTACCCTCCAAATGAACCTAGATCATATATAATTTTATGACCTTTTTTCATCAATTCACGAACTTGTTTATAATCAAATCCACTCTCTAAAGCTAATTCACCTCCATCAGTCATATTTCCACCTGTTGGTTGCTGGTCAGATTGATGCCTTATTCTAGGAGCATCACCAGCTTCCTGAAGATTCATGTCAAAGTCAACAATATTTATTACTATTTGCGCATGACCTTGAGGCTGCATAGCTCCTCCCATCAAACCAAAACTTACAAATGGTTTTCCATCTTTAGTAATAAATGCAGGTATAATTGTATGAAAAGGTCTTTTTTTAGGAGCATATACATTGAAATGATTTTGATCTAAGGAGAAAAGCTCTCCCCTATCTTGGAGCATAAACCCTAGCCCTGTAGGAACCATTCCAGAGCCCATCCCCCTGTAATTACTTTGAATTAAAGAAACCATATTTCCATCACTATCAGCTGTAGTCAGATATATAGTATCCCCATTTTCTATATATCCAGGAAGAGCACTTTTTGCAGCATTCTCTGAACTTATCTCTTTTCTTCTTATATCAGCATACTCTTTTGAGATAAGATACTCAACTGGGATTTTATTAAAATCCATATCTGCATAATATTTTGCTCTGTCAGCGAAGGCAATTTTTTTTGCTTCAACAAAGTGATGTATATACTCAGCAGAACCAAAGCCCATAGATTTAATATCATAAGCTTCCAATAAATTTAATATTTGAAGAGCTGCAATACCCTGACCATTTGGTGGTAGCTCCCAAACATCATATCCACGATAATTGGTCGATACAGGATCTATCCATTCAGATTTATGATTTTTAAGATCATCATGAGAAAGAAAGCCTCCTTGATCTTTAATAAAATTTGCGATTGAGTTTGCAACTTCACCTTCATAAAAACCTTTTTTTCCTTTTTTTGCAATTACTCTTAATGTATTTGCAAGATCTGGATTTTTGAATATTTGACCCTTTTTTGGAGTTGATTCATTTATATAATAAGTTTCTTTAAAATTTGGATATTCTTTAAAATTATTTGAAGCATTTTTCATATAATATGATACTAATTCAGAAACTGGAAAACCATCCTCAGCATATTTAATAGTGGGGCTAAGAATATCTTTCATTTTAATTTTTCCAAATTTTTCATGAAGCTCAAACCAGCCATCAACGCAACCAGGAACACTGACTGGAAGTGGACCATATGCTGGTATACTTTTAAAATCATTTTCTTTAAAATATTCGAGAGAAAGATCTTCAGGAGATCTTCCACTCGCGTTTAAACCATATAATTTTTTCTCATTTTCTATCCAAACAATTGCAAATAAATCACCACCAATACCATTTCCTGTTGGTTCCATTAAGCCTAAAGCAGCATTTGCTGCAATAGCAGCATCTATAGCATTTCCTCCATTTTGCAAAATATCTACTCCAATTTGACTTGCAAGAGGGTGACTGGTAGCAACCATACCATTCTGGGAGATAACCTCTGATCTTGTTGAGAACATTTCACCTGTAATCCTATCTTGGCTAATTAAATTAAATGAAGAAAATATAACTAATGCAAAAAATAATTTTTTCATAACAAGTCTTTAAATACTCAATTTAAATAAATCCTTTGTCTTTCATCCAGTCATCATTATAGATTTTTCCTATATACCTACTACCAGAGTCATGAAGTAGAGCAACAACAACTTCATTTTTTTTAAAATTTTCTTTTAACTGTAATAAACCAGCTATTGCTGCTCCACAAGAATTACCAGCAAAAATTCCTTCCTCTTTAGCTAATTTTCTTGTATAAATAGCTGCATCTTTATCAGTTACTTTTTCAAAATGATCAATTACACTAAAGTTGACATTTTCAGGCAGAATATCTTCTCCAATACCCTCAGTTGAGTATGGATAAATTTCTTTTTCATCAAACACTCCAGTTTCATGATATTTCTTGAAAACAGATCCATAAGTATCAATTCCCCAAATTTTTACACTGGATTTTTTTTCTTTTAAAAATTTTCCAACTCCAGATATGGTTCCCCCAGTTCCAACTCCAACAACAAAATGATCAATTCTACCATTTGTTTGCTCCCAAATTTCAGGACCAGTTGATTCATAATGTGCAATAGTATTTGAGGGATTATCATATTGATTAACATACCATGAGTTTTTAGTCTCCTCAGAAATCCTTTTAGAAACTGAGTAGTATGATTTTGGATCACTCGCCTCAACATCAGTTGGACAAACTACAACCTTAGCTCCCATTGCTTTAAGCACATCAAATTTTTCTTTTGATTGCTTATCATTTGAAACACATATTAATTTGTAACCTTTTACAATTGCGGCAAGAGCAAGCCCCATTCCTGTATTTCCTGAAGTTCCTTCAACAATTGTACCTCCTGGTTTTAATTTTCCTTCTTTTTCAGCATCTTCAATCATTTTAATTGCCATTCTATCTTTTACTGAGTTGCCAGGGTTAAAGCTTTCAACTTTAACAAAAACATCTGATTTAATAGACTGAGTAATTGAATTTAATTTGATTAGTGGAGTATTACCGATGGTCTCTAAGATATTATTAAAATATTTCATTGAGAGTTTATATTTAGTATAGGCGAGAATTTTGTTATTGAGACAAAGGTAAATGACAAAACTAATGTAGTTATTAAAATAAATATAAAATTTAATAAAAATATATATGTAGGATCGATAACAAAAGGGAGTGAGTCAATATAATAATCGTCTGGGTTTAGCTTAATTACATCAAGTTTATTTTGAATTATCGCTATTATTAAGAAGGATATATTAGCCGGTATCATCCCTTTTAAAATAATATTAACTCCTTGATAAATAAAAACCTTCCTTAATGTGGCCTCATTAGCACCAAGTGAAGTCATTATCCCAATAACTTTAACTCTCTCAAATATTAATGTAAAAATTGAGATAATTACACTTATAATAGCAACAACTACCATTAGAAGGGTTATTACTAAAATATTGAAATCAAAAATTGAAATCCAACTAAATATATTCTCGTATTTAGATTCTATTGATTTAACTGAGAGGTTATTGCGCTCTATTGATTCTAATTCTGAGATTGAACTCTCAATGTCCATAATTTTAGAATTATTTCTAGTGGATATTTCAATTATTGAATAATCATTAAATCCCCACTTGAAAATACTTTGAAGAGACTTGGCATTTCCAATAATATAATTATTATCAAAGTCCGTAAAATCAGTATCAAAAATATATTTGATTGTATATGATCTCACATTGGGAATCCTTTGAATATTGTTAATCTGAAAATAAAGAGTTATGTCATCCCCTTCCTCAATACCAAATTTATCTGCTGTAAGTTTTGAAATCATTAGTTCATTACTAGATAACTTATCTGATATCATTGAGTTATAAATAAATTTATTTAATTTTTGAATATCGTATTCTTCACTTACCCCTTTAAATATCATTGATTCAAAGGAATTATTATTTGAAATTAATGTAGGCTTTTCAATTATATATTCAATATTTAAATCTGGAAAAAGTTCCCTTATTTGAAGATCAACTTTTTCAAGATTATTTATTTTCTCTGATGCAACACCTCTAAGGTTATTCTCGTAAGTTGATACAACTAAGTCAGGATTTAAACTATAAAGCTTGTCTTTTATTGAAGTTTGAAGACCTTTTCCAATTGATATTGAACATAAAGAAATAAATACTCCTAGGAAAACAGAAATTATTGCAATTTTTATAATCCGAGATGATATATTACTTTTATCATTATTAGAGTTTAACTTTTTATATATGAAAAAAGGCAAGTTCAAGCTAGATATTTTAATCAAAAATACACTTTTATTTATTCTGGTTTCTCTAATTATTCCCTCAGTACAGTCTCAAGAAATTATTCCTGGTTCTGAGAGACTAAATAATTATATCAATAAACTAGTTAATAAAAAAATAGCTGTAATTGCCAATAACACAAGTATTGTCAGAAACGGGGAACTGTCAGTCCACCTAATAGATACTCTTTTAAAGAGAAATATTGAAATAGAAAAAATATTTAGTCCGGAACATGGATTTCTTGGAGATAAAGATGATGGGGAAAAGATTGAAGATGGGTTATATAAATCTATTGAGGTAATTTCTTTATATGGAAAGAAAAGAAAAATTAGTGATGATGATTTAGAAGGGATTGATATAATAATTTTTGATATTCAAGATGTTGGGGTAAGATTTTACACTTATTTATCGACTCTCCACTATGCAATGGAAGCTGCCTCTAGATCAAACAAAAAAATAATAATTTTAGATAGACCCAATCCAAATTCATTCTACATTGATGGGCCTGTTTTGGAAAAGGAAAATTCAAGTTTTATTGGATTACACCCAGTTCCTATAGTTTATGGAATGACAATAGGTGAATATGGAAAAATGATAAATGAAGAAGGATGGTTAGGTGATAAATTGAGAGCTGACTTAGAGGTAATTAAGATAGAAAATTATACTCATAATATGAGATATGATCCCCCTGTAAGACCTTCCCCGAACCTACCTAACCTTCAATCAATATATCTTTATCCAAGTTTGGCTTTTCTTGAAAAGACTGAAGTAAGTGTTGGGAGAGGAACTAAAATTCAATTTCAAATTTATGGTCATCCTGACTTTAAAAGTGGTTTTAGCTTTACTCCTTTGCCAAACTTTGGAAGTCAATATCCAAAATTAAACGGAAAATTATCTTTTGGTGAAGATCTAAGGGAATATGAAACCAATAAAATAATTGAACTCAAATGGTTAATTAAATCTTATGATCAGATTAGTGATAAAAATAATTTTTTTAGAAGTGATTTTAATAAATTATCCGGAACTTCTAATTTAAAAGAACAAATAATCAATGGCCTAAGTGAATCTGAAATTAGAGAGTCTTGGAATGATGGTCTTGAAAAGTTTAAAAAAATTAGAAAGAAATATTTATTATATTGAATTAATTATGACAAAATTATCCCCATTTCATCTTGCTATTCCAGTAAAGAATTTATCAGAATCAAAAGACTTTTATGAAAATGTACTCAAGTGTAAATTAGGCAGAGAATCTGATGAGTGGGCAGATTATGATTTTTTTGGACATCAGCTAGTTATTCATGTTGATCCAAATCATGAGGGGAAAGCTCATCATAATGAGGTAGATGGAAAATCTATTCCAATTCCCCATTTTGGAGTTGTTATCCCTTGGGATGACTTTGATAAATTTGCAAATATGTTAAATACAAATAATATTCATTTTGTAATAGAACCATATATCAGATTTGAGGGGCTACCAGGTGAACAAAAGACAATGTTTTTTTATGATAATTCAGGAAATGCTCTTGAATTTAAATCATTTAAGGATATTAATATGTTATTCTCAACTAAAATTTAAATATGATTAAAATTGGATCGAAAATTTTTGATGGCATATTTTCTGAAGAAAACAGAAAAAAAATTGAAGGTTTTACAATTTGGTCAGCTACTATTGGGTTTATTTTTCATTTATCACTTGTATTACTTAATAATTATTCAATAATTAACATAGGTGATGAAAGTTTATTCCTTACTAACCCCATTTCTGCAATATATACACCATTTTCAATAATTTTATATTACGAAATTTTCTTATTAATCTTTTTCTTACCCAGGTCTTTTACAACATCTATTTTAAAACAATTCGAGATTATTTCGCTTATTATTATAAGAAGAATTTTTTATGATATTCCTAAGTTAGATCTAGAATCAAGCGATTGGTTTAGTAATCCTGACAACCTTCAGATTATCTATGATTTAATTTGTATACTAACGCTATTTTTCTTGATTTACCTTTTCAATTATGTAAAATCAAGTATTATAAATAAAAAAGCGATTAAAAATATTGACAAATTTATAGATTCAAAAAAAATAATAAGTGTAATACTTATTCCAGTTATGCTCGTTCTATTTGCTATTGGAATATTTGACTGGTATACTATAGGTCTTACTTCAAACTTTGCAATTTCATTTTATTATGTGAATGAGGTATTCTATAATACTTTCTTCTCAATCTTAATTATCGCAGATGTTTTTATACTTCTTTTATCTTTCTTATATACTGAAAGATATAGTCAAATTATGAGAAATACTGGCTTTATTATTTGTACAATACTTATAAGACTATCTTTCTCTTCGACTGGCTTAACCAATTTATTATTAATAGTATCTAGCGTACTTTTTGGTTTATTGATTTTAAAGATTTATAGTCTAATGAATAAGATTGAAAGCTAATCGGATATTTCACAAGCCTTTAATGTATTTTTTAGTAGCATCGAGATTGTCATTGGTCCAACACCACCGGGAACAGGAGTAATATAACCAACCTTGGAAGATACACTCTTAAAATCTACATCACCAGTTATTCTATATCCTTTTGGTGATGATCTGTCTTTTACTCTAGTTATGCCAACATCTATAATTGATGAGCCATCTTTTATCATGTCACCCTTTATAAATTCAGGTATACCAATAGCAGAAATTATTATATCAGATTCAAGACATAATTTTCTTAGATCTTTTGATCTACTATGTGCGACAGTAACTGTTGAATTACCAAAACTTTTATTTTGACTTAGAAGAATACTGATAGGTCTTCCTACTATTTGACTTCTTCCAATGACTAGACATTTTTTACCCTCAGTTTGTATTTCAGATCTTTCGATTAGCTCAATAATACCTGCTGGTGTAGCAGGCAAAAAAGTATCTATTCCCAGTGTCATTTTACCATAATTATTTGGATGAAAACCATCAACATCTTTATCTGGGCTTATCTCATTTAAAATTTTTTCTTGATCTATATGTTGAGGTAATGGTAATTGAACGATAAATCCGTCAATATCATCATTATTATTAATATTTTGTACTTGAGATATAAGCTTAATCTCACTTATTGAATCATCAAACTTAAAAAGTGACGATTTAAAACCTACTCTTTCACATGCTTTAATCTTACTATTTACATATGTTTTACTAGCACCATCATTTCCAACCAAAATTGCTGCTAAGTGAGGAATTTTTAAATTATTCTTCAATCTATTATCTACAGATAATTTAATTTCGTCTAAAACTTTTCCCGATATATTTTTTCCATCAATTAGTTTCATAGAATAATTTTTTCAAATATACATATTGAATAGTGAAAACTATTTCATAATGCTATACATTTTTTCAATCACAAAAACATGAGGGAAAGTAATTGCAGCAAGAAAAGTAAACATAATTGGAATAATGTTTAAAGATTCAAAGTCAATAAAAAAATAGAATCCAGTTAAAAACAATATAGAAAGAATAAAATATGGTAATGCACTAATTAAATACTTTTTGATGAATCCTAAACTATCGTCACCATAAATATATTTGACTTGATCATTAATAGATAAAAGACTATGAAAAAAAATGAAATAAATAGAAAAACCATAAATCAAGCTCGAATTTAGTGTTAAAAAGAATAATAAAATAAAGAATACAAACTCACCTACAAAATAGCCCCTCATTGACTTAGATGATAGTAGAAATATCATATATAGTAAGAATAATATAATAAGTAAAATTCTTAATGAAGAATAATTAAGAGAAATAGTATTAAAACTTAATAAGACATTATTTACAATATTTATATTATTCATAAATACAATTACAAAAAATATTAAACCATGTAAAATAATGGGATATAACTTTTTTATTTTAACAATGTTAGTATTTGATATATTCGCCACCCAATGTTGCTCTCCAAAATGATAAATTGAGACCAATACAAATGATAGTAAGGCAATTGAAGGAAAAAGATAAAAGAATAAAAAGCCAAGAAAAACTAGTCCTAAATACGATAAAAAATAAGAAATTTGACTATATAAGTTATTTTTTCTAGTATATTTTTTAATTATTAACAGGTCATTTGCTCCATGAATTATTCCAATAGAAAGAATTAATATAAAGCCTAATATATCTTGATAAATTACTGGTAATAAGAAACTTATACCTATAGAGATAATAAAAATTAGTATTCTTGATTTAATAATTTTTACCATATTTTATTAAAATATTCATAAAATAAGATATGATTTTTTTTCAAATAATCTTTTTTTACTCCATTATTTTATTTAATTTACTTTTTTATAAACAATAATTAATTTAATTATGGAAAATTTATTAAGTATTTTACCAGTATTAGCCACTGATTTAAGCTTGACTGATTTCACTTTTTGGATTGGATTTGCTGCTATGTTAGCATCTACAATGTTCTTTTTCTCAGCTATGAATATGGTTGCAGATAAGTGGAAAACTTCTATGCTTGTATCAGCTTTAATTACTGGTATTGCAGCTCTTCACTATTACTACATGAGAAATGCTGCTATGGAAGGTGACATTACTACTGCCTATAGGTATGTAGATTGGATCTTAACTGTACCACTTATGTGTGTAGAGTTTTATCTAATTTTAAAGCCATCAGGTGCTACAAAAAGCCTATTATGGAAACTTATTCTACTTTCAACGGTAATGTTAGTAACTGGTTACTTTGGAGAAGCAGGTATTGGACCTCTAGACGCTCAATTATGGGGTCTTGTTTCTGGTATAGCTTATTTTGCAATTGTTGCTGAAATTTGGTTTGGTGGAGCTTCTAAGCTTGCTAAATCAGCTGGTGGTAACGTTGAGAGTGCTCATAAAATGCTATGTAAATTCGTACTAATAGGTTGGGCTATTTATCCTATAGGATATATGGCTGGAACTGATGGATGGTATAGTGGTATCTTTAGTGGCCTTGCAGGTCAAATGGATGTTATTTACAACGTCGGTGATGCAATTAACAAAATCGGTTTTGGTCTTGTTGTTTACAACCTTGCAGTTTCTAAGTAATTTACACTCAGATAATTTAAAAGTCACCTTCGGGTGACTTTTTTTTACATTTTATTTGGTAGTTCTATACCTAAGAGATCACAACAGGATTCAATAATCTCAGCAGTCTTAGATGAAATAGTTAGCCTAATTGAAGTTGAGTCTTTACTCTCAGAATTAAGAATATGATGGTTTTGATAAAGAGAGTTATAGCTTTTAACTAAATCATAAAGATAATTAGCGATTAATGCAGGTGAGAGTTCTTTGTATGAACTTTTAATTACTGAAGGAAATTCATGAATAACCTTAATTACCTCTTTCTCTTTTTCATTTAACTTATATTCAATATTAATACCTGCATCCTTATTAACCTTTTTAAGAATTGATTTAATTCTAACATATGCATATTGAATAAAAGGACCAGTATTACCTGTTAAATCAATTGATTCTTCAGGGTTAAATAAAATATTTTTTTTTGGATCAACTTTTAGTATATAATACTTAAGTGCAGCTAGTGCAATCTTTCTATATTCTTCATAATCTAATAATTCATTTGATGACTGATATTTATCTAGGCTCTTTGTTGTTTCTTTAACAGTATCAATAAGTTCATAAATCAAATCGTCTGCATCAACGACAGTCCCTTCTCTACTTTTCATTTTTCCAGTTGGAAGATCTACCATTCCATAACTTAAATGATAGAGATTATCAGCCCAATCATAACCTAATTTCTTTAATATTTTAAATAATACTTTAAAATGATAATCTTGTTCATTACCAACTGTGTAAATCATACCCTTTACATTAGAATGATCAGAAATCCTTTGAACTGCAGTACCTAGATCTTGCGTAATATAAACAGATGTACCATCAGATCTTAACAAAAGCTTCTCATCAAAACCATCACTATCTAAATTTATCCATACTGATGAGTCATCTCTTTTGTATAACACATTATTTTTTAGTCCTTCTAAAATTATGTCTTTACCCAAAAGATAGGTATCACTTTCAAAATAATTTTTATCAAACGAAACACCAAGTAGATTGTATGTCTTGTCAAAACCATTATATACCCAGTCATTCATCATTTTCCATATTTCTCTTGTTTCTTTATCATTATTCTCCCATTTTGTTAGCTCCTCTTTAGCAGATTTCATTATATCAGTGCTCTCAGATGCTAAATCTTTATCCATACCAGATTCAATTAAATCTTTCATCTGTTCTTTATGAATTTTATCAAACATTATATAATAATCACCCACAAATTTATCTCCTTTAACATTTAATGATTTTGGGGTTGATCCATTAGCAAATTGTTTCCAGGCAATCATAGATTTACATATATGAATCCCACGATCATTGATTATTTGAACTTTTTGAACTTTTTTACCATTAGCTTCTAAAATTTTAGAAATAGAATATCCTAATAGGTTGTTTCTTATATGGCCTAAGTGAAGAGGTTTATTTGTATTTGGAGAAGAGAATTCAATAATAAATGTCTCATTAGAAGGTTCTGTTTTACCAAAATTTAGATTATCAATAATTGAATTTATAAAATTTGTGTAATAATTATCAGAAATGGTAAGGTTTAAAAATCCGCCTGCTATATTAAAATCATGAATATTGGATGAATTTTTTTTAATATAATCACCAAATTTTTTACCAAAATCTGATTTATCTTTATCAATATTTTTTAAATATGGAAAAAGTACAATTGTAATATCACCCACAAAGTCTTTTTTAGTATTTTGAATTTCAATAAAGTCAGCTTTAATGTTAAAATTTTTATTTAAAAAATTAGATGCAAGATTTGAAATCTCTGATTTGATTTCCATTTAATTTATTATGAAATTTTCCTTTGAGTAGGTCCGTTATAAATTTGTCTAGGTCTACCAATTGGATTATTAGAATCTCTCATCTCTTTCCATTGTGCAATCCAGCCTGGAATTCTTCCAAGTGCAAACATAACAGTAAACATATCAGTTGGAATTCCCAATGCTCTATATATTATCCCAGAATAGAAGTCGACATTAGGATATAGTTTTTTTTCAATAAAATATTTATCATTTAATGCTTTTTCCTCTATTGATTTTGCAATATCTAAAACAGGGTCATCAATTCCTAAATCATTTAGAACCTGGTGAGCTGCTTTTTTTATAATTTTAGCCCTTGGGTCAAAGTTCTTATATACTCTGTGGCCAAATCCCATTAATCTAAATGGATCTGATTTATCTTTAGCCCTATCTATATACTTATCAATATTTGAATTATCATTTTTAATAAGTTCTAACATTTCAATTACAGCTTGATTGGCTCCACCGTGAAGTCTTCCCCAAAGCGCGCCTATACCTGCTGAAATAGATGCATAAAGTCCAGCATATGAAGAACCAACAATCCTGACTGTGGATGTTGAACAATTCTGTTCATGATCTGCATGAAGTATTAAAAGTGTATTCAATGCATTAACTATAACATCATTTTGGACATATTCTCTGTTAGGAAGAGCAAACATCATATATGCAATATTTTCAGTGTATGATAATTTATTATTACTATAATTAAGAGGGAGACCTTTAATTTTTCTAAGTGTCCATGATGAAATAATTGGGAATTTTGATAAAAGCCTTACTGTTGATACATACATTTTATCATCTTCAGTTGTTCCTTTCTTATCATTTATAGAGATCTTCGTTTCATTGAGAGGATTAAATGCAATTAATGCCGAGGTTAACGATGATAATACGCCCATAGGGTGAGCAGACCTTGGGAAACTTTTGAAGATACCTTTTAAGTCTTCATCAACTAGAGCTTCTTCTCTAATATCATTTTGAAATTTATTTAACTCATTTTCAGTAGGTAAATCACCAAAAATTAGAAGATAAACTACATCTAAAAAAGATTTTTTCTCACATAATTCATCAACTGAGTAACCTCTATATCTTAAGATCCCATTTTCACCATCAAGATAAGTTATATTACTAATACAATGACCTGTATTCTTATAGCCTGGATCATAGGTGATTAGACCTGTCTCAGCTCTTAATTTGTTTATATCAATTGCTTCTTCATCCTCAGTACCAGTTATTATTGGAAAGGTATAAGATTTACCATTATATTCAATTTTTGCAGATCTATCCATCTATAGGTATTTCTACAAATTTAAATTACCTACAGTTAAGAAAAAAATTAAATAAAATTTAAATTTTTAGAAGTTTAAATTAAAAGCGTTTTTTCCAAGAAATTTAGCTGAGTCACCTAATTCTTCCTCAATTCTAATTAATTGGTTGTATTTGGACATTCTATCACTTCTTGACATAGAACCTGTCTTTATTTGCCCTGTATTAAAGGCAACAGAAAGATCTGCTATAGTTGAGTCCTCTGTTTCTCCAGATCTATGTGATATTACTGAAGTAAAATTGTTTTCTGAAGCTAGATTAATACATGAAATAGTCTCTGTCAAAGATCCAACTTGATTAAATTTAATTAAAATTGAATTTCCAATTTTTTCACTAATTCCCCTTAATAACCTTGAGTTATCAGTAACAAACAAATCATCACCTACCAATTGAACTTTATCTCCAATTTTCTCTGTTAAAAGCTTCCAACCGTCCCAGTCATTTTCATCCATTCCATCTTCAATTGAAATTATAGGATATTTTTCACAAAGATCAACTAAAAGATTGACCTGTTCTTCAGATGTTAATTTGGAACTATTACCCCTTTCAAATATTGAGTAATCATAATATCCATCTTTGAAGAACTCTGAAGAAGCACAATCAAGAGCAAGCATTACATCATCGGTCATTTTATATCCAGCTTTTTCGACTGCTTGAATAATTGTATCAATAGCATCTTCTGTGCCATTTAAATTAGGTGCAAAACCACCTTCATCTCCAACTGCAGTTGAAAGTCCTCTAGACGTTAGAATTTTTTTTAAATTATGAAAAACTTCATTACCAATTTGTAGGGCCTGACTAAAACTGGTTGCTCCAATTGGAACAATCATAAACTCTTGAAAAGAGATAGGAGAATCAGAGTGACTACCTCCATTAATAATATTCATTAATGGCACAGGTAATATATTTGAGTTATTATCACCTAAATACTTGAAAAGAGATATTTTTTTTTCTAATGCTGCCGCTTTTGCAACTGCCAATGAAACGGAGAGAATAGCATTAGCCCCTAATTTTGATTTATTAGGAGTACTATCAAGCGCTATCATCTTTGAATCAATTAATTCTTGGTCAAAAACTGATAAATTTTCTAATTTTTTTAAAATTAATCCATTTATATTTTTAATTGCTTCAAATACTGATTTACCCATGAAATCTTTAGTATTATCTCTCAACTCAACAGCCTCATGTTGACCAGTTGACGCCCCTGAAGGAACAGCAGCTCTTCCTAGTACTCCATTTGAAGTAATTACATCAGCCTCAACTGTAGGGTTACCTCTTGAATCAAAAATTTGTCTTGCTACAATACTCTTAATTTTTGTCATTATTGATTAAGTTTTGAAAGAAATTGATCAAATAAATAGTTTCCATCATTAGGACCTGGCCCTGCTTCAGGATGATACTGAACTGAGAAGCAATCCTTTCCTTTAATTTCAAGACCTGCTATAGTCTGATCATTGAGATGTTTATGTGATATTTTTACAGATTTATTTGAAACTGCAGTATCATAGTCAACTGCAAAACCATGATTTTGTGAAGTAATCTCACCTCTACCAGTATTTAAATTTAGAACAGGATGATTAATCCCCCTATGCCCGTTAAACATTTTATAAGTCTTAATTCCATTTGCAAGAGCAATTACTTGATGACCTAAACATATACCAAAAAGGGGGTAATTTTTATCAAGTATTTTCTTTGTGGTATTTATTACCTGTTTTAGTGGTTTTGGATCACCAGGACCATTTGATAGAAAAAACCCATTAGGTTTAAACTTTAGCATCTCTTCAATATCAGTATCATAGGGAAATACTTTTATAAATAACCCTCTTCTTGAAAAATTTTCAAGTATATTTTTTTTAATTCCAAGATCTATCACAGCTAGTCGAGCTTGAGAATTGCTGTCACCAAATTCATAAGGTTTTTTTGTAGAAACCTTTGAGGCGAGTTCTAGACCATCCATCCTTGGGAATTTATCAAGGTTTTTTTTGATTGTGTCAATTATATCAGTCTCAGTTGTGATTGCAGCGTTCATAGCCCCATTATCTCTTATATATCTGACTAATGCTCTGGTATCCACATCACACAGTGTAACTAAATTCTTTGACTTAAACCATTCTTTTAATGATTTAGAATTTGTTCTTGAGTTAACTGAGCTAAATGATTTACAGATTAAACCACTAATAAATATCTCTTTAGATTGAGACTCAGACATTTTTATTCCATAGTTACCAATATGTGAAGTTGTAGTAACCATAATCTGTCCAAAATATGAAGGATCTGTGAAAATTTCTTGATAGCCAGTTACTCCTGTATTAAAACAAATTTCACCATAAGAAGTGCCATCAATACCAGCAGAACGACCATAAAAAATCGTACCATCAGCTAATAGTACAAGACCTTTTTTTCTTTTTTGGTTGGACATTTCGGAGAATAAAATTAAACAAAAAAAGGATATATGAAAAAACATATATCCTTTTGTTAATTACTTTTTATAAGGTATTATTCGGTTGTTGTTTCTTCAATGGGAACTTCAGTTTTAGTAGAAGAAGCATTATTATATATAAAATTAAAATCAACCAGTTCAATCATAGCCATTGATGCATTATCTCCCATCCTATTGCCTAATTTAATAATTCTTGTATATCCACCAGGACGATCAGCAACCTTACTTGATATTTCATCAAACAAAATTTTTACACCAACCTTATTCCTAAGTTTACTAAAACATAGTCTTCTATTATGAACATTATCTTTCTTAGACTTTGTTATTAAAGGCTCAACAAATATTTTTAATGCTTTTGCCTTTGTTGAAGTAGTAGTAATTCTTTTATGTTCAAAAAGAGAGACAGCCATATTTGCTAATAAAGCTTTTCTATGAGCAGTCTTTCTACCTAGTTTTATGACTTTTTTACCGTGTCTCATTTTCTAATATTTAATCTTTATCTAATTTATATTTAGCAAGATCCATTCCAAAAGATAGGCCCTTTAGTATAACCAATTCTTCCAATTCAGTAAGTGATTTCCTACCAAAGTTTCTAAATTTCATAAGATCATTTTTGTTAAATGAAACAAGGTCACCCAGAGTATCAACCTCAGCGGCTTTTAGACAGTTTAGGGCCCTAACTGACAAGTCCATATCAATTAGTTTTGTCTTTAATAATTGTCTCATATGGAGAGACTCCTCATCATATGTTTCTGATTGAGCAATTTCATCTGCCTCTAACGTTATTAATTCATCAGAGAATAACATAAAGTGGTGAATTAATATTTTTGCAGCCTCTGTCAAAGCATCTTTAGGATGAATTGATCCATCTGTAACAATTTCAAAGACTAACTTTTCATAATCAGTTTTTTGCTCTACTCTGAAATTTTCTATATTATATTTAACGTTTTTGATAGGTGTATAGATTGAGTCAATAGAAATTACACCTAGAGATTCAGTCTGTTTTTTGTTTTCTTCAGCTGGAATATAGCCCCTTCCTTTCTCAATTGTTAGCTCTATAGATAACTTAACATCTTTTTCTAGACTACATATAACTAGTTCCGGGTTGAGTATTTGGAAACCTGAAATAAATTTTTGCAGATCTGAAGCTTTTAATGTCTTTTGATTGCCCACTATAACATTTATCTTCTCATTATCTACATCATCAATTTGTTTCTTCAATCTTATTTGTTTGATATTAAGTATTATCTCAGTTACATCTTCAACAATACCTTCAATAGTTGAAAATTCATGGTCAACACCATCGATTTTTATTGAAGTAAAGGCGTAACCTTCAAGTGATGATAATAAAACTCTACGTAGAGCATTCCCTATTGTCAAACCATATCCTGGTTCTAAAGGTCTAAATTCAAATTTACCATGAGATTCTGTAGAATCAATCATGATCACTTTATCTGGTTTTTGGAAGTTTAAAATTGACATATTATTTATTTTGAGTATAATTCAACGATTAATTGTTCTTTTATATTTTCTGGAATTTGATCTCTCTCAGGAATTGATACAAATTCACCTTCTAGTCTTTCTTTATTAAACTTTATCCACTCATATTCAGAGTTGTTTTCTAATAAAGAACTTTCAATTGTTTTTAAAGACTTAGATTTTTCTCTTATTGATATTATATCTCCTGGCCTTAATGTGTAGGATGGTATATTAACAATAGATCCATTGACTGCAACATGTTTGTGAGATACTAGTTGTCGAGCACCATCTCGAGTTTTTGAAATACCCATTCTAAAAACTACATTATCTAGTCTTGATTCACAAAGCTGAAGGAGCAGCTCTCCTGTAATACCTTTTCCTCTATTGGCTTTATCATATATATTTCTAAATTGCTTTTCTAGTATTCCATAAGTATACTTTGCCTTTTGCTTTTCCATTAGTTGAACAGCATACTCAGACTTCTTAGCTCTTCTTTTATTATTACCATGTTGACCTGGAGGGTAATTTTTCTTCTCTAGAGTTCTGTCTTCTCCAAATAATGGTTCTCCAAACTTTCTTGAAATTTTTGTTTTAGGTCCTGTATATCTTGCCATTTATATTATAATTAATTAAACTCTTCTTCTTTTAGGTGGTCTACATCCATTATGAGGAACTGGTGTAACATCAATAATTTCTGAAACTTCAAGCCCATTATTATGAAGTGTTCTTATTGCAGATTCTCGTCCATTTCCAGGTCCTTTCACGAGGACTTTAATTCTTCTTAGACCTGCATCGAAAGCAATTTTTGCACAGTCTTCAGCAGCTGTTTGAGCAGCGAAAGGAGTATTCTTTTTTGAACCGCGAAACCCCATCTTGCCAGCAGATGACCATGAGATTACTTCACCTTTTAAATTTGTAATTGATATTATGATATTATTAAATGAAGCATTTATATGAGCTTCACCATTTGATTCAACAATTACTTTTCTTTTTTTATTAGTCGATTTTGCCATAATTACTTAGTTGCTTTTTTCTTGTTAGCCACAGTTTTTCTTTTTCCTTTTCTTGTCCTAGAATTATTTTTTGTTCTTTGACCTCTTAATGGAAGGCCTGTTCTATGTCTTATACCCCTGTAACTTCCAATATCCATTAACCTTTTGATATTTAATTGAGTTTCTGATCTCAATTCACCTTCAATTGTTAGATTTCCTACAACTTCTCTTACACTAGCAATATCATTATCATCCCATTCTGAAACCTTTTTATTATAGTCAACTTTTGCGTTTCCTAATATTGTCATTGCTAGACTTTTACCAATACCATATATGTAAGTCAGAGCTATAGCTCCTCTTTTATCCTTTGGTATATCAACTCCTGAAATTCTTGCCATAATTAACCTTGTCTTTGTTTAAATCTTGGGTTTTTTTTATTAATAACATATAATCGCCCTTTTCTTCTAACGATTTTACATTCACTACTTCTCTTTTTTATTGATGCTCTTACTTTCATTATAATTTAATTTACATTCTAAATGTTATTCTTGCTTTTGTCAAATCATATGGACTCATTTCAAGCTTTACTTTATCACCGGGTAAGAGTTTGATATAATGTAATCTCATTTTACCTGATATATGAGCAGTAACAACATGACCATTTTCTAGTTCAACTCTAAACATTGCATTAGAGAGTGCCTCAATTATTTTACCTTCTTGCTCTATTGATTTTTGTTTAGCCATTATATTGTTGGTTTACTTCTCATTGAACCAGACTTCATCAGCCCATCATAGTGATTATTTAAAAGATATGCATTAACCTGTTGTATTGTGTCAATGGCAACACCTACCATAATTAAGAGTGATGTTCCACCAAAAAACAGAGCCCATCCTTGCTGCATTCCAATAAGCTGAACTACAATTGCAGGAAAAACTGCAATTACTGCCAAATATAGTGATCCTGGAAATGTTATACTTGACATTACTGAATCTAAATATTCTGATGTTTCATTTCCAGGCCTAATACCAGGAACAAACCCTCCACTTCTTTTTAAATCATCAGACATCTTATTTGTTGGTACAGTTATAGCTGTATAAAAGAATGTGAAAATAACAACTAAAAGTCCAAACAAAATATTATACCAAAGCCCAAATATATCTGAAAAACTTGCTTGTAACCATTGCCCAACAGAAGAAGTGCCAAAAACACTTCCAATTGTAGCAGGAGCAAACATCAATGCCTGAGCAAATATTATAGGCATAACTCCAGACGCATTTAATTTAAGTGGTATATATTGTCTTTTGGCCATTCCTGATGATTGAGTTCCTGGAACAGAGTTTCTTCTAGCGTATTGAACTGGAATCTGTCTTACAGCCATTACTAAAAGAATACTTAAAAGAATTATAACCAACCAAACAGCTAATTCAATTACAACCATTATTAATCCACCATTACTTTCGGATATTCTTGAAATTAAGTTTTGAGTGAATGATAGAGGAAGAGTAGCAACTATACCAACAGTAATAAGGAGTGATATCCCATTACCAATTCCTCTGTCTGTTATTTTTTCTCCTAACCACATTGCAAAAATACATCCAGTTACAAGAATTATAATCGATGTAAATATGAACATTGGAGTTCTTCCAAAGATAAAAGCACTATCGGGAACCCCTAACGCACTTAATCCATATAAATACGCTGGAGCTTGAACTACACATATAAATATTGTTAACCATCTTGTAATTTGTGTAATTTTCTTTCTACCACTCTCACCTTCTTTCTGAAGTTTTTGAAGATAAGGAAGAGCAACACCCATCAACTGAACAACAATTGATGCTGAAATGTACGGCATAATTCCAAGAGCAAATATTGATGCATTTGCAAAAGCTCCCCCTGTAAATGCGTTTAATATACCTAATAAACCTCCTCCATCAGATCGTGAAGAAAGATCTGAAAGAGCTAAAGAATCAACACCTGGAAGCACAACTTGTGCACCAAGTCTATAGACCAGCAAGAGCATAAGAGTAAAAAGGATTCTCACCCTTAACTCTTTTATCTTGTAGATACTCTTTATTACTTCTATTAATTTATTCATTATATTTTATTAACCTTTCCTCCAGCCTTTTCAATAATTTTTTCAGCAGATG
The DNA here is from genome assembly GCA_902519955.1 of uncultured Bacteroidota bacterium. Taxonomy (GTDB): domain Bacteria; phylum Bacteroidota; class Bacteroidia; order Flavobacteriales; family Flavobacteriaceae; genus Marisimplicoccus. The sequence goes on along the minus strand of CABYMF010000010.1, from coordinate 6,868 downwards.
CAGAAAACTTATGTGCAGTTATGTTTACTGGAACATCTAGTTTACCTCTTCCTAATACTTTAACAAGGTCTCCTTTCTTTGCTATTCTTAATTCAATCATTTTATCTAATGTGAGGTCCTTTTTAATCTTTTTATTATCAACGAGATATTGAATATCATCAACATTTATAGTGTTATACTCAACCCTGTTAATATTTTTAAAACCAAACTTTGGGATTCTTCTTTGTAGAGGCATTTGACCACCCTCAAAACCAATTTTTCTAGAATAACCAGATCTAGACTGAGCTCCTTTGTGTCCTTTGGTAGATGTACCACCCTTTCCAGAACCTTGTCCCCTTCCAAGTCTTTTACCACTTGTCTTATTTGATCCTTTTGCAGGTTTTAAATTATTTAAACTCATAATTATTATTTTATAGAATTTATTTCAACAAGATGTCTTACTTTATCTATCATACCAGAGATTGAAGATGTTAACTCATGTTCAACTTCCATTCCAATTTTTCTTAAGCCAAGAGCTTTAAGAGTTCTCTTTTGAGATTCTAGCCTCTTGATTGTGCTTCTTACTTGTTTAATTCTTACTTTTTTACTCATCCTTTAAAAACTTTATCAAGAGAAATACCTCTTTGTTGAGAAATCATTAATGGACTTCTTAAGTTAAGAAGTGCATCAAATGTAGCCTTAACAACATTATGAGGGTTAGATGACCCTTGAGATTTAGAGAGTACATTTTGTACGCCAACTGCTTCCAATACAGTCCTTACTGCACCTCCAGCAATTACACCCGTACCAGGAGTCGCTGGTTTTATAAAAACTCTAGACCCACCAAACTTTCCTTTTTGTTCATGCGGTAGGGTACCATTCTCAATTGGAATTCTTACTAAGTTTTTCTTTGCATCTTCAACAGCTTTTGAAATTGCGGTTGTAACTTCTTTAGCTTTGCCAAGACCGTGACCAACAACTCCATTTTCGTCACCTACTACAACAATAGCAGAAAAACCAAAAGCTCTACCACCCTTTGTAACCTTAGTAACTCTTTGGATACCAACAAGCTTATCTTTTAAGTCTAAACCAGCAGGCTTTACAAGTTCAATATTTTTATAATTCTTATACATATTTAAAATTTAAGTCCACCTTCTCTTGCACCTTCGGCAAGTGATTTAACTCTTCCATGATAAAGGTATCCACCTCTGTCAAATTTGATCTTATCAATACCTTTTTTTACAGCTTGTTCAGCAACTGATTTTCCTACATTAAAGGAAATTTCAATATTACTCTTTAATTTAAGATCAGAAATTGCCTTATCTCTAGAGGATGTTTGAACAAGAGTTTTTCCATTTATATCATCAATTACTTGACAGTATATCTCTTTATTACTCCTAAAGATAGATAACCTAGGGTACTCAGGAGTACCAGAGATAACTTTCTTTATTCTTTGTTTAATCCTATTCCTTCTAAAGGTCTTAATATTTTTCATATTATGCTGATTTACCTGCTTTTCTTCTTATTTGTTCACCGACAAATTTTATTCCTTTTCCTTTGTATGGTTCTGGTCTCCTAAAAGATCTAATCTTAGCTGCAACATGACCGACAAGTTGTTTGTCAGAAGAGCTAAGCTTAATTATAGGATTAGAACCTTTTTCATTAACACATTCAACTTTAACTTCAGGCGCTATATTCATTACGATAGTATGTGAATAACCTAAAGCAAGGTCTAGCTTTTGACCAGATGAAGTTGCTCTATAACCAACACCTACTAATTCTAATTCTAGTGTGAATCCTTCTGTTACTCCAGTAACCATATTAGATACGAGTGATCTGTAAAGTCCATGTTTTGATTTGTGATCTTTAGATTCCGAATTTCTTTTAACAATTAGAGTATCGCTTGAAACATCAAAGCTAACTCCATCAAAAGTTTGATTCATTTCACCTTTTTGACCTTTAACGGTAATAATATCACCATTAACTTCAACAGAAACTCCTTCTGGAATACTTATCGGATTGTTACCTATTCTTGACATAATATTAATTTAAAAAACATAACAAATTAACTCACCTCCTATATTCTGACTAGCAGCTTGCTTTCCAGTCATTACACCTTTAGAAGTTGAAACTATAGAAATACCTAAGCCATTCAAAATTCTTGGAAAATCTTGGGAATTTGAATATTTTCTCAACCCAGGTTTACTTATTCTTTGAATTTCTTTAATTACAGGTTGTTTTGAAACTGAATCATACTTAAGAGCTATTTTTATATTACCCTGTTTGTTATCAGTATCTTCAAATTTATAGCTCAAGATATAGCCTTGATCAAAAAGAATCTTTGTGATATCCTTTTTAATATTAGATGCTGGAACATCTACAACTTTATGTCCAGCCATGCTAGCATTTCTTACTCTTGTTAAATAATCTGCAATAGTATCTGTATACATAATCTTTAATTTACCAACTCGCTTTAGTTACACCTGGGATTAATCCTTTATTTGCCATTTCTCTAAACATCACTCTTGATATACCAAATTGTCTAATATAACCCTTTGGTCTTCCTGTTAGCTTACACCTATTGTGAAGCCTAATTGGTGAGGCATTTTTTGGAAGCTTTTGAAGACCGACATAGTCTTTAGCCTCTTTCAAAGACTTTCTTTTTGCAGCATATTTTGCAACAATTCTTTGTCTTTTCCTCTCCCTAGCTTTCATCGATTCTTTTGCCATAATATTATTTTTTAAAGGGTAATCCTAGATTAGTTAATAATGCTTTTGACTCTTTATCAGAGTTTGTATTTGTTACAAATGTAATATCCATACCTGATATCTTATTTACTTTATCAATATTGATTTCAGGAAATATAATTTGTTCTTTTATTCCAAGATTATAGTTACCTCTTCCGTCAAACCCATCAGATTTAATTCCTTGAAAGTCTCTAACTCTTGGTAGAGCAATGGTTATAAGTCTATCTAGAAATTCATACATTCTGTCACCTCTTAGTGTAACCTTTGCGCCAATAGGCGTTCCCTTTCTTAGCTTAAAAGAAGCAACATCTTTCTTTGAAAGTGTAGCAATAGCTTTTTGACCTGATATTAAAGTTAATTCTTCGACAGCATGGTCAATTAATTTTTTATCACTTACAGCAGCACCAACTCCTCTTGAGATAACTATTTTATCTAAGGTTGGGACTTGCATCACATTTTTTAATTCAAGCTCTCCTTGAAGATCTTTAATAATCTTTTTAGAATAATCGTCCTTAAGTCTTGGTGAATATGACATAATTAAATAATTTCTTTAGATTTTTTTGATATACGAACTTTTTTTCCATCTTCATCTTTAAATCCAATTCTTGTTTTCTCCCCATCTTTTGTCATTAAAGACAAATTAGATATGTCTATTGGTAATTGTTTTTCAATTATACCACCTTTTGGATTCTCCGAGTTTGGCTTCGTGTGTCTTTTTACAGTATTAACACCTTCAACTAATGCTTTATTAGAATTATAAAGCACCTTTAATACGGCGCCCTTAGAACCCTTATTTTCACCAGCAACTACCAGTACTTGATCTCCTTTTTTAATTTTAATTTTATTCATTTCTTTTTTATAAAACTTCAGGTGCTAGTGAAACAATTTTCATAAACTGTTTATCTCTCAACTCTCTAGCTACTGGACCAAAAACTCTAGTTCCTCTCATTTCACCAGTTTGTTGAAGTAATACACAAGCATTTTCATCAAATCTAATATAAGAGCCATCATTTCTTCTAACTTCTTTTTTTGTTCTGACAACTACGGCAAGAGAAACTTGACCTTTTTTAACTGTTCCATTTGGAGTTGCATCCTTAACAGTGACTACAATTTTATCACCTAATCTTGCATACCTTCTCTTAGTTCCACCCAATACTCTAATTGTTAGAACTTCTTTAGCTCCAGTGTTATCCGCTACTTTAAGTCTTGACTCTGCTTGTACCATTTTTTATTTTGCTCTTTCTATAATTTCTACAATTCTCCACTTCTTTGTCTTGCTCATAGGTCTTGTTTCCATAATCTTTACAGTATCTCCCTCATTACATTCATTTTTTTCATCATGAACTACATATTTCTTTGTTTTTAATACAAATTTTCCATAGACAGGATGCTTAACTTTCTTAACCTCTGATACAACGACAGATTTTTCCATTTTATCAGATGATACTACACCTATTCTTTCTTTTCTTAAACTTCTAGTTGTCATTAATCTTGTTTTTTTTCGTTTAATATAGTTTTAAGCTTAGCAATTTGTCTCCTTAAATTTTTAATTTCAAGAGGATTCTCTATTGTTTGAACAGTATTATTAAATTTTAACTGAGACAACTTTTTAGTATTATCAGTTAATTTCTCATTTAACTCGTCAATTGACATATTTCTAATTTCACTAATTTTCATAATATCCTTTAAAATCTCTTGCAATAATAAATTTTGTTGTTACTGGTAACTTTTGAGCAGCTAATCTTAATGCTTCTTTAGCAACTGCCACAGGAACACCAGAAACTTCAAAAAGAACTCTTCCAGGTTTAACAACAGCAACAAAATACTCAGGAGCACCTTTACCTTTACCCATTCTTACTTCAAGAGGCTTTTTTGTAATAGGTTTATCTGGAAATATCTTTATCCAAAGCTGTCCTTCTCTTTTCATATACCTTGTAGCTGCAATCCTAGCAGCTTCAATTTGTCTAGAAGTAATGAATTTAGACTCTAAAGATTTGATACCAAACATTCCATTAGATAATCTATGCCCACGTTGTGACAGACCTTTCATACGGCCTTTCTGTGTTTTTCTATATTTAGTCCTCTTTGGTTGTAACATATTCTATTTAATCTTTTCTATCTCTTTTTCTGTTATTTTTTTTAGAATTATTAGATGATTTTTTCATACCAGTTAAAGGAGATAATTCTCTTTTTCCATAAACCTCTCCTTTCATTATCCAGACTTTTATTCCAAGTCTCCCGTAAGTAGTATGAGCTTCAACAATTGCATAATCAATATCTGCTCTAAAAGTAGACAATGGGATCCTACCTTCTTTATAAGATTCAGATCTAGCCATTTCAGCTCCATTGAGTCTACCAGAAATTTGAATTTTAATACCTTCTGCATTCATTCTCATTGCTGCAGCAATGGCCATTTTAATAGCTCTTCTAAAGGAAATTCTATTCTCAATTTGTCTTGCTATACTGTTACCAACCAAAAAGGCATCTAATTCAGGACGTTTAATTTCATAAATATTTAACTGAACGTCTTTAGATGTAATTTTTTTTAACTCCTCCTTTAACTTATCAACTTCAGATCCTGCTTTACCAATTATAATTCCTGGTCTGGCTGTAGTAATGGTTATAATAATGAGTTTAAGGGTCCTTTCTATTATAATACTTGATACGCTTGCTCGAGAAAGTCTAGCGTATATATATTTTCTTATTTTATCATCTTCTGCTATCTTGTCACCATAGTCTCTTCCACCCCACCAGTTAGAGTCCCAGCCTCTAATAATACCTAATCTATTTCCTATTGGATTTGTCTTCTGTCCCATTTAAGTAATTGTTTTTGATGAAAGAACTAATGTAACATGATTAGATCTCTTTCTAATTCTGTGAGCTCTACCCTGAGGAGCTGTCCTAATTCTCTTTAGCATGCTTCCGCCATCAACTCTAATCTCTTTGACAAAAAGTTGGGCCATATCAATATTAGCATTTTCATTTTTAGATTGCCAATTTGATATAGCGGAGACTAAAAGTTTTTCAAGTCTTCTAGAAGCCTCTTTAGGGCTAAATTTTAATATTGATAATGCACTTGATATATCTTCACCTCTAATTTGATCAGCCACAAGACGCATCTTCCTGGGCGAAGTAGGGCAATTGTTAAGTTTAGCAAATGCTAAGTCCTTATTTGCTTCTTTTATCTTTTCTGCACTATTTCTTTTTCTTGATCCCATTTATTTAAATCAATATTATTTATCTTTTATTACCAGTATGACCTCTAAATGATCTTGTCGGAGAAAATTCTCCAAGTTTGTGACCAACCATATTTTCGGTAATGTAAACTGGAATAAATTGTTTACCATTATGAACAGCGATAGTTTGTCCTACAAAATCAGGTATTATCATTGATGATCTAGACCATGTCTTAATAACATCCTTCTTATTATCTTCAATATTTTTATTGACCTTCTTTAGTAGGCTTAACTGTACGTATGGTCCTTTTTTTAGTGATCTTGACATTACTTTTTATTTTTTTCTTCTTTCTATAATAAACTTAGAAGATAATTTCTTCTTAGATCTAGTCCTAAAACCTTTAGCAGGTATTCCTTTTTTTGATCTTGGATGACCCCCTGATGCTTTTCCTTCTCCACCTCCCATTGGGTGATCAACAGGGTTCATAGCAACTGGTCTTGTTCTTGGTCTTCTACCAAGCCATCTTTTTCTTCCAGCTTTACCAGATGATACAAGCTGGTTATCTGAATTAGAAACAGCGCCAATAGTTGCATAACAAGTATTCAAAATCATCCTTGTTTCTCCTGAAGGGAGTTTTATTGTTACATACCTACCTTCTTTTGCCATTAATTGTGCAAAAGAACCTGCACTTCTTGATATACTTGCACCTTTTCCAGGATTTAATTCAATACAAGAGATGATAGTACCTAAAGGTATGTTATTAACAGGCATCGCATTACCGATTTCAGGATTAGCTGATTCACCGGACAAGACAGTTTGTCCAACTTTAAGTCCATTCTGAGCAATTATGTATCTCTTTTCTCCATCTTTGTACTCAAGTAAAGAGATAAAAGCTGTTCTATTCGGGTCATACTCAATTGATTTTACTTCAGCACTAACATCAAACTTATCTCTTTTAAAATCA
>CABYMF010000009.1 GCA_902519955.1 uncultured Bacteroidota bacterium | reverse complement strand
TTTATTATTGACACTTACATTTACAATCACTACCTCTGCTCAATATGCAATTATAAGTGCTGTAGATATAAAAGATGGCGAAGATGCTGCATATCTTAGGACTGAAGAGTTCTGGGGGCCTCTTCATAAACAAGCAATTAAAGATGGACTCGAGTTAAATCAGTCAGTTTGGAAAGTTATTCAAAATAGTGATCAAAGGGAAACTCCTGCAGACTACTTTATTATCACTGGATTTTCCTCAAAAGAACAACTAGACAATTACTTATCTGGTTCAGCAAACTTTGGAGAAATTGCACAGAAAGTATATAAAGGGAAAATGTCTAAAAGAGCAATTTCAAGAATGTTTGATAGTTCTCAAGACTCTAGTAATGAGAGAAGAAACTACCATTTGCAAGGAGTTTCAGCTACAGTTTTTGCTGGAGGTGACATTAATCCTGGAGATATGATGACAATGAATTCTACTATTGCTAAATCTGAAGATTTTGAGACTTGGGAGATTGAAGTTGCAAAACCTTTAGCAGAGAAGGCTATAATGGATGGTAACCATAGATGGTGGAATCTTGCAAGAATATATGAAAGGACTGAGAATGCATATGAAGGAATAACTCATATGTTCTTCAATATTGGAGTAGAAGGCGGGGAAAGTTTTGGAAAATACTTTGAAGAATATGGAAGTACTTTTAAAGGTGCAAAACTCATGGAAGGACTTCAGGCAGCAAGCGATCATCAAAACTTTGTAACACTTGAATTAGTCTCTATTCATAACTAATTATCTAAATTTTATCATTAAAAGACCCACCTTAATGGTGGGTTTTTTATTTTTGTACCATGTATAAAAAAGAAATAATTGAATTTTTATCTAATTATGGTATTAGTTCATACGTATCAAACCTCATAGCAATAGGTACTATAATATTATCTATATCAGTAATAGTTGTCATTATAAATTATATAACACGAAGAATAATATTATCCTTTTTTAAAAGAATTGCAAAATCAACTTCATCAACTTTTGATGATCTTTTGATAAAGAATAGGGTTCCAAGACTTCTATCATTTATACCATCACTATTTTTTCTTTACATAGTTATTCCCACATACACAGATAACCTTGTAATTATTATTGAGGCATTGACTATTGTATTATTTATTGTAACCGTAAAGTCTGTTCTTGGTACAGTAAAAGACTATTTTAAACAAAGTTCTTCTTTAAAGCATATACCAATAGATAGCTATATTCAGGTAATAATGATATTTATTTGGTTTATTGGTATCATTTTGATTCTATCTGTACTTACTGGAAGAGAAATTGGAACATTTCTTGCTTCACTAGGAGCTCTTTCAGCCATTATTATATTAGTGTTTAGGGATACTATTCTAGGATTTGTATCAAGTATTCAAATTACAGTAAATGATACTGTAAGGATAGGTGATTGGATTACTATGAAAGGCTCTGATGCAGACGGAACTGTCATAGAAGTAAATCTTTCCACTGTTAAAGTTCAAAACTTTGACAATACAATTACAACAATTCCAACCTACAAGCTTGTTTCAGATTCATTTATAAATTGGAGAGGGATGGAAGAATCAAAAGGCAGGAGAATAAAAAGATCACTATTAATTAAACCAAGTTCTGTTAGATTTTTAGAAAATAAAGAAATAGTAGAACTCAAAAAAGTCAAACTAATTAAAGATTATCTAACCAACAAAAGCTCTGAAATTGAACTACATAATAAGAAAGAAAATGCTGACAAAACAATGCTTTTAAATGGAAGGAACTTAACAAATTTAGGAGTATTTAGAAAATATATCGAGGAATACCTTAAATCTCATCCAATGACTAATGATGATCTCACAATGATGTGTAGACAGCTTGAGCCCACTTCACAGGGAATTCCAATTCAGATATATACTTTTTCAAAAGACAAAGAGTGGACAAAATATGAGGCTTTAACCTCTGATATTTTTGACCACCTTTTATCTTCTGTTAAATACTTTAAACTAGATTGTTTTGAACTCAATCAATATATTTCTAATTAATTCCTGAACCAGATATATGAGGATGATTTAATTCTTTAATTTTCATCTCCAGATCTTCTACTTTTGAATTAATTAACTCTACATCCTTTTTATAGTCTCTAACTAACCTTTTTGAGAGTTCAAGATTATACCTGTTCATCTCAGTTGGACCATAAAAAGTTGATAATCCTTGAGATGCAATAGATAATCTTGATCCTATTGTTGGTTTATCCCACTCTCCTATTTCATTTTTAGCAGGACTTGTTCCATACTTATCTCTTAGTAATATATATTCATTTTTAACTTTTTCAAGTTCAGAAAACATGTTTTCATTTAATGATTCAGTCAACATTAATGCCTTTTCAAGTAAGTTAAACTTTGACTGTAATCTTGAAAAAGTATCTGAGTAAGCAGAGTACTCATTATATATAGCTGCTAGATCAGAAGCATGAGAATTATATTCTTCAAATGATGCCCCTTCGAGAACTCCCTCTCTTAAAAGTTTTACACCAAATTCAATTGGACCATCAAGTTTTTCTAATTCTCCATCTTTTTTCAGATACAAGGTTGCAAAGTATTTTCCTGGTGTGACAAAAGGGCCTGTTGATTCTCTCCAACCAGATCTTGCTGAAATAGTGTAGTAACTTTTATGTTTAAGATCCCATGTTATTCTACCCGATCCTTTTGAAGCTTTTTTATTTACATTTCTGATTAGATTACCATCTAAATCATTAATTGATAATAACAAAGTTGCAGGCTTTTCTCTCATTTCCTCAGTCAAGTATTCATAACCTGGGAATGGAATATCTTTGTTTTCTTTGTTTAAGGATGCTTCTACTTTTTTTCTTTTAGATTTAATTGTCTCAGGAACATCTTTTAGGTGATAGGTAAATACAGCACCAAAGGTTGGATTTTCGGCTACATAATATTGCCCACCTGTATTTCCTAGTGCGTTTCTTGGCTTAAATAACTTAGCATCTCTTGGTTTAAATAGTTTACCCTCACTAGATAGGTTATCTTTATTAAGCATTTCTCTTAAAGCAGAATAGTCGTCAAGCACAAAGAACCCTCTTCCAAAAGAAGCAGCTACAAGGTCATCCTCTCTTTGTTGAATTACAAGGTCCCTGAAAGATATGGTCGGTGTACCGGGTAGCTTTTGCCAATATTTTCCTGCATTTAAAGATGTGTATACTCCAAACTCAGTGGCAAGAAATAATAAATCTTTTTCAATATGATCTTGAACTAATCTCCATATTAAAGTTCTAGAAGGAATATTGTTAGAAATTGATTCCCAAGTTTCTCCTAGATCTGTACTTTTAAATAAATAAGGATTTAAATCACCTTCCTTATGATTATCTAATGAAACATATACTGTATTTTTATCAAAAAGATCAGCTTTTATGTCATTAACAAAAGATCTTTCAGGAAGTCCTAATTCAGTTACAGGTATTTCTTTCCAAGTTTGACCGCCATTCGTAGTTACATGAATAAATCCGTCATCGGTACCAGACCAAATTAATCCTTCCTGAACAGGAGATTCAGATAATGATGTTATTGTGTTATATTGAGACATGGCTTTTACATCCCAAGAATTATCCCAGCTTTGTTTTCTACCAAGGATTGGCAATTCTATTCTATTTTCATTTCTTGTTTGATCACCTGAAATTGCTCTCCAACTATCACCTCTACTATCAGACTCCCAAACTCTGTATGAACCGATATAAATTTTAGCAGGATTATGAGGGCTCACTAATATTGGTGTATCCCAATTAAATCTTTCATATGGATCTCCTTCCTCAGGTTGAGGCTTAATATAAACTTGTTCACCTGTTGTTAAATCTACTCTATGAAAACCACCTTCTTGAGTTGTAGCGTACATTATATCGTCATAAACTGGATCAGTTGCTGACTGATGCCCATCAGCCATTAAAGTTTTATACCATACTCTATTAGTTATTCCATACTCTTCATCAGTAGCTGAAGGTCCTCCCGCAGATCCATTATCTTGTGTTCCACCAAAAATGTGATAGAATGGTTCCTTATTGTTAACAGCTACTTTATAAAATTGAGTTAAAGGGAGATTTAAAAAGTAATGCCAATTTTTTGCTCCATCAAAACTTTCGTAAATACCTGCATCTGTTCCTACCATTAAATAGTCAGGATCACTCATTTTAAATGCCATAGCATGATGATCACTATGCTTTTTATCAAAGTAATAGTAGAAATTTCTCTCATTTGTTAGTTGCTCAAAGTTTTTACCTCCATCCTTAGAAGTTAAAATATGGACATTCATAAGGTATAATCTATCAAACTCATGCGGACTAGTATATAATTCCTGATAGTAATGTGGTCCTGTTCCTCCAGAAACAGTGTTTGACATTTTTGTCCAAGATTCACCTTTATCCGAAGATCTATAAACACCACCTTTAGTTCTGTCTTCCTCAATTGCAGCATAAATAACATCAGGTTTTTGATATGATATAGCTATACCTATTTTACCTAGATTAGATTTTGGAATGCCATTAGTAAGCTCTCTCCATGTTTCACCCCCATCTTCTGACTTATGAATTCCTGATCCTGGTCCTCCTCCCATATATGCTGCCACCGTTCTGTGTCTGTCCCAAGTTGCAGCATAAATTAAGTCTGAGTTTCTCGGATCAATCATAATATCAGTAACTCCAGTCCATTGAGAATTACCTAGGGTTTTACGCCAATTTTTACCACCATCATCTGTTTTATACAGACCTCTTTCTCCACCACTACTCCAAAGTGGTCCTTGAACAGCAACCCATACAACATCAGAATTTTTGGGATGGACAATGATTTTAGAAATATGTTCAGATTTTTTTAAACCCATATTTTTCCATGATTTACCTCCATCAGAACTTCTATAAATACCATCTCCATATGCAACATGTCTACCACCTACATTTTCTCCGGTACCAACCCAAATTATATTAGGACTTGAGATATCAATAGCAATCGCACCAATCGAATAAGATGTTTCATTGTCAAATATTGGATTCCATGTTGTTCCGGCGTTATCTGTCATCCAAACACCACCTGAACCAGCAGTTATATACCATGTATTTTCATTTTCTGGATGAATTGCAATATCAGAAATCCTACCCGATAAAAATGCAGGCCCAATATTCCTAAATTTAAAAGCATTTAGAGATACATTTTCTGATTTATTATTTTGTTTTTGATTTCTTTTTCTCTGTGAGTTTGCTTCAATTGGCATAAGCAAAAAGAAAGCAAACATTAAAAATAATAGTCTTTTCATATAATTATTTTAAGTTAAATTAAGATTTGAAGTTTTCATAAATATAATAATATTTAGAAGATTTCAGCTATCATACATCTTGCACTTCCACCTCCATTATCCTCAATGGTTTTGATGTCAGAGTGAATAATTTCTGTATATGATTCAATTCGTTTAATTTGAGATTTAGTAATTGAATTAAAAGCTCTAGAACTCATTATTAGTACAGGAGATTGATTTGAGTTAATTAGCTGAATGCAGTTACCAAGAAAAGAGGTCATTTGATTAATACTTATATCAATAATCTCTAATCCTGAGTTATTTAAATTTTCAATAACATAGTTTCTTTCATTTTTATCCCTAATAGAATCTAAACATATAATTGTAAAATTATTACATATTGACATCATAACATTTGTATGATAAATTGGTTTTGATTCATGTGAAGAATTGAAGACAACAGGGATATAATTCATATCAGAACAGAATTTTTTAAAAAGACTTAAATCAGATCTTCCTGACAAAGAGCAATAAGCTTTTTTTGATTTTCTATCTAATACAATACTTCCAGTTCCTTCTAAAAATCTATTTTTATTTTCATATAAAGAGTAATCATTTATAAGTTCAATCTCAATTCCAAAATCAGAAAGCTTGTCTAGTATCTTAGACTCTCTCTCAAACCTCCTATTGGGAGCAGACATAGGGTATAATATGGCTTTACGATGGTAGTGAAAAGAGATCCAATTATTTGGAAATACAGCATCGGGAGTATCGAATTTACTATCATCATAAAAACTAAATACTTCTATTCCTGAATTCGAAATAAGTTCTCTTAATCTATTAAATTCTTTTATCGCTAAATGCTCAATCTGATTTTGGTTAGTTTTTTTTGATTGAAAAACATTATCCAAAAGAGTGTGTTCATTATTCCTGAATTTGTTAGGAGAAATCATTAATATTTTAGAACTGAAATGGCTCATTATTCTCTAAATAGGGGAAGTGTTGAACACCTAAGTAAACCAGACATCTTTGAGATCTCGGAGTAATCAACTTTTTCAACTAAAATACCTTTTTCCTCCAGCCATTTGTTTAACTTTTTAAAACCTTTATCAGATACCACAACTTCAGGAGAAATTACAAATACATTTGATGTAAGCAAAAAAGATTCTCTAGAATTTGCAAGGAAAACATTTTTTCTTCCAAAAAAATTAATTAAAAACTCATAATCTTCTTTGTTTTTAAAACCATCAGGACATATTATTGCTTTATCTGGACCGATAGTTTGAAAACAGCAATCCAAATGAAGTGTATTTTCAAATATGTTTATATTCGATTTTTTTATTTCAATTGGAACAATTTCTATGTTTGGAAGCATCTTTTTTAAATATTCAATAGACTCAATATTTGTTCTAGCAGTAATTAAAGATGAATAATTATCGTCTAAGTAAGTGCCTATAAATAATTTGCCGTTATGCAAGACTACATCTCCACCTTCTATGTGCATAAAATCCGGTAGTTTAATTACACCAACATCAAGATTTTTGATAATATTTTCTATACCTTTGATTTCATCTTGCCGAGCAGGTACAATATTAGACAAAAAGAAAATATTTGATATTACAAACCCCAGATCTCTAGTGAAGATTTGGTTACAATTAGGTATATTTTCTGGCCTAAGAATTTCAACATTATGTTTTAATAGTTTATTATGGAATTTCTCCACATTTTTTACTAAATCAGTTTCATTTGGGAAAGAATTATTCTTGGCATGATATAGTGATCGTGGATCATATGCATCAAATATATTAGGAGGCACGCCAATATCATTAGCTATTCCAAGTACTACAGTTTTTAAGCTAGAATACTCATTTTCAATTTTAATTTTAATCATTAAAGAACTTGGTTTTTCTTATTCGCAAAATAAGAAATTAAGCCTAAAATAATTATAAAACCAACAGAATAATATACAAAGTCAGGAGTAATGACTTTATCACCAGAAGCATATGAATGAAGGCCAACTAGATAAAAGTTAACACCGAAATAAGTCATAAGTATTGTACCAAATGAGATAATACTTAATAAGTTAAAAAGCCATTTATTGTTAAGTTTTGGCACTATTCTTAAATGAAGTACTGCCGTATAAACAATGATACTTATTAAAGCCCATGTTTCCTTTGGATCCCATCCCCAATATCTTCCCCAACTTTCATTTGCCCACATTCCACCTAAAAAGTTACCTATTGTTAACATTACAAGTCCAATAGTCAATGATAACTCATTGACAATAGTTAATTCTTCTAATTTTTTTACAAAAGATTTTCTGTTGTTTTTATTTGCAATAATTGTCAGTAATAGTACAACTATACCCAGGATCATACCAATGGCAAACGGACCGTAGCTTCCGACTATAACAGCAACATGAATCATAAGCCAGTAACTATCAAGCACAGGTTGAAGATTTGCAATTGAAGGATCTAACCAATTCATGTGAGCGACAGACAAAATAATAGAGGATACTAGAGTTGCTGAAGCCAAAGTAAAATATGATTTTCTTCCAAATATTATACCGAATATAACTGTTGCCCATGCAACAAAAATTACTGATTCGTATGCATCACTCCAAGGAGCATGACCTGCTATGTACCATCTAGCAGCAAGACCTAATGTATTTAAGATAAACAAGAAATATATTGAGTATTCAATAAATTTTATGAGAATATTATAGAATTTCTTATCATTAAAAATTTGAAGAATTAAGATCAATAATAGAGAGGCCCCTAGTAATAGATACCATTTATAAAGTCTGTTGAAGATATCTACTTTATTGTAAGTTATTTCAGATGATATTTTTAAATCACTTGGCATAACATTTCCGCCATATTTAAGTTGATAGCCTTTAATGCTTTCAAGCAACTCTTCAGATTGAGAGTAATCACTACTTTCTCGTGATACTCTCAAAGTTTGAAAATATAATTGAAGAACATTATTTACATATAAGGAGTCAGCACCACTAAATTCAACATCATTCACTTCAGGATATGATACCCATTTATTATTAAAATTCTCTGGAATAGGAAATATCCTCATTATTTTACCCTCTAAAGCAGAGTATAGAAGGTTAACTCTTCTATCTAATTCAATTACATCTTTTTCAATTTGGGTTGGAACAGAAGCTAAATAGGCTTTTTCGAGGTTTTCAGCCAATTTATAGTTTCCAATAGAATCAAAAAATGAAACTAATGGAGCTTTCTTTACATTTTTATCTAGTCCAATAATCTTTCTTATAGTATCACCTTTCTGACGTGATTTAATATAAACAAGTGGTGCATTAAACCATACGCCTGGGTTATCCATTATAGAGAGTAATACTTGATCAGAATTCAATCCATTATATGAGTTAGTCCTGCTAACCTTTCTTAGTAACTCAGATGAAAAAGTGTTAGCTGGCTTCATTCTTCCTCCACTATCTTGAATAACTATTTTTCCAAATTTA
The DNA here is from genome assembly GCA_902519955.1 of uncultured Bacteroidota bacterium. Classification (GTDB taxonomy): domain Bacteria; phylum Bacteroidota; class Bacteroidia; order Flavobacteriales; family Flavobacteriaceae; genus Marisimplicoccus. The sequence continues at coordinate 42,553 of CABYMF010000009.1, read as the reverse complement.
CTGGCATGCTCCTTAGTATATGATGTCGATGTAATTATTGAGTCTATATATTCGCTTTTGGGAACAGAATTAATATTTTGACTAAATAAACCTGAACTGAATAATAGGAAAACTAAAACAGCTGTCTTTTTATTTAATTGTTTTGCTAAAAATTTAAATCTTGAATTTCCTAAAAAGAAAATCCCCATCATGCTTAAATAGAGTAAAAAGTAACCTGCATATGTTATGAATGTTCCCCAAAAATCATTGTTCACCGATAATACAGTACCTTTTTCATCGGGATCAAATGATGCTTGAAAGAATCTGTAACCTTTGTAATTTAGAATGTTATTCATAAAAATATCATATTCAAATGATTCTTTATCCTGAACTGTTACCTTGCTCATAAAGGAAGAGTAACTATTTTCTGTACCTGGATATTTTTCAGCTATAAAGTCATTTAACTGAATGCTAAAAGGAAGTTGCACCTCCTTTGAACCATATGATAAATGAAAATCAAGGTCATCTATGGTTAATGATTTTGGACTGTTAACATATCCTCTGCCTCCTAACAATGCAACCTTTTCAGTTTTACCATTATAATTGAGGTTAAGGTAAAGTGCATCTTCAATTTCCCTGTCTGTCACTTCAGCATCAACAATTTCGAAGACACCTCTTAAAGCAGGCTCTGGAAACACAAATTGAAAACCAGGTATTTGATACAAGGATCTGAGTTCTAATGGCTGCTTAACATCTTTAGATAAATTACCATTTTGCTGAGTTGACATAATGGTAAATTGAGCATCAAACGGTGATTCAATAAAATATTCTCCAGCTTCAGAGGTTATATTTATAGCTCCTTTTTGAAAGGAATTAAAAGAAAATAAAATGTTTTGAATGCTAGAGACCTGACCTTCTTTTATATAATGCTCACGTCTGTTTCCGTCAACGGCCTCAACTAATTTTATATACCTTTCACCTGAAGGATCAAGTACTAGTCCCTCAGTAACATTCTCTCTAAAATCATCAAAAGAAATTGAAAATTTTTTATTGTAAAAGTTTTCGTTAATTGTAAAATCATTATTTACATACTCAGATAAAAGAAGTTGAGATTTTAGAGTCTTTCTTTCAGTGACTCCCTCATTTTCACCATCGATAAAAACAGTCAGATATGTTTTTTCAGATAAATAAGAATTAGATATATTGTCCTCTCTAATTGGCATGACTCCTTCATCACCGATATATCTTGTAACAAACGCACCAAGTAAAATAAAAATAAATGATAAATGAAGAATAAGAACTGATAATTTTTCTCTGCTTAGCAGGTTATACTTCTTTATGTTACCCATAAAGTTAACCATCAACAAAAGCATTAGAGCTTCAAACCACCATGCATTATAAACCCAAATTCTAGCTGCATCAGTAGAATACCAACTTTCTAAAAAAGTCCCTAAACCCATTGCAATTGGAAATAGTACAAGCAACACCAGCATAAGCTGTGTTGAAAAAATAAAATTTAGTAATTTAGATCCCATTTTAAAGCCATCAAAGATAAATACGAAATTTTAATAATTAGTCATTTAATATCGAATATCATGTTAAAGTTTATTTAAATTTGAAATAAATATTATGAAGAGTTATAAGACAAGATTAAAAGACATTACAACATTCATTTTTGATGTTGATGGAGTTATGACAAATGGTAAAATTATTTACACTCACGATGGAAAAATAGATAGACAATTTAATGCAAAAGATGGCTATGCTATAAAACATGCTATATCTAAAGGATATAGAATTGCTATCATATCTGGAGGTATGCAGGAAAATGTTAGAACAAGACTTAATTCATTAGGTGTTGAGGATGTTTTCCTTAAGGCATTTAACAAAATTGAAATATTAGATAACTTCATGAAGGATAAGGGTATTGAGAAAAAAAATATTCTTTATATGGGTGATGACAATCCAGACATTAAACCTCTAAAGGTCGTCGGCATATCTTCTTGTCCTAAGGATGCATCAGTTGATGTTAAATCAATATGTGATTATGTTTCACACAAAAAAGGTGGATATGGATGTGTAAGAGATGTAATTGAACAAGTAATGAGGATTCATGATAAATGGATTTAGTAAATAAATCAAAGTATAACATTATCTTAGGCTCAGGATCTCCAAGAAGAAAAGAGCTATTAGGAATGACTGGTATCAATTTTTCAGTGATGTCAATCCCTGTTGATGAAAGTTTTCCTGATTCTCTTCAAGGAACAGAAATTTCAGAATACATAGTCAAAAACAAGTCAGATGCTTTCAATAAGTTAATCAAAGAAAATGAAATCATTATTACTGCTGATACGCTTGTCTGGTATAAAAATAAGTGCCTAGGTAAGCCTAAGGATAAGAAAGAAGCGAAAAATATGCTTAAGTTATTTGCAGGCAAATCCCATGATGTTATTACTTCAGTTGGTTTCTTAACTATTAGCAATTTTAAAATTCTTACAGAAAGTACAACTGTTATTTATAAGAGTCTAACTGATAGTGAAATAGACTATTATGTTGAAAATGTTAATCCAATAGATAAAGCTGGGAGTTATGGTATTCAAGACTGGATAGGTATGATTGGAGTTGAACGTGTAAATGGCAGCTATACCAGTGTTTTAGGATTACCTGTACCTCAAACAACAAATCAAATTATTAAAATCATTAATGAAAATCTTTAAGTTAAAATATTCACAAAAGCTACCTATTAGTTTGAATGAAGCATGGGATTTTTTATCATCGCCCAATAATTTGGAATTAATAACACCCAAGTCTATGGATTTCAATATAACTGATTGGGACAAAAAGAGGGCCTACCCTGGTCAAATAATACAGTATACTGTTAAGCCATTGCTTGATGTAAAAATTAATTGGGTTACTGAAATTACTCAAGTTAAAGACAAAGAGTTTTTCATTGATGAACAAAGATTTGGTCCATACAGCTTTTGGCATCACAAGCATTTTCTCAAAGAGATTGAAAATGGTGTATTAATTGAAGATGTAATTCATTACAAAATACCTTTAGGACCATTTGGAGTACTAATTAATTTCCTATTTATTAATTCTAAATTGAACACAATTTTTAAATACAGAAAGCAAGAATTAATAAAAATCTTTGGAGATTATAAATAAATGAAAAATATACTATTAATAGGAGGTTCAACAGGAATTGGTTATGAACTTTCAAAAAAACTTGTAGATAATAATAACGTATTTATATCTACTAGAAATACAGAAATCTTTAATGGTACAGAGATTAATTCTCGTGTACTTAATTTGGATGAAGAATTTGAATTGGATTGGTTACCTGATCAGATTGATGGTTTTGTATACTTACCAGGCACAATAAATCTTAGACCATTTAAAGGTATTAAACCATCTACATTTATGGATGATTTTAATATCAATGTAATGGGTTGTGTCAAAATACTACAAAAGGTTTTACCCAGACTTCAATCTGCTGATAATCCAAGTGTTGTAATGTTTAGTACAGTTGCAGTTAAGCTAGGAATGCCTTTTCATAGCTCAGTTTCTGCTTCTAAGGGTGCTATTGAAGGTTTGACTCGATCTCTTGCAGCCGAGTTTGCACCAAAAATAAGAGTAAATGCTATTGCACCATCTATACTTGACACCCCAATGGCAGAAAAATTTCTAAACTCTGATTCAAAAAAGGATAACGCTAAAAATAGACATCCAATGAAAGAGATTGGTTCAGCTCAAGATATATCTGAAATGGTTAATTTTTTATTAAGTGAAAAAAGTAAATGGATGACTGGTCAAATAATTCCATTTGATGGAGGAATCAGTTCACTTAAGACTAATTAATGAGAGGAGTCAAAAAAGAAAATTTACCAACAAAAAAATGCATCATATGTGGTCTTGAATTCTCATGGAGAAAAAAGTGGGAGAAAAATTGGGATGAGGTTAAATACTGTAGCAAATTATGCAGAAGCAAAAGATAAATAGTTTAGTATGGTTTAGAAACAATTTGAGGGTTGAAGACAATAGTTCATTAACCAACGCAATATATAATTCAGATAAAATTATCGGGTTCATAAATATTGACCCAAGAAATTTTATTTCTACAAAGTATGGATTTAAAAAAACAGAGAAATTTAGAGCAAAATTTTTTCTAGAATCAGTAAAAGAATTAAAAAACCAACTTGAAAAACTAAACATATCTTTAGTTGTAACTCATGATTATCTAGATAAATCAATTCCCCATATAATTGAACAATATGAAATAGAAAAAGTCTTTCTTCAATCAGAATGGACAAGAGATGAACTTTTAGAAGAATCATATTTTCCAAAAAACATTGATCTGGTTAAAGATTTTGATCAGTTTCTATATTCACCCAAGGATGTAAAAACTTTATATGACAATATCCCTAGAGGTTTTTCTAATTTTAGAAAAAAATGTGAAAAGTATTTATCTGTTGATAATATTTTACCAATACCAAAACCATTAAATAATGATAATAAAATTGCAATTGACTACACAGTACCATCACTGTCAGATTTAGGGTTTGACCTTTTTGAAGTTCACAAAAACTCTGTATTTAGGTTTAATGGTGGAGAGATTAATGGTAAAAAAAGAATTGATGATTACTTTTTTAATACAAAAAATGTGTCAAATTATAAGTCAACTAGAAATGGACTTATCGGAGAAAATTACAGTTCAAAATTTTCACCATGGTTAGCGAATGGATCAGTTTCTGTAAAATACATTTATAACCAGTTGAAAAAATATGAATCAGAAGTAGATAAAAATGATTCTACATATTGGTTATACTTTGAACTTATTTGGAGAGATTTTTTTAAGTATGTTTCAATGCAACATAAAGACAAGTTTTTTAGTAAAGATGGAATATATGGTGATAATAAAGAGTGGTCAACAGATATGGAGATATTGTCAAATTGGATAAACGGTAAAACAAGTGAACCATTTGTAAATGCAAATATGATCGAACTTCTTGAGACAGGGTTTATGTCAAATAGAGGAAGGCAAAATGTTGCAAATTATTTAACTAAAGAGTTAAAAATTGATTGGAGAATTGGTGCAGAGTACTTTGAGTCAATGCTAATAGACTATGATGTTCATAGTAATTACGGAAATTGGCTTTATAACGCAGGAATAGGAAACGATTCAATGCCATTTAGAAAATTTAATCCAAAACTTCAATCTGAAAGATATGACCCTAATAAATTATACGAAAAAACTTGGTTAGATGATTAATAAATGCTCTTTAGTTTTTCCAAATCAGCTTTTCAAGGATAGTAATCTAATCAATGCTAATAATGATATTTTCTTAGTTGAAGAATATCTATTTTTTAAACAATATAAATTTCATAAACAAAAGATTTCATTTCATAGGTCAACTATGAAATTCTATGAGGATTATTTAAAAAGTCAAGGTATCCGGGTCTCATACATAGATTCAAATGATAATGAATCTAATATTTTAAACTTATTAGATATGTTGAAATCTCAAGGATTCAATCATATTGAAATGTACGATCCAGTTGATTACCTATTGAATAAAAGAATTAAAAGAAAATGTAATGAACACAATATAGATCTTTTAGTTCATGAGTCTCCTCACTTTTTAAACACCAACCAAGACCTTGAAGATTTTTTTAAAGAATCCAAAAAAAAGTTTTTTCAAACTTCTTTTTATAAGTCTGAAAGAAAAAAAAGAAATATACTTATTGATTCTGATGGAAGACCAGAAGGTGGTGAGTGGACTTATGATATATTAAACAGAAAAAAATATCCAAAAGGTCAGGTTCCTCCTAAAATTAATATTCCAGAAGAGAATAAATATATTGCCGATTCTCATTTATACACAAATAAATACTTCAAAGAAAACTATGGTAAAATGGGTTTGTTCAATTATCCAATTACTTTTGATGAATCTGAAAAATGGTTTGATGATTTTTTAGAAAATAGATTTATGATGTTTGGTGACTATGAGGATGCTATAGTTAAAGATGAAACTACATTAAATCATAGCATACTAAGTCCATTAATGAATGTTGGTCTTCTTAGCCCAAAACATGTTATAAGTAAATCAATAGATTTTTCTAAAAAGAATAACATTTCAATTAATTCAACCGAGGGTTTTATAAGGCAGATAATAGGCTGGAGAGAATTCATAAGAGGTATTTATAAAGCTAAAGGAAATTATGAAAGGACTCTGAATTATTGGGGATTTAAAAGAAAGATTCCAAGATCCTTTTACACAGCTGAAACAGGAATAGAACCAATTGATAATTCCATTAAAAAAGTTCTTAAAACTGGCTACCTACATCATATTGAAAGACTTATGATACTTGGAAACTTTATGTTACTTTGTGAATTTGACCCAGATGAAGTCTACAAATGGTTCATGGAATTATTTATTGATTCTTATGACTGGGTGATGGTTCCGAATGTTTATGGAATGAGCCAATTTGCTGACGGTGGTTTGATGTCCACAAAACCTTACATAAGTGGCAGTAATTATGTTTATAAAATGAGTGATTATAAAAAAAGTGAATGGGATATTATATGGGATGGCTTATTTTGGAGATTTATGGATAAACAAAGAGATTTTTTTATAAAAAATCCAAGACTTAGGATGTTAGTAAACACATTTGATAAAATGAGTTCTGAAAAAAAAGAGAACCATATTATAAATGCAGAAAAATTTTTAGACAAAATTGATAATGAAAAGTAAAAGCTTAGAGGAAATCGACAGAATAATTGAAATGGCTTGGGAGGACAGAACTCCATTTGAAGCAATATTTAGTCAGTTTAATATAAATGAAAAAGAGTTAATTGCAATAATGAGAAATAATTTAAAAAAAAGCAGCTTTAAATTGTGGAGAGAAAGAGTTAGCGGAAGAAAGACAAAACACTCAAAATTAAGGGAGAACAGTGTAGATAGATTTAAATGTAAACTGCAAAGAAATATCTCAAATAATAAAATTTCTAAAAGATAGTTCTATACCCTGTCTATATCTGCACCAATAGATTTTAATCTTTCTACAATATTTTCATAGCCTCTATCTATTTGTTCAACATTTTGGATAATACTTTCTCCTGAAGCAGAAAGTGCAGCAATTAATAATGCAATACCTGCTCGGATGTCTGGTGATGTCATTATTGTTGGTTTTAAAGAGGATTTAAAATTATGTCCAATAACAGATGCTCTATGTGGATCACATAAAATTATTTTTGCACCCATATCAATTAGTTTATCTACAAAAAATAATCTGCTCTCAAACATCTTCTGATGTATTAAAATAGTCCCATTAGCTTGAGTAGCAACAACTAAAATAATTGATATTAAATCAGGGCTAAACCCAGGCCAAGGTGCATCTGAGATAGTTAATATAGAGCCATCAATATAGTTAGAAACAGAGTATCCATTGGGATGTTCAGGTATTAAAATATCATCTCCCTCTTTTTTTACAGTAATACCTAATTTTCTAAAAACATCTGGTATTTGACCTAAGTTATCCCATGACACATTCTTAATTTTTAATTTACTTCTAGTCATAGCAGCTAAACCAATCCAACTTCCAATTTCAATCATATCAGGAAGAATGTTATGATTTGATCCATTTAATGAAGAAACCCCTTTTATTTTCAACAAATTCGAACCAATACCTTTAATATTAGCTCCCATATTATTAAGAAGTAGACAAAGTTGTTGGATATATGGTTCACATGCAGCATTATATAAGGTAGTTAGACCTTCAGCCAGTACAGAGGCCATAATAATGTTTGCAGTTCCTGTAACTGAAGCTTCATCTAGAAGAATATTTGCTCCTTTTAGAGTATCATTAGAGGTAATAGAGTACATTCTGTTTTTTGAATTGTAGTCAAGTTTAGCACCTAGTTTTTCAAGATTGATGAAGTGAGTATCAAGTCTTCTCCTGCCTATTTTATCACCACCAGGTCTTGGGATTGAAGCTATGCCAAACCTTGCAAGAAGGGGACCTACTAACATAATTGATCCTCTTAATTTCTTTGCACTATTAATAAAATCTTGATTTTCAAGATATTTTAAATCAATTTTTTTTGAATTAAAAGAGTATTTTCCTTCATCTAGTTCATTAACCTGAACACCCAAACTCCTCAGTATATCAATTAGTTTTACTACGTCAATGATATCAGGAACATTTGAGATAATTATATCCTCATCTGAAAGAAGAGTAGCGCAAATAACTTGTAATGCTTCATTTTTTGCACCTTGTGGTATTACTTCACCTGACAATTTTACTCCACCTCTTACTCTTAAACTAGACATTAATATCTCCTTTTAGACTTTTTACGATTTTTATTATTTGTCTTATAATTATTATTTGTCTTGACTTTGTTCTTAAGAAATTCACTTGAATCTGTTAATGGAAGTTTTGACTCAGGAACTTTTAAAGCTCCATTTGATAAATCTGCTAGATGATCGAAAATCACTTTATCATCAACTGAATCTTTATTCCAATTCAAGAAACATTTCTTCATATGATTTGCAATGTTTACAATTAGCTTATCTTTTAATTCTCCATCTTCCCACTCTAAAGCAATATCAATCATTTTCTTAATATTATTTCCATAGAATCTATACTTGGGATAACTCTGAGGATATTCAAGTTTACTTGGTTTACCATTAACATAAAGTTCTTTTGATGGCTTTTCAAAAGGACTATCAACATCAAGTTCAAAATTTGACATTATAAATAGTTGGGCCCACAATTTATGTTGGAAATCGGGTACGTCTCTTAGGTGAGGGTTAAGATTACCCATGACACCAATTATAGCCTTTGCCATTTTATTCCTTTCATGCCTATCTATTAAAGCTACTGCCTGATCAATCATTTGATGAATATGCCTTCCATATTCTGGGATTATAAGTTTAGTTCTTTCAGTATTGTATTCCAATGAGTTCATATACATGCAATTTAAAAATTAATTAGCAATCTACAGGCTAATTATGTCTTCTATAATACTTACATCTTTGTAAATTTTAATAACATCTGCTGGAGTTTTAGCATAAAAATCAAATGTTACACTTATAAATTTATTATTTGTAGAGGATTTTTGAGATATATTTCCTTTAAAATTGTCAAGGATTGATTTTAATTTATCTAATTCCCCATCATCGTTTTTAAGAATAAATTTATACAGATATGATCCTGGCCATGATTGAGATTCTTTTAATTGTTTTTCAAATCTTAAATAAAAATCTTCAGATTTAGTGCTTTTATTTGACAATGAAATTAATTTTGTAAATAATAAACAAATATAACCAATCTGATCTGGAGTAATGTCAGAAAAAAAAATAAATAAAAGGATTGTATTAGCTGGAGCTCCAGGCACCGGAAAGACTAGTGTAATAAATGAATTAAAGAAAAAAAACTTTTATTGCTTTGAAGAAGCTGCAAGAGATATTTTTGATGAGTTTAAATTAAAAGGACTAGAGTTTAAGACAAACCCGGTTGGAATAAGTAAAAATATTTTTAAGAAAAGAAAACTTGATTTTGAATCCGCTGATCAACTAGAATGTAAGCAGAATATAATTTTCTTTGATAGAGGCATTCATGAGGTGACTGCTTATCTCAGATCTATTGGTAATTCATCAAATTATTGGGATAACCTACCCTCAAAGTATAAATATGACTTAATTTTTATATTCGAGCCTTGGAAAGAAATATATAAAAAGGATGATAATAGAAATGAGGATTTCAGCGATGTAAAAAAGATTAGTCCTTTTATAATAAGTATATATGAACAATCAGGGATTAAAATGATCAAAGTCCCAAATATAAATATTGAAGAAAGAGTTAAATTTATTTTAGATAAAATATAATGAGTGAATTAAAAATAATTTTTTTTGGTACACCAAGTTTTGCTGTAGACTCTCTTCATGAGGTCAATTTAAATTATAATGTAGAATGTGTAGTTACATCGCCTGACAAAAAATCTGGTAGAGGTCAAAAAATAAATGAAAGTGAGGTAAAGCAATATGCTAAAGAGAAAAATATTAAGATTCTACAACCTGAAAATCTTAGTAACAAAGAGTTTATTAATCAAATTGAAATTATTCAACCAGATTTAATTATTGTTGTGGCCTTTAAAAAGCTGCCAATTGAAATATTTTCTATTCCAAAGTATGGGGCAATCAACCTTCATGCTTCATTATTGCCAAATTATAGGGGTGCTGCACCAATAAACTGGTGTTTAATTAATAATGAGAAAAAAACTGGTGTTACTACATTTTATATAAACGAAAGCATTGACCAAGGAGACATTTTACTTAAAGAGGAAATTATTATTAGCGATGAAGACGACTTTGGCTCGTTATATTTAAAGTTATCTTCTATTGGATCAAAGCTACTAGTAAAAACAATTAATGGAGTTGCTACAAATACTTTAAAAGCATCAAAGCAAGTATTAATAGCTAAAAATTTAAAAATTGCTCCTAAACTATCCAAAGAGAATACAAGAATAAATTGGAATAAGCCTGCAAATGAAATAGTTGGAAAAATTAGAGGCCTGTCTCCAACACCAGGAGCGTGGACAATTTTAAAAAATGGAGATAATGAAATTAGAATGAAAGTTCTAAAAGCTGAGATACTTAACAAAATATTAAATAAAAAGGTAGGAGAAATTCTAATTCATAATAGGGAATTTCATGTATATTCAAAAGATAGCATTATAAATTGCATCCTTATTCAATTTGAAAATAAGATAGTAATGAATGCGAAAGACCTAATTAATGGGTTAAAACTTGATGAAAATTCGCTTATTTATTAATTAGATTAAGAGGATTATCAACAAAATACCCCAATTTATTAACAAAATTCTACTTTTACCCCCTAATTTCATTGGACTTACATAATATCACATATTTTTGTTTAAACATTAAAATAAATGATATGAACAAATCAGAATTAATTGATGCAATGGCAGGCCAAGCTGGCATTTCTAAAGCATCAGCGAAAATGGCTCTAGAATCATTTCTAGGGAGTGTTAGTTCAACTTTAAAAGGTGGTGGAAGAGTTTCACTAGTTGGATTCGGGTCTTGGTCAGTTTCTCAAAGAGCTGCTCGAGATGGTAGAAATCCTCAAACTGGAGCAACTATTAAAATCCCTGCTAAAAAAGTTGTTAAATTTAAAGCTGGAGCTGAACTTTCAAGTACAGTAAACTAAGTTTTAAATTCATTTAAAAAATGTCTAAAAAGGAGCTTCATAGTGAAGCTCTTTTTTTTTAATATGAAAGGTAAAATACTAATTTCATCACCAAGCCTCTTAACTGATATGATTTTTTATAAATCTATCATATTAATTGTTGATCAAACTGATGAGGGTGTTACTGGATTTATATTAAACAGACCATCTGACCTCTTTATGACTAAAGAAGTTGAATACTCTGAAAAAATCAAAATAGATTTATATTATGGCGGTCCGGTTTCATCTGAATACTTTTATTTGTTAAGAAGTGAAAAAATACACAAAGAGATTCTTAATGTCTATGATAATCTATTCTGGGGAAATAATCTTGATTTTCTTATTAATCAGATTGAGAAAGGAATAGTAAAAATGAATGATTTTATTTTATTTCAGGGATATTCAGGGTGGGGCTTAAAACAATTAGATAACGAAATAGCAAACGATAGTTGGATCATAACTGAAAAGAAAGTAGAAGATGTATTTAGCTTTAAAAAAAAGAATAGCTGGAATAATTTAATTAAAGAATTCGGGCATAAATACAGACTATGGTCAAATTCTCCGGATGATATAACTTTAAATTAGGTTGATCCTAAAACTTGTTTTAAATCTGATATTAAACTGTCCCAAAGAAGTTTAGCCTCTTCTAACTCATCTTCATCAGTATAATCAGTTATTATGAGTGAAACATCTTTTGTAATATCATCCATTTGAATCTTAAATTCGAAAAAATAATCTTCTTCATCATCTTCCCCGGTTATCCATTGGAATCTAATTTTTTCATTTATTTTTTTTGAGAGAACTCTGGCATATTCTTCAGAGTCTCCCCAAAAGAATGTGTACTTCTCACCTCTATAGTTAACATCATCAGAAAACCATTCAGAAAGACCAGAAGCAGTTGATAGATACTGAAACAAGAGTTGTGGAGATGACTGAAAATCATACTCAATTACAAATTCTTTTTTAATACTCATATATTTTCTAATATATTAAAAAAAGTTAGTATTTAAGTTAATAAAGAGTTTTTTAGCAATAATTTACTGAGATTTGTTTTATATATTTGCATTTCTTAATTTGGCGAGGTAGCTCAGCAGGTGAGAGCGTCGGATTCATAACCCGGAGGTCGGGAGTTCAAATCTCCCTCTCGCTACAATTAAATATTTTAATATGCGTAAATTTATTTTTGTTATTTCCTTTTGTTCTGTTCTAATAAGTTGTTCCTCATCTGATGATTCAGTCTCAGCAGAAATAACAGAGGAAGTAGTTCAACAGTTATACAGTTGTGTTAGTTATGATGATATTCTAGACCCCTCCTCTACAAATCAAAACGACTTAATGCAATACTGGGACAAATTTGTTAATGATGTTAAGTGTACAGTCGAAGTAGATTTTGGTGAGGTAAATTCTAACTTGAATATTTTCTTTGAATATGCGACTTTTGCTCAAGTTACTGCAGGCGTAACTTCTGATCACATTGCTTATTCAACTTTTACAGGATATTGTAACGACAATAGAGTTAATGTCGGTGTTCTATATGATGCATGGGTAGACAAGAACTTACTACAGAGATTGTGGATTATGTATCATGAATTTGGACATGATGTATATAAATATCAGCATAGTACTAGCACTGCTGACATAATGTATCCTTCAAGTACTCGAGAAGATATTGATGTCAATGATTTTATTGATGCTAAGGATAGAATGTTCAAAAGGTCTTTTCCAGGTATAAAGTATATTAACTGTCCTTCTAATAACTAGTTACTTTCATTTACACATCTTAAATTTTGTTAAATCAATTTTGACTAAAAAAGATTAAATAAAAAAAGTTAAATTTAAACTTAGCTTTTTATTCCTCTGTAATGTCTTACCAGTGGATTCATAATACTAAACCACACTGGAGGAATTAGTGATAATAAAATAGAAGTAGGATACCCATGTGGCAAGTGAGGACATTCATCTAATGACTCTAAAATTTGATATTTCTTTGAAGATTTGAAGTGATGATCACTATGTCTGGTTAATTCATATAACACAATTCTGCCAATTGTATGGTTTGAATTCCAAGAGTGATGTGGTTTTACTCTCTCGTATCTTCCACTTGGTTCTTTTTTTCTCAAAAGACCATAATGTTCTACATAATTTATTGTTTCTAAAAATAAAAATGATACAACAGACATTACAATAGATAAAAGAGTCAGATATAATCCAAAATTATAATAAATAAAAACTAAAAAAGTTAATTGAAACAGCGAGTAAAAAAGCATATCATTTTTAATTGAGAAGAAACTTCTTTTAGAAACTTTAAGAAGCTTAAACTGAATTTTCCATGCGCTTACATATGTTCTTACAACAGATGTTAACCAAAAATTATATACTGTTTGTTTATATTTTGCTGTAGCAGGATCCTCTGGAGTTGCGACATTTATATGGTGTCCAAAATTGTGCTCTATATAAAAATGCATGTATTGACATGGGAGATATAAAAGTTTAGAACAAGTTTTTGCTATTAATGACTTTCTGTGTCCCAGTTCATGACCAACATTAATTCCATTAGTAGCCATTACAATGCTTGCTGATAGAATTATTCCAATAATATCATAAACTGAAGAGGTAAGTGAAAGTTTTTCAAGTGAAAAAAAGAAAATACCAAATACAATAGGAATATTTAGATATAATAGTAAATCAAAAAAAGGATCAAGATTTCTATTTTTCTTTTCTTCATCTGTATACTTTTCATCGCTTTTCTTAACAATTATTTCAAGAACTGGAATAAAAACAAATGTAAAAATAACTGCTAAGTAATTATAAAAACCTCCCAATGAAATGCCAATAAATGCAAAAAGAGCAATTGAATATGACATTAAATATTTTAGGTCTTTTATCATAGATTGTTTGCTTTAATTAAGTTTAATGCAGAACCATTTCTATACCATTCTATTTGCTGTGCATTAAAAGTGTGGAGCAATTTAATAATTTCTTTGGAATTATTTGAATGTATTATCTCTAATGAAATAGATTTATTTGGTGAAAAAGATTCTAAATCCAAAAAGTTAAATGTATCATCTTCCTGAATTTTATCATAATCATTTTCGTCCTTAAAAGTCAAAGCTAACATTCCCTGCTTCTTTAAATTTGTTTCATGAATCCTAGCAAAAGACTTCACAATTACTGCTTTAATCCCTAGGTGTCTCGGCTCCATAGCCGCATGTTCTCTTGAAGAACCCTCACCATAATTATGATCTCCAATAACTACAGTATCTATTTTATTTTTTTTATAAAATCTTTGAGTTTCAGGAACCGGGTCATATTCTCCTGTAATTTGATTTTTAACAAGATTTGTCTTCATGTTAAAACTATTAACCGCTCCTATTAAGCAATTATCAGAAATATTATCTAAATGTCCTCTAAACCTTAACCATGGACCAGCCATTGAAATATGATCTGTTGTACATTTACCATGAGCCTTGATTAAAAGTTTAGCATTATAAATATTTTTGCCATCCCATGGACTAAATGCTTCCAGTATTTGTAGTCTTTTTGAATCTGGATCTATCTTTATTTGAATATCCGATCCGTCAATTGGTGGTTCAATATAGCCATTGTCTTCACAATCAAAACCATTTGAAGGTAATTCATCTCCAAATGGAGGATCTAAAACTACTTTATCTCCATTCTCAGATATTAGATTATCAGTCATGGGGTTAAAATCAAGATTTCCAGATAAGGCAACAGCCATTACCATTTCTGGTGAAGTCACAAAGGCATGAGTATTAGGGTTACCATCTGCTCTTTTGGCAAAATTTCTATTAAAAGAATGAATGATTGAATTTTTCTCAGTATTATCCTCACCTTCCCTATTCCATTGACCTATACAAGGTCCACAAGCATTAGTAAATATTTTTGATTCAAGTTTTTCAAAAAGCTCAATTATACCATCTCTTTCAGCTGTATATCTTACCTGCTCTGAACCAGGGTTTATTCCTAATTTAGATTTTATCTTAATATTCTTTTCTAAAGCTTGTTTGGCAATAGATGCAGCTCTTGAAAGATCCTCATATGATGAATTTGTACAGGACCCAATAAGACCCCATTTTATATCAGTTGGCCAACCTTCTGACTTGGCTTTAACTTTCATTTCATTTACCGGTGTTGCAAGATCAGGAGTAAAAGGCCCATTAATATGAGGTGTAAGTGTATTTAAATCAATTTCAAAAATTTCATCAAAATATTTTTCAGGATTTTCATAAACTTCTTGGTCTGCCTTAAGATCATCTTTAATATTTGAAGCAGCGTTAACGACATCTTTTCTTTCAGTAGATTTTAAATATCTTTCCATTGATTCGTCATATGCAAATATTGATGTGGTTGCCCCAACTTCAGCACCCATGTTACAGATTGTACCTTTACCAGTGCATGAGAGAGATTCAGCTCCATCTCCAAAATATTCAAGTATATATCCTGTTCCACCTTTAACAGTTAAGATTCCTGCAACTTTTAAAATTACATCTTTGGCTGAAGCCCAACCATTTAATTTACCAGTTAGTTTTATACCAATTAATTTAGGAAATTTCAACTCCCATGGCATTCCTGCCATAACATCAACTGCATCTGCTCCTCCCACACCTATTGCAACCATTCCTAATCCTCCAGCATTTACGGTATGTGAATCAGTACCTATCATCATCCCTCCAGGAAAAGCATAATTTTCTAAAATAACTTGATGAATGATTCCTGCTCCTGGTTTCCAGAAACCAATACCATATTTTCTTGATACAGATTCTAGAAAATTAAAAACTTCTGAACTAACCTTATTAGCATTTTTAAGGTCTTTTTGTGCACCAGATTGAGCTAAAATTAAATGATCACAGTGGACAGTTGTTGGAACTGCTACTTTATCCTTTCCAGCTTGCATAAATTGAAGAAGTGCCATCTGAGCAGTTGCATCTTGGCAGGTAACACGGTCAGGACCAAAATCAACATAATCTTCACCTCTTATAAAAACTTTCTTTGATGATTCATCCCATAGATGAGAATATAAAATTTTTTCTGCATAAGTTAGAGGTCTACCGACCATTTTCCTAGCATAAGCTATCTTAGAAGACATCTTTGAATAAACATTCTTAATAACATCAATATCAAAAGCCATAATTTTTTTTTCAAAAATAATATATTATTATTGACTCATCTCTATTATTTCCTTAATAATGTCATAATTAGAATCTAATGATATTCTCTTATCAATCGCTGAAAGATGGATTTCATTAAAACCAGCATTTTTAAATAATTTAAAATTCTTAATATTGATACCTCCACCTGGCATAATTGTAATTTTATCTAAAGCTAAAGAATTTAAGTAATTAAGGTTTTTTATACCATTTTCTGAATTTATTTTGCTTCCAGAACAAAGTATTCTATCAAATTTATTCTCAATTAATTGCTCCAATGATTTTTCTTGTTCTGTTAAATAGTCAAAAGCTCTATGGAAGGTTAATTCGTAACCAACAGTTGCACTTCTAAATTCACTTAATAACGTATTGTTTAATTGATTTTTATTATCAAGAAAACCAACAACAAATCCACTAATATTATAATTTTTAAATTTTTGTATTGATTCAAACATTCTATTAAATTCTGTATTGTTGAAAGTAAAATCTCCACCTCTTGGCCTGATTAAAATATTAATTGGGATTTTTGATATTTCTAAAGACTTTTCAAAAAATTCAATATTTGGAGTAACCCCTCCAACAAGGTAATTTTCGCACAATTCTAATCTATTTGCTCCAGCATCCTGAGCATTTATTATTGAACTTAAGCTTGTTGTACATATTTCAATTACCATAATGTAAGCAGTAACAATGCAGTGTATTTAATTTTTATTAGTGAATAATTATTTTGATATTTAACATAATAAAAATTTATTGATAACTCTATTTAAATATAATTGTTTTTAATAAATTGAGTTGGTTTATGGAAATTAAAAAATCTAAAGAAAAGTATGATATAATTATTGTTGGCTCTGGTGCTGCCGGTGGGATATCAACTAAAATCTTAACTGATGCAGGACTAAAGGTTGCTCTTATTGAAGCTGGACCTTATTTTGACCCAGCAGACCCTGAACAACAAACTCAGTTTAAACCAACCTGGGCATCTCCAAGAAGGGGGTCTTCTGTAACTAGAAGATTTGGGGATTTTCATATGTCATATGGGGATTGGAAAGTTGATGGTGAGCCTTATTATTCTAAAGAAGATACTGACTTTATGTGGTGGAGATCAAGGATGTTGGGTGGTAGAACAAATCACTGGGGTAGAATTGCCTCAAGACTTGGCCCAAAAGATTTTAAATGCAAAGATTTTTATGATTTAAATGCAAATTGGCCAATAACTTATGAAGATATTAAACCATATTACGATAAGCTCGACCAACTAATAGGTGTTTTTGGGACCAAAGAAAACCTTCCAAATGATCCAGATGGATTTTTTCTACCACCCCCAAAGCCTAGATTACATGAATTATATTATATAAAGGGTGCTAAAAAATCTGGTATAAATGTAATCCCCTCAAGATTATCTGTTCTTACAAAGAGAATAAATAACCAAAGAGGAATATGTATGTTTTGTGGTCAATGTGAAAGATCATGTTCTGTTTATGCTTGCTTCTCCTCAAGTTCAAGTTTAGTAATTCCTTCTTTAAAAGGAGGACTTGTTGATCTTTACACTGATTCAATGGTAAGAAAAGTGGACACTGATAATAATGGTATTGCAACTGGTGTTTCTTTTATTAATAAAAAGAATGGGAAAGAGTACTCCATACAATCCAAGGTGGTAGTTCTAGGTGCATCATCTTGCAGTAGTGCAAGAATCTTACTAAACTCTAAGAGTAATGAGCACCCTAATGGACTTGGAAATAGTAGTGGTTTAATTGGAAAGTATCTACAAGACACTGTAGGGACATCAAAACAGATATTTGTTCCTGAATTGATGAATAGGAAAACTTATAATGAGGATGGGGTTGGTGGTGCTCATGTATACACTCCATGGTGGCTCCATGATAAAAAACTAGATTTTCCAATTGGATATCACATAGAAACATCATACAGAAATTTAGGAATGCCACAGTTTGGAATCGGAGGTTACATACCTAATGATTTTAATAAGTTTTTTGGATTAAGAGTTGGTGGTTACGGAGAACAGATTAGAAAGGATGTTAAAAAGTATTGGGGTTCAACAATTGTACTAGAATCAAGAGGTGGAGCTATTCCAGATATTAATAATTATTGTGAAATAGATGAAAATAAAAAAGATAAGTATGGAATTCCTGTACTAAAATTTAATTACAACTGGGCTAATACAGAATATAATCAGGCTAAACACGCTCAAGATATCTACGAAGAATTAGCTCACAATATGAATGGTATAATGATAGGAGATAAACCTGGTAAAGACCAGAATTATGGGATTTCTACTCCGGGATCAATTATTCATGAGGTTGGAACTACAAGAATGGGAAATAATCCAAATACATCTGTGGTAAATAAATATGAACGTCTTCATGACGTTGATAATGTTTATGTTGTAGATGCAGGTCCATTTGTATTCAAAGGAGATAAAAATCCAACTTGGACAATAATGGCTTTAGCATGGCGAACATCAGAACACATAATTTCAGAACTCAAAAAACAGAACATATAATGAAAAGGAGGGATAGTATTAAAACAATTATTTTAAGTAGTATAGGCGCATCATTAACATTAGAAGGCTGCATTTCTCCATTAAATGAAAATATTTCAGAAAAAATCTGGGAGTATAGGTATGGTAGAACTCCTTTTGAAAAAGAAAGAGATAATAAGTTTCTTAATGCTCAATTTTTCAACACGTCAGAGTTAAGAACGATTGAAAGAATAGCTAATATAATTATTCCTCCTAATGAATTTGGAAATATAAATGACGCTGGTGTTGTTGAAATGATTGAGTTTATCGCAAAAGATTGGAGTACCCCGGCTCACAATAATTATGGAGAAAATGTGTTGAGGAAAGGACTAATAGTTTTAAATAACCTCTTTAAAAGTAAATTTAATATCAAATTAGCTGAGTGTTCAGATGATCAAATAAAGTCAGTTTTTGATATTATTTCATTCAATGATGATATTGAAGAAGACATGAAGGAAGCTGCAAGTTTTTTTGCTACATATAGATATATGGTTGTGACCGGATGGTTTACATCAGAGGTTGGAATGCAGGATTTAGGATATAAAGGCAACATACCTAATGTATGGGATGGAGTTCCTGAAGATGTACTTAAAGATCATAATGTATCATATGATGAGGAATGGATTGCAAAGTGTGTTGACCAATCCAAAAGAAATGAAACTGCTATTTGGGATGAAGATGGTAATCTTCTAACTTAATTAAATAACAAACCTGTATTAGAGTGAGTATTGCGTAAACTCCCAAAAACAGGATTAAGGCTAATTAAACATTCAAGGATCTATTCAAGATAGCTTGCTTTAGCATTTAAACTCACCTTTCTTAATTAATACTCGTTGAGTTTACCAAGAATCACTAATACAGGTTGAAGTAAATTTAAGAAGTTAAAATGGATTTATCAATATCATCAATAATTTTTAGTATAATTTTTTCAATTTCACTCTCAGAATCATTTGATTTTGACTTATTCTGTAAATTTTTTGCTGCAAATTGGATACAGCACATAGCAAGAAGGTCTTGTTTATCTCTTACTGAATAGTTTTCCTCTAAATTTTTAATTGTTTTTTCAATAATCTTTGCAGCTTCTCTAAAATAAAACTCCTGTGATCTTTGAATTGTAAGAGGATAAATCCTATCACCGATGTTTAATTTAATTTTAATATTGTCATCCATAATATTTATAAAGATATTCTATCAATACAATAATCTATTTCCTTGATCAAATAATCGATTTTATTTTTAAAATATTTCTTATCACTATCATCCTCATTTATAGCTGATACAATTTTAAGTTGTTTATCTTTTGCCTGAATAATCTTAATTTTAGTTTCAAGATCTTTATTAACTTTAATTAGATATTCATTTTTTGATTCTAATGACTCATTCAATATTTTGGTTTCATCTAACTTTTTTAGAAGATAACTGATTTTTTCTTGAAGAGTTTTTAAATAATCCAATTGTAATTAATTTTATAATTTCAATTTATAAAAATCTTAAGTTAAATTTGAAATCAGATGAAATTATTTCTCAGAATTTTATTTACATCATTTTTTATTTTAAACTATAACCAGAACTTTAGCCAAGAGTTAGATTTTCATTCTCCAATTGATGCACCCTTTGATCTTTCGGGAACATTTGGAGAGTATAGATCCAAATTTCATACTGGGATTGACTTCAAGAGCAGAGGGGTCCAAGGTCAAAAGATTTTTAGTATTGAAGAAGGTTATATTTCAAGAATTGAGGTTAATAATTATGGGTATGGAAAAGTAATTTACATTGACCATCCAAATGGCTATACTTCAGTTTATGCTCACTTAAAAGAATTTAGCACAAACCTTGACAAATTTATAAGAGATGAACATTATAGGTTAAAAAAAAGCACAATTAAAAAATTTCCAAAAAAAGGAGAAATAAAGGTTAAAAGAGGAGAGTTAATAGGTTACTCAGGTAATACAGGTGGATCATTTGCACCACACCTTCATTTTGAAATAAGAGATACTGATACCCAAGATGCACTTAATCCTCTAATGTTTAATTATAAATATCACGACAAAGAAAGACCTATTATAAGAGGATTATATCTAATTGACGAAGAGAATACATTAGTTAGTAATTTGCCAGTGAAGAAAGAAATTAGAAAATTAAATGATTCAACTTACACTACTAATGATATTGAATATAGTAAGAAGACTGGACTTGGAATTGATATTTATGATATACAATACAAGGGCTTGTTTAACCAGAATGGTGTCTACAAAGTAGATCTATTAATTGACTCCTTGTTAGTTTATTCATTTAAAATGGATAGAATAAAATTTAGTCAAAATCATTACAGAAAAATTATGTATGATTACATTTCAGTTATTAAAAATAGAAGGAGAGTATTAAAGGTTTATACTCCTCAAAATGCAGATTTATCTTTCCTTAGAGATAATAATTTCAATGGTATATTAGATCCATCGGAATTTTTAAATAACCACGTATCTATAAGAGTTTCAGATTGGAATAACAACTCATCTTATTTAAACTTTAGAGTTAAAGGTACTGACAGTAAGGATGAAATCACATCTTATGATGGAATAGAGATATTAACTAGTCTGAATTATGAAATAAATAAAAATTCATCAGTAATTGAGATAAAAAGGAATACATTCTATAATGACCTTTTATTAAATATATCATATCAAAATGATACACTTGACCTTGGTGAGGATAAAGATCCATTTAGAAAATCTATGATTATTAAGCTACCTCAAGCAATATTAGATACATTAGAATTGAGACAGTCATTCATTGGGAGAATAGAAGATAAAGAGATAACGTACATAAACTCTAGAAAAGATGATCTATATATCTATGCTAACACTTCATCTTTAGGAAAATATACAATATCTAGAGACACAATTAAACCGGAAATTAAACCGATTAATTTTAAACAGAATTCAAATATTTCTGATAGATCAACAATAATGTTAAGACTCAAAGATGAAATGTCTGGTATTAAAAGCTATAATGCCTTTTTAAATGGAAAATGGGCACTATTTGAGTATGAGCCTAAATCAAATTTAATTTTTCATAAGATTTCTGATAATATTATAAATGAAGGTAAAAATATTTTACTTATTAATTATCAAGATGGTGTTGGAAATAAGGGGGTGTATAAAGCAATTATATATTATTAAGAATTAATTAATTCTTTTAGTGTGTCAATAAGATAATCAACTTCATCCATTTTATTATCATGAGAAAATGAGAATCTAACTGATGGAAACTTTTTTTGATCCTCACTCTGAATTTCACTTAAAACATGAGAGCCTCCGGAACTACCAGATTGACAAGCACTTCCCTTAGAACATGCAATACCTTTTAAATCAAGGTTAAAATCAAGCATCTCTGCTTTATCATTAGATATGGGAAAACAAACATTTAATATTGTATATGTACTGTTTTGAGTATTTCCAGATTCTCCATTGAATTGAATATCAGGAAATAATTTTCTCAAGCTATTAATCATGTATTCTTTTATTGACAAAACATATCTAGCTTCTTCATGCATATTTTTATCTGCTATTTCAAGGGCCTTTGTCATTCCTACAATATTATGGACAGATTCGGTCCCAGCTCTTAGACCTCTTTCTTGTGGACCACCACAAATAAATGATTTTATTTTTGTTGATTTATTAATGTACGTAAATCCAACACCTTTAGGACCATGAAATTTATGGCCTGCTGATGATAAAAAATCAATCTTCATAGATTTTAAATCAATTTTATAATGACCAACAGCCTGAACAGCATCAGTATGAAAAAGTGAATTATACTTTTGACATAAATCTGATACACTTTTTACATCCAGAATATTACCTATTTCATTGTTTATATACATCAAAGTTACTAGTTTAGGCTCATCATTTAAACTCAATAAGTATTCAAGATTATCAATATCTACATTCCCATTTTTAGATAATTTTACATAATGTATATTAACACCTTGTAATTCCAGATCATCTAAAGTATGTGTTATTGCATGATGCTCAATTTTAGAAGAGATAATATGCTTAATTTCTAAATCTTTTACTGCACATTTTAAAATTGAATTATCAGATTCTGTTCCACCTGAATTGAATATTATTTCTCCTGGATCACAATTAATAATTTTTGCAATAGACTTTCTTGATGTCTCAATATATGACTTTGCTGATCTTCCAAAAGAATGAGTTGATGAAGGGTTACCAAAACAATCCTTTAGAACATTTGAAATATCATTTATTACTTCTTCTCTTACCTTTGTTGTGGCTGCATTATCAAAGTAGACATTCATTTATTTGGGCTCAAATTCTTTTAGTGTTGATGTTATTATATCTAGACAGTCATAAAGCTGATCCTTGGTCATAACTAAAGGGGGTGCAAATCTAATAATATTACCATGAGTGGGCTTAGCTAGAAGACCATTATCACGTAACTTTAAACAGATATTCCAAGCAGTTTTACTATCAGTAGAATCATTAATTACAATGGCATTTAACAAACCTTTTCCTCTAACAAGAGTAACAATATTACTATTACTAATGTATTTATTCATCTCATGCCTAAAAATTACACCTAAAGCTCTTGCATTTTGAGATAGATTCTCCTCAATAATTATCTCTAATGCCTTCTTTGCAATACTAGCAGCAAAAGGATTTCCACCAAATGTACTTCCATGTTGACCAGGCTGAATCACTTCCATTATATCAGAGTCACAAAGAACAGCAGAGATTGGGTAAGTCCCACCACTAAGAGCTTTTGCTAAAATTAAAATATCAGGTCTGACATATGATGATTGTTGTTCACATGATGAATTACAACTACAATTACCGCATGATGCTAGTAGGGAACCTGTTCTGCCAAGTCCGGTTTGAATCTCATCTGCGATCATAAGAACATTAAATTGTGAACATAAATATCTTACTTTTTTTAAATAATCAGAATCTGGAACATTAACTCCAGCCTCACCTTGTATTGGTTCAACAAGAAAAGCAACAATATTTTTATCTTTTCTAAGTTCATCCTCCAAGGCAATGGTATCACCATGTGGTATATGAATAAAGCCAGGGGTATGAGGACCAAAATAATCTTTTGAACCAGGATCAGTTGAAAAAGAAATCACAGTTGTAGTTCTTCCGTGGAAGTTGTTGTTACATACTATAATTTTAGCTTGATTTTCATCAACATTTTTCTTTAGATATCCCCACTTCCTTGAAAGTTTAATAGATGTTTCAACACCTTCAGCACCAGTATTCATGGGAAGGAGTTGATCAAACCCAAAAAGTTTTGTTGCATATTCCATATACTCACCCAATCTATTATTATGAAAAGCTCTTGATGTAAGAGTTAGTGTTTCTGCTTGTTCTTTAATTAAACCTACAAGCTTTGGATGACAATGACCTTGATTTACAGCTGAGTATGCTGACAAAAAATCAAAATATTTTTTTCCGTTTACATCCCACATAAATACACCCTCCCCTTTTTCAAGTACAACAGGCAATGGATGATAATCGCTGGCACCATAATTTACTTCTAAATCCAGATAATATTTTGATAAATCATTTGTGATTTTTGTTATCAATATTAGAGTGTTATGATTTATTATAAATATAGTAATTTTGAAGATATTTAAGCTAATGTTCAAACACCTTCATTTTCTATTTTTAATATTATTTTTTTTTAGTTGTGAAAAAGATGATATCTGTATTGAAGGATCAGAAAATACTAAAAGAATTACAATTGGATTTATTGATAATGAAAGTAAAAATCCAACAGTAATTAATTTAAGTTTTATTAAGGGGATTAATAACGATTCAATAATTGAATCATTCACTGGGGATAAACTTAAATTACCCCTAATGGTAAATTCAAATGAAACTAAGTATGTTTTAGAACAAAATGAGATCAGAGATACTTTAATAATATTCCATCAAACAAATCATTTATATTTAAATAGGTCATGTGGATTTAAATCAAATTTTTTAATAAAATCAGACACAGAAATCTTAAAAAAAACAGGATGGATTCGAGAGATTTCAATAGTAAAAGATTCAATTTTTAATGAAGAAAAGACAAATATATTTATTCATTTTTAATCTTTTTTTACCATCAGCAATAGTATTTGCACAGGTAGAAAATGAGTTAGTTGATAGTTTAGATGTTCAAAACAGTATACTGAATATCAATAAGATAAGATTAGGTATTGATGTTTATAAACCTATAAAGTCTTCCTCTGACGGAGATAATTTAAATTATGAAATTGTTGGTGATTTACAGCTAACTGAAAACTTATATCTTGCAGCTGAATATGGAATGATAGATAGGTTAATTGAAGACGAGAATATTAATTTTAATTCTAATGGAAGTTTTCTGCGTTTTGGTTTTGATTATAACATGTTTAAGAATTGGATTGGAATGGACAATTCAATTTTTTTAGGTTTGAGATATGGATCTTCTAATTTTTCAAATAAAATTGAAAGTTATTACGTCAGGAATGGTGATGCATATTTTTCAAACTTTGTAGACAATAATTATCAAACTATTGATCATTCAAATTTAAATGGGAGTTGGTTAGAGATTGTAGCTGGTGTTAAAGTTGAAACTTTTAAAAATGTTTATTTAGGATTTAGCTTAAGATTAAATAAATTATTATCTACTAAGAAGCCTGAAAACTTTGATAATCTATTTATTCCTGGTTTTAACAATGTTACAGATGACAATACTTTTGGAAGTGGGTTCAACTATACATTAACCTACTCTATCCCACTTAGAAAGAAAAAATAAAGATTTTTTAAATCCAGAATCCATAATACAATATAACACCACAGAGTATAGTTACTATAACTACAAACAAGATTCCTTATAAGTTTGACTCTTTCTTTTTCATAACTTTAATATAAGAAAAATTAAAAAATTGGTATAAAAAAACCCTTAAAAAAAAGGGTTGTTTTATAAGATAAAGGCGGCGACATACTCTCCCACAAAATTGCAGTACCATCTGCGCTGATAGGCTTAACTTCTCTGTTCGGGATGGGAAGAGGTGAGCCCTATCGCTATAACCACCTTAAAATTTTAATAAGGTCATATAACATTTGAAAATATCGAAGCTAACAATTAAGAAAGTGTGTTACAATAGACTTACGGGTAATTAGTATCACTCAGCTTTGACATTACTGCCTTTACACTTGTGACCTATCAACGTTGTAGTCTCCAACGACCCTTAAAAGAAATCTCATCTTGAGGTAGGTTTCGCACTTAGATGCTTTCAGTGCTTATCCTTTCCCGACATAGCTACCCGGCGGTGCTACTGGCGTAACAACCGGTACACTAGAGGTCAGTCCATCTCGGTCCTCTCGTACTGAAGACAGATCCTCTCAAATTTCTAACGCCCACCACAGATAGAGACCGAACTGTCTCACGACGTTCTGAACCCAGCTCGCGTGCCACTTTAATGGGCGAACAGCCCAACCCTTGGAACCTTCTCCAGCTCCAGGATGTGACGAGCCGACATCGAGGTGCCAAACCCCCCCGTCGATTTGAGCTCTTGGGGGAGATCAGCCTGTTATCCCCGGCGTACCTTTTATCCTTTGAGCACTGGCCCTTCCATGCGGAACCAGTGGATCACTATGCTCTTGTTTCCAACCTGATCGACTTGTCAGTCTCTCAGTCAAGCACCCTTATGCCATTGCACTCTACACACGGTTACCAAGCGTGTTGAGGGTACCTTTAGAAGCCTCCGTTACTCTTTTGGAGGCGACCACCCCAGTCAAACTACCCACCACGCACTGTCCCCTAAAAAGGGTTAGATATCAGAGAAGCAAAGGGTGGTATTTCAACAACGACTCATAAACGCCTGGCGACGCTTAATCAAAGTCTCCCACCTATCCTACACATTACTTATCCAATATCAATACGAAGCTATAGTAAAGGTGCACGGGGTCTTTTCGTCCCGTGGCGGGTAAGCGGCATCTTCACCGCTACTACAATTTCACCGAGCTCATGGCTGAGACAGTGTCCAAATCGTTACACCATTCGTGCAGGTCGGAACTTACCCGACAAGGAATTTCGCTACCTTAGGACCGTTATAGTTACGGCCGCCGTTTACTGGGGCTTCATTTCAATGCTTCGCATAAATGCTAACATCTCCACTTAACCTTCCAGCACCGGGCAGGTGTCAGACCCTATACATCGTCTTTCGACTTAGCAGAGTCCTGTGTTTTTGATAAACAGTCGCTTGGACCTTTTCACTGCGGCCTACTAAAAGTAGGCGACCCTTTTCCCGAAGTTACGGGTCAAATTTGCCTAGTTCCTTAGCCATGAATCTCTCGAGCTCCTTAGAATCCTCATCCCAACTACCTGTGTCGGTTTACAGTACAGGCTGCTTAACTTGTTTTTCTTGGAAAAAGTTCCATCATATTATCACCTCATCCGAAGAATCGGTGTACTATCATCACCTTAACAGTGATTTCAACGTACTATTCCGTCAGTACGCAATGATATTGCTTTTCCGTCACTTTTGTTGTTAAGCAGGTACCAGAATATTAACTGGTTGTCCATCCACTACCCCATTTGGGTTTGCGTTAGGTCCTGACTAACCCTCAGCTGATTAGCATAGCTGAGGAAACCTGAGTTTTTCGGAGGGGGTGTTTCTCGCACCCCTAATCGTTACTTATGCCTACATTTTCGTTTCTATACACTCCAGTAAACCTCACAGTTTACCTTCTACGTAGAATAGAATGCTCCCCTACCCAATATAAATATTGCCACAGTTTCGGTGATATACTTATGCCCGATTATTATCCATGCTCGACCGCTCGACTAGTGAGCTGTTACGCACTCTTTAAATGAATGGCTGCTTCCAAGCCAACATCCTAGCTGTCTGGGCAGTCAAACCTCGTTTATTCAACTTAGTATATACTTAGGGACCTTAACTGATGGTCTGGGTTGTTTCCCTCTCGGACATGGACCTTAGCACCCATGCCCTCACTGCTAAAAAACATTTCATAGCATTCGGAGTTTGTCAGGAATTGGTAGGTGGTGAAACCCCCGCATCCAATCAGTAGCTCTACCTCTATGAAACTTATTTTAACGCTGCACCTAAATGCATTTCGGGGAGTACGAGCTATTTCCTAGTTTGATTGGCCTTTCACCCCTATCCACAGGTCATCCCAAGACTTTTCAACGTCAACGGGTTCGGTCCTCCACTGTATGTTACTACAGCTTCAACCTGCCCATGGATAGATCACTAGGTTTCGCGTCTACCACTGCTAACTAAACGCCCTATTCAGACTCGCTTTCGCTCCGGTTGCTCCGCTTAACGGATTAGCCATGCTAGCAAAGGTAACTCGTAGGCTCATTATGCAAAAGGCACGCCGTCACACATTAATTGTGCTCCGACCGCTTGTAAGCGTAAGGTTTCAGGATCTATTTCACTCCCTTATTCAGGGTTCTTTTAACCTTTCCCTCACGGTACTAGTTCACTATCGGTCTCTCAGGAGTATTTAGCCTTACCGGATGGTCCCGGCAGTTTCATACAAGGTTTCACGTGCCCCGTACTACTCAGGATACCTCTATTAATAACATCAATTACCTATACAGGACTATCACCTTCTATGGTTTTACTTTCCAGTAAATTCTAGTTCTATTAGCATTAAATGTTGAGGTCCTACAACCCCTATGTTGCCGTAACAACATAGGTTTGGGCTGTTCCACGTTCGCTCGCCACTACTAGCGGAATCACTTTTGTTTTCTATTCCTCTGGTTACTTAGATGTTTCAGTTCACCAGGTTTGCTCACTTTACAGTGTGACATATCTTCAATATGCCGGGTTGCCCCATTCGGAAATCTGCGGATCAAAGTGTTTGTGCCACTCCCCACAGCTTATCGCAGCTTATCACGTCCTTCATCGCCTCTGAGAGCCAAGGCATTCCCCTTACGCTCTTAATTAGCCTATTGTAACTTATTAAAAAGTTACAAGTAACTCTTAACTCTTTCTTAAATTGTAAAATTATGTGGTATTTAATAATAACAGTATTAAATACCTATTTACGTTAACTCTGTACAATCTCAAAAAACTATTAAATTGGATAACTGAATAATTTATGAATTGTACTTGATATTTTCAATATGTCAATGAACTCTTATTCTTAAAATACATTAAGAAGTTGTGGAGAATATCGGAGTCGAACCGATGACCTCCTGCGTGCAAGGCAGGCGCTCTAGCCAGCTGAGCTAATCCCCCTTTTTTCCAATGTGGAATTTAGTAGTCTCGGGCAGACTCGAACTGCCGACCTCTACATTATCAGTGTAGCGCTCTAACCGGCTGAGCTACGAGACTCTATTCGAGATTCTATCTTAAGGGTTATTATAAAAAAATGACAGCAAGCAAACGCAAAGGATTGATACTATAGTCAGGTCGTCTTTCTCTAGAAAGGAGGTATTCCAGCCGCACCTTCCGGTACGGCTACCTTGTTACGACTTAGCCCCAGTTACTAGTTTTACCCTAGGCGGCTCCTTTCGGTCACCGACTTTAGGTACCCCCAGCTTCCATGGCTTGACGGGCGGTGTGTACAAGGCCCGGGAACGTATTCACCGGATCATGGCTGATATCCGATTACTAGCGATTCCAGCTTCACGCAGTCGAGTTGCAGACTGCGATCCGAACTGAGACCGGCTTTGAAGATTAGCTCCTATTCGCATAGTGGCTGCTTTCTGTACCGGCCATTGTAGCACGTGTGTAGCCCAGAACGTAAGGGCCGTGATGATTTGACGTCATCCCCACCTTCCTCACGGTTTGCACCGGCAGTTTCGCTAGAGTTCCCAACTTTACTTGATGGCAACTAACGATAGGGGTTGCGCTCGTTATAGGACTTAACCTGACACCTCACGGCACGAGCTGACGACAACCATGCAGCACCTTGTAAGTAGTCCGAAGAAAGATCCATTTCTGAATCATGCAACTTACATTTAAGTCCTGGTAAGGTTCCTCGCGTATCATCGAATTAAACCACATGCTCCACCGCTTGTGCGGGCCCCCGTCAATTCCTTTGAGTTTCACTCTTGCGAGCGTACTCCCCAGGTGGGTCACTTATCACTTTCGCTTAGCCACTCAATGTACCAATGTACATCAAACAGCTAGTGACCATCGTTTACGGCGTGGACTACCAGGGTATCTAATCCTGTTCGCTACCCACGCTTTCGTCCCTCAGCGTCAGTACATTGTTAGTAATCTGCTTTCGCAATCGGTATTCTGTGTAATATCTATGCATTTCACCGCTACACTACACATTCTAACTACTTCACAATAACTCAAGTTTGCCAGTATCAAAGGCAGTTCTACCGTTGAGCGGTAGGATTTCACCTCTGACTTAACAAACAGCCTGCGGACCCTTTAAACCCAATAATTCCGGATAACGCTTGGATCCTCCGTATTACCGCGGCTGCTGGCACGGAGTTAGCCGATCCTTATTCTTACAGTACCGTCAGCTTTCCACACGTGGAAAGGTTTCTTCCTGTATAAAAGAAGTTTACAACCCATAAGGCCGTCTTCCTTCACGCGGCATGGCTGGATCAGAGTTGCCTCCATTGTCCAATATTCCTTACTGCTGCCTTCCGTAGAAGTCTGGTCCGTGTCTCAGTACCAGTGTGGGGGATCTCCCTCTCAGGACCCCTACCTATCGGAGCTTAGGTGAGCCGTTACCTCACCTACAAGCTAATAGGACGCATGCCCATCTTTTACCGCCGGAGCTTTTCTTATATATTCATGTGAATTAATAAGTGTATAGAGCATTAATCAAAATTTCTCTTGGCTATTCTCTAGTAAAAGGTAAGTTGCATACGCGTTACGCACCCGTTCGCCGGTCGCCATCAAATTACAAGTAATTTATGCTGCCCCTCGACTTGCATGTATGAAGCCTGCCGCTAGCGTTCATCCTGAGCCAGGATCAAACTCTTCGTTGTAGTATTTTAAATAAATTATACGACTCTGAATTGACTATGTTTCAAAATGTTTGGTTTGCTAGTTTGTATCTTTATTGATACGCGCTGTCATTTTCAATATTTTCAATGAACTTGCAAAAAATAATTGCACAAGGCAATAAACTTTCGCGGCTGCAAATATAAAATCTTTTTTACTTTAATTATACATATTTAAGATTTTATTTTGATTTTTTTTCTAGCTATAAATTTAAAAAAACTTTAAGTGTTAAATCTCAATGATTTACAATACTTATCAACAGTTTTTTAATACTATTTTTTATCTCTCCAAAACTTATATAATTCATCTAAATTAAAGTCTAATGCAAAATCTTGTTTCACTAATGAACCATCTGAAAATGATCTTTGAAGAATATCTTCAATAAGATAATCTTCGTAATCCTCAAAAGGCTCATATTCATCTTTGAGAGAAATTGAATAAAAGGAAGCTGCAGTATTGTATAATAATGCTCTAAACTTACTTCTATATTCTGTAACTATATTATGTGCAGTAAGACCGGTTTGTCTATTAAGTAATTTGACAAGAATTCTACCTTGAGATCTAGATAGTTTTCTTAATTCATCAGAAAACTCGTTATAAACAAATTTTTCAAGTTTTTTAAGATAAAGTCTTTTTTGTCTTCTTGATTTAATTGATTCAACTCTAGAATCAATTCTATTCATTCTCTCAGAAGCAAGTTTAGCATAGGGGTATACCTTTTTGACTCTATATCTAAGTATTACATACCTTTTTATCTCATCATCATTATAAAATTTGAGAGGTTGAAAAACAGTTACTTCATCTAACATGAAAGTATTAGACGGAATTGAATCTCCAGGAAATAAGAAATCAAGCTCCTCAATGACTTCTTGACAAGTCAAATTATTTGATAAAAAAATAAGTAATAGAAATAAATAATATTTCATAGCACAAATTTAAAAGATGTTTAGTAATAATTGTTAATTTTATTTTTTTTAAAACTATGAAAATACTTAACGCTAAATCATTAAAGTTTCTCGAGGAATATCTAAACAACGCTGCACCAACTGGTTATGAGTCTAACGGTCAAAAAATTTGGATGAAATATATAAAACCTTATGTTGATGATTTTATAACTGATAATTACGGAACTGCAGTAGGAGTAATAAATCCAGATAAAAAGTTTAAAGTTGTTATAGAAGGTCACTCTGACGAAATTTCTTGGTATGTTAATTATATTACTGATAACGGACTTATATATGTGATTAGAAATGGTGGCAGTGATCATCAAATAGCACCATCAAAGTGGGTAAATATTCATACCAAGAAAGGGATAGTAAAAGGTGTGTTTGGCTGGCCAGCAATTCACGTTAGGGATCATGCAAAAGAGGCACCTCCAAAGATTGATAATATTTTTATAGATATTGGCGCAAAGGATAAAAAAGAAGTTGAAAAGATGGGTGTTCATGTTGGTTGTGTTATTACATATCCAGATTCTTTTCATATTCTTAATAAGAATAAATTTGTTTGTAGAGCAATTGATAATCGAGCAGGTGGTTTTATGATTGCTGAAGTAGCAAGATTATTAAAAGAGAATAAAGATAAACTGCCTTTTTGCCTGTATGTTACTAACTCTGTTCAAGAAGAGATTGGTCTAAGAGGAGCTGAAATGATTACAAATACTCTTAAACCTGATTTAGCAATAGTTACTGATGTTACTCATGATACTTCAACACCAATGATAGAGGCAAAGAAACAGGGAGATGCAAAAATAGGCAAAGGACCTGTTATTACTTATGCTCCCGCAGTTCAAAATAATCTTAGAGAGAAAATTATGAGTATAGCTGAAAAGAATAAGATTCCATATCAAAGACTTGCATCTTCAAGATATACCGGAACTGATACAGATGCTTTTGCATACAGTAATGGAGGTGTACCATCGGCATTAATTTCTCTTCCACTGAGATATATGCATACTACAGTAGAAATGGTTCAAAAAGAAGATGTTGAGAATGTTATCAGATTAATCTATGAGACTATTAAAAGTATTAAAAATAACGAAAGCTTTAGCTACTTTGATTAAGTATAGCTTTATTTATATTTTTTATTAATTCTGGTCCTTCATAAATAAATCCTGTATAAAGTTGAATGAGATTTGCCCCTGCTTTAATTTTATCTATTGCATCTTCTTTTGACATTATTCCTCCAACACCAACAATTGGGAAATCATTACCTAATTTTTCTCTTAGGTATTTAATTACATAATTACTCTTATCTTTTAATAGTTCTCCACTTAGACCTCCAGTCTCATTTTTATAATTTGATTTTACTCCATTTCTTGAAATAGTAGTATTTGTAGCTATAACACCATGAATTTTTAGTTCTAACATCAACGATATGATATCATCAAGCTGAGCTATATTTAGGTCTGGTGATATTTTTAACAACATTGGTTTTGGGTTTACTTTACTGTTATTGAAGTTTATTAATTTTTCTAGAAGCGGTTTTAACAAATTCTTATCATGAAATTCTCTAAGGCCTTTGGTGTTTGGTGAACTAATATTTATTGCAAAATAATCTACATTATCATGAAGAGTCTCAAGGCATTTTAAATAATCTTTATGTGCATTTTCATTTTCAGTAAAAAAATTTTTTCCAATATTAGCTCCAATAATAATATCTCTTTTTTTACTTAGGTTCTTATTAACCTCTATTAAACCTTTATTATTGAAACCTAGTCGGTTTATTAAAGAATTATCTTCTTCTAGTCTAAATATTCGTTTCTTGGGATTTCCAGGCTGAGGCTGAGGAGTCACAGTGCCAATTTCAATAAAACCAAACCCAAAATTAGAGAACTCTTTGTAAAATTCAGCGTTTTTGTCAAAACCTGCTGCAAGACCAACAGGGTTTTTAAATTCTAGTCCAAATAATTTGACTTTAAGATTATCAGTCTTTAAATGAAAAACCTCTCTAATAAATAAATTAAAGAAAGGGATTTTACCAAAGATCTTAATAGATTTAACTGAAAACTCATGAATAAATTCTGCATCAAATAAAAAGAGAAAGTTTCGTATAAGTTTATACATCAAGATTTTAAATTAGAGGATAGCTCAATAGAAATTGCAGATTTTTCAATTTTCAGTTTTCCTGCCATGGTCTCAACTATGCAAGTATTATTTTTTTCATCTAGTTCATTTATTCTTGCATGAATACCTGAGGTAGTTACAATTTTGTCACCTTTCTTCAGATTCTTTAAAAACTTTTTTTCTTTACTACTTTTCCTGAAAGATGGAATGATTATGAAGAATAAAAATACTAGAGCTGCTAAAAGAAGATATGGAAATTGAGATTCCATAGTTAATTTATTTTTGGTTCAACAAAGGCTTGAATTCTTAACAATTCTCCACCATTTGAGGTATTTGCGGAAACTTTAATCATCTTTTGCTGTAAGTTTGGCCTTCCATTAGTGTCAAAGTTTACCTCAATTTTACCACTCTCACCAGGCTCTATTGGAATATTTTTAGGATAATTTGGTACAGTGCATCCACAACTGCCGATTGCATCAACAATATAAAGATCATTTTTACCAGTATTTGTAAA
This sequence comes from uncultured Bacteroidota bacterium, assembly GCA_902519955.1. Lineage (GTDB taxonomy): Bacteria > Bacteroidota > Bacteroidia > Flavobacteriales > Flavobacteriaceae > Marisimplicoccus. The sequence goes on along the minus strand of CABYMF010000009.1, from coordinate 8,037 downwards.
AGTAAAAACCGTCTTAGCTATTTCACCTTCATTAATTTTCCCAAAATCATGAAAAATCCTATCAAAAGTTATTTCGGCATATCTTGCTTCTCTTTCAGAATTTGAACTAATATCTGATTTAATTTTACTTGATGCATTTTCATTACAAGAGAATAGAAAAAAAGAAACAAAAATTACACTTAAAACGTTGCTTAACTTATTCATTAAATATTTTTTTTCAAAATTAATAAAATTTACGATATTAGACCACGTCCCTTCTTTATTATTAAACCTTTACCAGTAAAATCTTTCAAGATATTATCAATAATGCCATTAACAAATTTACCAGACATTGGTGATGAAAAATCTTTTGCTATCTCAATGTATTCATTTAATGTAACTTTTGTTGGAATTGAGGGAAAGTATATAAGCTCAGCAATTGAAGTAATCAAAATAGCATAATCAACTTTAGCAATTCTTTCTGAATCCCAATTAGGTACTCTACCCACTAGATGATTTTTTAATTCATTATTATTTTCAATTACTAAATTTAACAACTCTTGACCAAACTCTATTTCCTCATTATAGTCGAATAATGAAGGTATGTTAAAAGATTCTGGATTCTGTATATCAACCTTTTGAATATTCTTTAATATAAATGAGTTGACATAAGGAAAATCATTGATCCAATTAATATTTTGATCCTCTAAGAAATCATAAAGCAGACTTGAGTTAGCAACAATATTAGCATAACTTTTAGTAAAAAATTTAAGATTATTAGTTTCATTAGATTCAATAAACTCTTTGTTTAAATCAATAATTTTCTCTTGAAGATCAATTATATAGTTTAGGTTTAAATCCCAGTTGATTATATTATTTCTTTTAAAATTTTTTGGATGTAATTTATTAAAGAAGAAAAAGTATGGATTCTGAGTTATAAATGAACATGAAAACTTTTTAGACTCCAAATTGTTGAAATAGATATTTATCTCTTTAATAAAATCAATAATATTATAAAGAAGATCAAGCGAGGAAGAGGAACTTTCCTTGATAAGTTTTTTTATAACTTTTCTGTCTATTGATTCAATTGAATCTGAATATATAGATTGAATAACTTTTGTACGTATATGTCTTCTATTTAACATGTTTAAAGAACTACTGCTAAATTAGTCATTTATAAATATTATTAAAAATTAAGAACTTATAAAGTCTATATTTGTTTGTCATTTATGAAAGAATTAGAAAGGCTAAATAAATTTTTAATTAAATATAAGGGAAGGCTTTTAATTGGATTATTAATAACTGTTATTTCTAGAGTTTTCTCTTTAGTTACTCCCAGACTTGTAGGCAATTCAATTACCTCAATTGAGAATTACCTTAAACTTAATAACATATCTCCAGATGAATTAAAAGAGATCTTATTTATAAATATTGTATTAATTGTTGGTGCAGCTCTAATATCAGGATTTTTTACATTCTTAATGAGACAAACAATAATCAATGTGTCAAGATTCATCGAGTTTGATGTTAAAAATGAAATTTTTTCACACTATCAATCACTTGATCAAATATTTTATAAAAAGAACAGAACTGGGGATTTAATGAATAGAATTAGTGAGGATGTAAGTAAAGTAAGAATGTATTATGGTCCAGTGTTAATGTATGGAACTAATGCAATAGTATTATTTACAATCATAATATTTTATATGTATAGTATTGCACCAAAACTTACAATATACAGCTTGATCCCTTTGCCTATTTTATCAATTTTTATCTACAAAATAAGTAACATAATTAACAAAAAAAGTACTTTAGTTCAAGAAAGCCTATCAGACCTTTCTACATATTCTCAAGAAAGCTTTAGCGGAATATCTGTATTAAAGTCATTTAACATTCAAGATCTAATTTTCAATAAGTTTGATAAATATGCTTTCAATAGTTTTAATAATAGCTTGAGTCTTGCAAAAATTCAAGCTTGGTTCTTTCCAATTATTCTTTTCCTAATTGGGCTAAGTAATCTAATTGTTATTTACATAGGTGGTAGAGAGTTTATTGATGGCAATATTGAGATCGGAGTAATCGCTGAATTTATTATTTATGTAAACATGTTGACCTGGCCAGTAACACTTGTTGGTTGGGTAACTTCAATTGTTAAACAAGCTGAAGCTTCACAAAAAAGAATAAATGAATTCTTAGACTCAAATACTACATTACAAAATGGAAAATTAAAATTAGGGAATAATAAGAATAAAGACATTACATTTAAAAACGTTTATTTTAAATATGATCAAACAGGAATAGAAATTTTCAAATCATTTAATCTAAGTATTAAATCAGGAAAAGTGTTGGGTATTCTTGGGAAGGTAGGATCTGGAAAAACATCCTTAGTAGATTTAATATCAAGAATATATGACCCACAAAAAGGAGATATTTTTATTGGTGATAAAAATTTAAAGTCAATTGAAATAAGTGAATTGAGAAATTTAATTAGTTACGTACCTCAAAATAATTTTTTATTTTCTGAAAGTATAAAAAAGAATATTGAGTTTGGTAATCCTGATTCATCAATAGATGATATAACTAATGCAGCTAAATTAGCAGAGATTGATCTGGAAATTGAAAAATTTGAGAATGGCTATGACACGATTCTTGGTGAAAGAGGTGTAACACTTTCGGGTGGACAGGCTCAAAGGATTTCAATTGCAAGGTCATTTATAAAGGATTCTGAAATATATTTATTTGATGATTGCTTCTCATCTCTGGACTCAGATACTGAGGATAGAATTTTAAAAAATTTAAAAAATAATTTTCAGAACAAAACACTAATAATAATTAGCCATAGAGTTTCATGTGTCAAACATGCTGATAATATAATTGTGTTAGATAATGGAAAAATTATACAAAGTGGAAGTCACAGTGAATTAGTAAAAGGTGAAGGATATTATAAGGACCTTTACCTTAAGCAAAACAGTGAAATTAATGACTAGATTTGATTATATTTGGTTAAAATAAAAATTATGGAAAATCAAAACGATTATAATGCTGAGGAAATATTTTCTAAGGCACTAAGAGCTGGAAGAAGAACTTATTTTTTTGATGTAAGAGAAACTAAAGCTGGAGATTATTACCTAACAATTACAGAGAGTAAAAAGTTTACTAATGAAGATGGAACTTTCTACTACAAAAAACATAAAATATACCTTTATAAAGAGGACTTTGCTGAATTTAATTCCTCACTAAAAGAAACTTGTGACTTTATTATTGAGAATAAAGGTGAAGAGGTCATAAGTGAGAGGCATGATAAAGATTTTGAAATGAAGAAAGAGAAGAAAGAAGAGTCTGATTCTACTGATAAATCTGATTCTACTGATAAAAAAGAGGAAGAGGAAGAGGAAAAAGACTTTGCAGATGTTGATTTTGAAAATGATGATGAATAAATTTTAATTTAAAAAACTCAAATGAAAAAAATTTTATTTCTATTAGCACCAATTTTTTGTTTAAATGCTCAAGTTGATCTTAGTTATTATTTAGGTGATACAAGCAATTATAATCAATCAATACCAACACCAGAAAGCATAATTGGACATCAAGTTGGAGAGCTCCATGTAAGTCATGATAAATTGAGTCATTATGTCCAAGAGGTATCAAAGAATTCTGATAGAGTAAAATTAGTCAACCGAGGTAAAACTTATGAAAATAGGACTTCATGGCTTATGATTATAACGAGTGAATCAAATCACTTAAGACTTGAAGAAATTCAAAAAAATCATTTAGAATTATCAAGTTCAAAAAATAGAGATATTGATGTCTCAAATATGCCTATAGTTGTATATCAAGGCTTTTCTGTTCATGGAGATGAACCAAGTGGAACTAATGCGAGCTTACCTCTAATCTACCATCTTTTAGCAAGTAATTCAGAAGAGACAAAAGAATTATTAAACGATGTTGTCATATTATTAGATCCAAGCCTCAATCCAGACGGACTTCAACGTTTTTCTCAATGGGCAAATAGCAATAAAAATCAAAGTTTAAATCCTGATAATAATGATAGAGAGTATAATCAATATTGGCCTAGAGCGAGGACTAACCATTATTGGTTTGATTTAAATAGAGATTATCTACCTAATCAGTTAATAGAAAGTAATTTTAAAATTCAAACTTACACTGAATGGCTACCTAATATTATGACTGATCATCATGAGATGGGTACAAATTCATCTTTTTTCTTTCAACCAGGTATTCCTGAGAGAAAGAATCCATTAATTTCAGATTTAAATCAAGATTTAACACGAGAAATTGCTTCATATCATGAAGAAGCTTTAAATGAGATTGGATCACTGTATTACTCTGAGGAGAGCTTCGATGATTTTTATTTTGGTAAGGGATCAACCTATCCAGATGCAAATGGAGGAATTGGAATTTTGTTTGAACAAGGAAGTTCAAGGGGACACATACAAGAAAGTGTCAACGGAATTATTACATTTCCTTTCACAATTAAGAACCAACTTGCAACAGCTTTTTCAACTCTTAAGGCTGCAAAAAATATGAGAGTTAAGTTACTCAATTACATGAAGAATTTTTTTGATGATCAAATTGATTTAAATTCAAAAAGAACTAAAAATATTATTTTTGGTAAGCTTAAAGATGAGTCAACTGTTTATCATCTTGCAGACATACTTAAAAGTCACAAGATTAAATTTAATAGTATTTCTAAAGACATTGTAATTAATGGAAAAAAGTATCTAAAGGATAATAGCTATATAGTACCAATGAATCAGCCAAAAAGAACACTTATTGAAGCTATGTTTTATACCCAAACTAAATTTAAAGACAGTCTTTTTTACGATGTGTCTTCTTGGACTCTACCATTAGCTTTTAATATTAATTATGATTATACACATGGGTTGAGTCAATCAAATATATCAAGCCTCATAGACAATGAAGTTGTTGATCTATTAAAGCCCAGTGGCATGATTGATAATAAATCAGATTACGCATATATTTTTGAGCCTCATGACTATTATACTCAAGCTGCGATTTATAAAATTTTAGATGAAGGTTTAAGGGTCAAGACTGCTACTAGAAAGTTTTCTATAAAAGGTAAAGATTACGATTACGGGACATATATGATACCTGTTCAAAATCAAGAATTAAGCCCTGATAAAATTTATGAATTATTAAGTAAGATATCTGTCGACTATAACGTAGACTTTGAGTCTCACTCAACTGGAATTACAGATGGAATTGATTTTGGATCTAATAATTTCGCTATAGTTAGGCAGCCTAAAATAGGATTAATTGTAGGAGATGGGGTAAGAAGTTATGATGCTGGGGAGATCTGGCATTTACTTGACACCAGGTATGATATTCCTATCTCAAAACTTGATGTTGGTAATTTAGGATACATTGATCTAAATAAGTACTCTCATATTATTTTAGCTGATTATAGTGGAAGAAGGATTAATTCAGACCAAATAAAAGAGTATGTAGATAATGGTGGAAATTTAATTGCATATAGAAATTCTATTCGTTGGGTTTCAGATAATTTAAATGAGATTGAATTATTATCTAAGGATCTAGTTGCTGAAGATGTAGCTTTTGATGAGAGACAGGCATTCTATGGAGCACAGCAAACAGGTGGTGCAATATTCAAGTCTAGTATTGACAAGAGTCATCCAATCAACTATGGTATTGAGTCAAGCACTTTACCCCTCTTTAGAAATTCAAATGTATACATGAGTAAAGACAAACAAAGTTTTAATAACCCCATATTATATACTAATGATCCATTAATGAGTGGATATGTATCTGAAGAAAATCTTTCTTTATTAAAGAAATCTTCACCATTTAAATTAGTTAGAAAAGGGAGAGGAAAGATCTTGTTAATGACAGATAATACAAACTTTAGAGCATTTTGGTTTGGGACTAACAGGATTCTGCTTAATATGTTATTTCACTCAAATATAATGTAGTCTATGAGACATCACTTAGAAATTTTACTCTGAAAATTCTAAGTTCCTCTTCATCATAATCTCCATCAAATTCTTTGAGTGCATCTGAAATATCCTCGCTTTCACTCTCTAGGAAGTATTCATGAAGTTCTTCTTGTTGATCTTCATCAAGAATATCATCAACATAATAATCAATATTTAGTTTTGTTCCAGAGAAAACAATACTCTCAAGCTCTGATAATAAGACATTGAATTCAATACCACGAGATTCACTTATTTCATCAAGTGGTATTTTTTTATCTACATTTTGGATCAATGAAAGTTTTTTTGATGATTTTGAGCCTGAAGTTCTTAAAATAATTTCATCTGATTTTTTAATATTATTTTCCTGGATGTGTTTTTTAATAAGTTCTATAAACTGAGAACCAAATTTATTAACCTTACCTTCTCCTACTCCATTGATATTTTTGAATTCATCAATAGTCTCAGGATATTTATATGTCATATCTTCAAGAGAAAACTCTTGAAATATTGCATATGGTGGCAGTGATTTACTTTTGGCAATTTCTTTTCTAAGAATTTTTAATTTATTAAATAAGTCATCATCAATTACTGATGCTTTAAGAGACTGGTTCTCTGTTTTTTTAGTCTTACTAAAATCATTATCCCTTGATACATAAAATTCTTTTGGATTTGAAATAAATTCTTTTCCGGAATTTGATATTTTAACAGAGGTAAAGTCGGAGATATCTTTCTCGAGAATACCTTCAACAATCGAATACGTAATAATTGTTTTCCAAAACTTTTCATCAATTTCATTTTTTTCATCAAAAGGTAAATTTTTTGTGATCTCTCTAATTAGAACTTTTTTATTGTTAGAGAAATAATTTTTAAGTAAAAACAATAATTGGTCTTTTACATTTATCTTATCTTTTGCGTTCTTTGAATTATCATCCATTTCATAATCATTATTGATGTTTGGATCATATTTTTCCCCAAAGTAATTAAGCAGATATTTTCTTCTTGAAATAGATGATTCTGCAAAAGTAGAGACTTCTTTAAGCAGCATAACACCAATGTTTCTCTCTGATGATTTCTTCTTAGATAAAAGTTTTTCTAATTTTTCAACATCCTTATGGGAATAATACATAAGGCAATGACCTTTTCCACCATCTCTTCCCGCTCTTCCGGTCTCCTGGTAGTAACCTTCAATACTTTTTGGCACATTATAATGAACAACATATCTGACATCCGGTTTATCAATACCCATTCCAAAAGCTATAGTAGCTACTATAACATCACATTCATCTTTTAGAAATTTATCTTGATTCTCTTCTCTAATTTTTTTCTCAAGACCTGCATGATATGGTAAACTTTTGACACCATTGATATTTAGCAATTGGGATAGTTCCTCAACATTTTTTCTAGATAAGCAGTAGATTATTCCAGATTCATTTTGATTTGACTTTATGAATTTTAGAAGGTCTATATCCGTATTATCATTTTTAGCTCTTACCTCATAATATAAATTGTGTCGATTAAATGATGACTTAAATATTTTTGAATTATCAATTTTTAGATTCTTTATTATATCATCTTGAACTTTAGGTGTTGCAGTTGCTGTTAAAGCAATGATTTTTATATCAGAATTAATTTGATCAATTATGTCTCTTATCTTTCTGTATTCTGGTCTGAAGTCGTGTCCCCATTCAGAAATACAGTGAGCTTCATCAATGGCTAAAAATGATAAATTTATCTTCTTTAAAAATTTAATAGTATCTGTCTTAGAAAGTGTTTCAGGCGCAACAAATAACAACTTTGTTTCTTTTTTTATTAGATCATCTTTAACTTTTTCTATTTCATCTTTACTCAACGTTGAATTTAAAACATGAGCTACTGAATCTTTTGTATTATTAGTACGAATCAAATCAACTTGATTCTTCATTAATGCAATTAAAGGAGATACCACTACGGCTGTACCATCTAGTATCATAGCAGGAAATTGATAGCAAAGAGATTTTCCTCCTCCTGTTGGCATTATAACAAAGGAGTTATTACCTTCAAGAAGATTATTTATGATTGGTTCTTGTAAATTTTTAAAGGATGT
>CABYMF010000008.1 GCA_902519955.1 uncultured Bacteroidota bacterium | reverse complement strand
TGTTAGGGGGGATTTCAGAGTGGATTGGTCCAAAAAAATAAATTAATTAAGCATTTTATTTTTATTTCTAATTATTACTCATCTCCTGGGATTTATTTTATATTTGACCCTTATAAAGATTTGACACAAACTATGGTTTTACAAGAAAAATTAGGAATAGATGAGAGAATTAATGAAGCATTTCAACCGATATCTAATTTCTGGGAGGGATTAATCCTTCATGAATTTTTTGGAACAGGTATACCAACAATAATTTTTTTATTAGTTGGTGGAGCTGCATTCTTTACTCTTTACTTTGGATTTATTAATATTCGTGGATTTGGACTTTCCTTAAGGACAGTTATGGGAAGATATGATGGATTAGACGAAAAAAGGAAGGGAAGTGGAGAAGTTAGTCACTTTCAGGCTTTGGCCACAGCAGTATCTGGTACTGTAGGTAATGGTAATATTGCTGGAGTCGCTATGGCTATTGCTATTGGTGGTCCTGGTGCAACCTTCTGGATGATTTTGTGCGGGCTACTTGGTATGTCATCAAAATTTGTTGAATGTACACTTGGAGTTAAATATAGAGATGTTGGACAGGATGGAACAGTTTATGGGGGGCCTATGTATTACCTATCGAAGGGATTAAAAGAGAGAGGTTTTGAAAAGCTTGGTAAAATATTAGCAGTAATTTTTGCAATTCTATGTATTGGTGCTTCTTTTGGAGGTGGAAATGCAGCTCAGTCAAATCAAGCTGCACTTCAGATGGTTGACTTATTTGGTTTGACAGGTGGATCAGCAAGAACTATTGTTGGTGTTGTAATGATGGTTGTAGTTGGAATTATAATAATTGGAGGTATAAAAAGAATTGCATCTGTAACTGAAAAAATAGTTCCTTTTATGGCAGGAATGTATGTCCTTGCATGTCTTTACATTATTTTTTCAAATTTATCATTTGTGGATGATGCGTTTGCGATGATAGTAAATGGCGCATTTTCTCCAACTGCTGCAGTAGGAGGTTTTATTGGAGTGCTAATCCAGGGGTTTAGAAGGGGTGCTTTTTCAAATGAGGCAGGAGCTGGTTCAGCTTCAATTGCTCACTCTGCTGTTATAACAAGTTATCCTGCGTCTGAAGGTTTAGTTGCTCTACTTGAACCATTTATTGATACTGTTGTAATATGTACTATGACTGCTCTTGTTATTATAATTTTTAATGGAGATAATACTTTATTTACTTATGGTAATTTAGTTGAAGGATCTTCTGCCGTAATGGTTGATGGCCAACAACTTGAGGGAGCAGGTCTTACATCTGCAGCATTTGCAGAATATATTTCTTTTTCAGGACCTTTCCTTGCAATAGCAGTTGTATTATTTGCACTATCAACAATGATCTCATGGTCATATTACGGTCTTCAATCTTGGATGTATGTTTTTGGAAAAGGTAAAATATCAGACCTTACATATAAATTGCTCTTTTTAGTGTTTATTGTTATCGGAGCAGCTGGTGATATGTCATCGGTATGGGCTTTTTCAGATGCTATGATTCTAGCTCTTGTTTTTCCTAATATGATTGGGTTATTTATTTTGTTTCCAAAAGTTAAAGAGGAGCTTTCTAAATATGTTAATGCAATTAATAGTAGAAATTAATAAGCTTATTAAATACAATTATTTATATTTGCATTCAAAAAAACAAATTTTAGATGTTAATTATACCAATTAAAGACGGTGAAAATATTGACAAAGCTCTAAAGAGATTTAAGCGTAAGTTTGATAAAACAGGCGTTATGAGATCTCTTAGAGACAGAAAGCAGTTTGTTAAGCCATCAATTGTTCACAGAACTAAGATCAAAAAAGCACAATATATACAGAGGCTTAAGGATCAAGAAAATCTATAATATCCCTTACTTTTTTTTCGATAACATCGTAACTTAGATGTGATGTTAATTGAAAAATTTATTGATTATTTACAAATAGAAAAAAACTATTCTTCAAATACTCTTTTTGCATATAAGAAAGATTTAATAGAATTTAAAATTTTTATTAATGAAAACTTTGAAAAATATCCTATTGAAAATGCTGAATATAAAGTTATAAGATTATGGATAATTGAATTAGTTAACAAAAAGTTATCTAATAGATCAATAAATAGAAAGGTTTCTAGTTTAAAATCATTTTATAAGTTCTTGGTTAAGACTAATACAATAAGTTCTTCTCCTCTAATAGCACATAGCCCTTTGAAACAATCCAAAAAGATTCAGGTCCCTTTTTCCAAGGAAGAAATAAATTCTTTATTAGATAGTGATTCTTTTAAAGGTGATTTTAGAGGAGTGCTGCAGAAAACGATTATTACATTCTTTTATTTTACTGGAGTTAGAAGAATAGAACTTATCAATCTTAAAGAATCAGATATTAATATGCATTCCTCAACTATTAGAATTATGGGGAAAAGGAATAAACAGAGGGTTATTCCAATGTTACCCAAATTAAAAAAATCAATAAATGATTATCTAAATTTAAGATTTAATGAATTTAATAATAAAACTCTTGAATATCTATTCGTTTCAAAGTCTGGAAGTCAACTTTCCGAAAAATATGTCTATAGAACAGTCAATGAATATTTCAAGTTGGTTTCTCCTAAAGTTAAAAAAGCTCCACATATACTGAGACATAGTTTTGCGACTCATTTAATTAATGAAGGAGCAGATATAAATTCAGTGAAAGAGTTGTTAGGTCATTCAAGTTTATCTGCTACACAAGTCTATAGTCATACAAGTATGAAAAGAGTAAAAGAAGTCTTTAAAAATTCACATCCGAGAGCAAAATAATATTTTAAAATTTATTTCCTTTTACTTTGATTGAGCAGAAAAAAGCTTTTATTTTGCACTCAGTTTTTTATATCAAGCCGATGTAGCTCAGCTGGCTAGAGCAGCTGATTTGTAATCAGCAGGTCGTGGGTTCGAGTCCCTCCATCGGCTCTTTGAAATTTTGAAATTGGGGAGATACTCAAGCGGTCAACGAGAGCAGTCTGTAAAACTGTTGGCTTCGCCTTCGTAGGTTCGAATCCTGCTCTCCCCACATCTAATGCGGGAGTAGCTCAGTTGGTAGAGCGTCAGCCTTCCAAGCTGAATGTCGCGAGTTCGACCCTCGTCTCCCGCTCAACTTTTTCTGCCGATATAGCTCAGGGGTAGAGCGTTTCCTTGGTAAGGAAAAGGTCACGAGTTCAAATCTCGTTATTGGCTCAACTACAATGTAGTTTTAAAAATAATTTGGTAAATAAGCAAAAAGGCTCCAAAGATTGCACCACCGAAGTAGACTATTTTCAAGACTAGAATAAATTTCTTTCCAAGTATATTTTCTTTTTCCCACCTTCTTACTATTATTATTGCAACAATAAAAAGTAATATTGAAAATAATGTGCCAAAGAGGTCAAATATCATAAATTAGTAATTATAATTACTGCAAATTTATGTTAGAATAGTCTTAAATTAGTTTCATTAATTGTTAAAAAAATGAGAAAAAACATTAAGTACATAATTATTTTTTTTGTTGTAATATTTATAGACCTAATTATAAATGCTGGCTTTCTTCTCTATTCTGGTGGTAGTCACAAATCTCAACTCTCATTTATAGATAAGTTTTTATTAAAATTGATTGACTACTTCTAATTTAAATACCTCAAATTATGAAAATATTTTTAGTGTAGAGTTAATTTATGATGGTCCTTCAATTACTTTTTACTCATTTTATAATGCCAGAAACAAAAGGTGTATCTCTTGAAGAATTAAGTAAAAAATTAATTAAAAATTAATCTTAGTCTACCAAAACATTGCATATAAGAATGCAGTAATGAGGAGTACACTAAATGCTCCAATATTAAATGTCATATTTGTTGCAAATAATTTTTTTGTAAGGTTAATACCTTTTGGATCATCTTGATTTCCGTCCAGATAACTTACAAATGCAATGATAGCTAGAGTAGCAATAAATGTATAGCCCATTTGGTGCATAAATGGTAATTCAACAAAAATTGATGCGCCACTCCATCCTTTAGGGGCAACTTTAAAGTACATTGCTATAGGAATTGATAATATAGCCCCCCATATAGCACCGTTATTTGTTGCCTTTTTATAAAATAAACCCATCAAAAATACTGCTAAGATCCCAGGACTTACCACTCCAGTATATTCTTGAATAAATATAAATACTTGCCCAAGACTTTCAAGCTGAGGTGCAATTATTATTGCAATAATTAAAGCTATAACTGCAGTAATCCTACCAACTGATACCATTTTGGCATCAGAAGCATTTTTATTAAAATGAGACTTATATATATCCATTGTAAAAATCGTAGATGTAGAGTTTAACATTGAAGCTAATGAAGAAACAATTGCGGCAGCAAGTGCAGCAAGAATTAAGCCTTTTACACCAACAGGAATAAAGTTTTTGATTAACCAAGGTGCAGCATTGTCATTTGCAAAATTTCCTGCAGCCCCAATAAATCCAGGGTCAACAGATGCAGTTGTGAGCATTCCTGAATCATCAATATTCATTACATACGCTATAATACCTGGTAAAACAACAATGACGGGGATTATTAATTTTAGGAAAGCCGCAAAAACAATACCTTTTTGGCCTTCAGCAAGACTTTTAGCTGCCAGTGTTCTTTGAATGATATATTGATTAAACCCCCAATAATAAAGATTTGCTACCCACATACCTCCAATTAATACTGCAAGCCCTGGTAAATCCCACCAAGCATCACCACCATTTGGTTTTATAATTTCCCCTTTAGACAATATCATTGAAAATCTTTCAGGTGCTTTTTCATAGACGTACTTCATACCATCAATAAAGCTTCCTGAATCTGTTACATTAGCAAGAGCAAAATATGTCATTAAAAGACCTCCAAAAATTAAAATTACTACTTGAATAACATCTGTCCAAGCAACTGAGGCTAGACCCCCCCAAAGGGAATATGCAGCAGCAAATAATCCAAGCCCAATAATGCTGTTTAATAGAATAGATCCGTCACCAACACCAATAATAGTGTCAAGAGCCTTTCCTCCTAAAAATAATACTGTTGTTAAGTTTACAAATACAAAAAGTGCAATCCAGAAAATAGCAAGTATGGTTTTTAGGTTAGTGCTATATCTTTTCTCAATAAATTCTGGGATTGTATAAAGACCTTTTTCAATGAAAATAGGAAGGAAATATTTACCAACAACTAAAAGAGTAATTGCAGCCATCCATTCATAAGATGCAATCGCTAAACCAAGAGCAAATCCTGATCCTGACATACCAATAAATTGTTCAGCAGAAATATTTGCAGCAATTAATGAGGCTCCAACTGCCCACCAAGGAAGAGATTTACTTGCTAGAAAATAATCTTCAGCATTTTTTTGTTTTCCTTTTTTGTCTCGTGAGACCCATAAACCAATTCCTAATATAGTTAAAGCATAGAGTCCAAAGATTAGATAATCTAATAATTCAAAAGTCCCACTCATTTAGCTAAAAGTTTAAATTGAAAAGTTTTGTTGATTTTGTTTAGTTATTATATAAAATTAGAATTTTTGTTTAATTTAAAAAATTAAAGTCCAACAGTTTCAAAGTGAATCAAAAAAAACAAAAAAATAGTATCGCTATAAAGGTTGCAAAAAGAATTTTAATTAGTTTCTTTATTGTTATTATTATAGTTGTATCACTTTTTTATTTATTGGGGTTATTACGATAAAAAAATAAAATTAAAAAAATGAATATTAAAGAATTAAATTCAAATGAAATTATGCCAGGCTTTCACGGAAGAATTATACATGGTTCAGACTTTACTTGGGCATATTGGGAAATTGAAAAAGGGGCTAACTTACCCGAACATAATCACATAAATGAACAATTAATGCATGTTATTGAAGGTGAGTTTGAATTTACAATTGATGGTAAGAAAAATATTTGCACTAATGGATCAACATTTCTAATACCATCCAATGTTCCTCACTCAGGAAAAGCTATTAGCCAGTGTATAATAATGGATATTTTTAGTCCAAAAAGAGATGACTTAGGATGAAAATAAATTTAATAGGAAAAAAAGCTCTAGTAGGAGGAAGTAGTAAAGGTATTGGACTTGGTATTGCAACTGAACTAGCAAATTCCGGAGCGAGTGTTTGTCTTATGGCAAGAAACGAATCTAAACTTAAAGAAATTGTTGGTCAACTTCCCAACTCAAGTAATCATAGTTATTTAGTTGTTGATTTCTCAAAATTTGAAGATTATAAAATTAAAATTGAAGAATATGTTAAAAATAATAAGATAGATATTCTAGTTAATAATACACAGGGACCTCCTGCAGGAGATTCCTTATCAAAAAATATTGATTCTTATCAAGAAGCATTTGATTTGTTATTTAAAAGTGTTGTTCATACTACATCATTAGTTATTCCTGGGATGCAGAAAAATAAATGGGGAAGAATAATTAATGTTACCTCAGTTTCAGTGAAGGAGCCTCTAAATTATCTTGTTTTATCAAATAGTATAAGATCTGCTGTAGTTGCATGGGCAAAGAGTCTATCTGTAGATCTTGGTCCCGATGGAATTACTGTTAATTCAATTTTAACCGGATATTTTGATACTGAGAGAATTAAAGAATTAAATAAAGAAAAATCAAAGTCATTGAATATTTCAGAAACTGAAGTACTTGATAAAATGAAGTCATTAGTTCCTGCCTCACGTCTTGGAAGACCAGAGGAATATGGGTATTTGATCTCTTTTCTTAGTTCAGATAATGCAGCCTACATCAATGGAGCTTCAATACCAATTGATGGAGGTCTACTAAAATCTTATTAAACATCATCATATCTTCCTGGTGCGAGTAATCCACTAACTAGTCTAAAAACAGAATGAGGTATAATTTTCAAGAGGAATACTATTACTTTCCATGTTTTCGTAGGTACAGATATTTTCTTCCCTTTAAACATTGCATCCACACCTTCTTCTGCAATTCTTTTTGCACTTTTCTTTAAAAAACTGGGAACACTGTCCATTTCAGCTTGAACACCACTCGCTGTGTGAAAGTTTGTTACTGTATAACCTGGACAAACTGCTGTTGAGGTAATACCGTATTTATTATAAAAACTTAGTGATTCACTAAATCTATTCATAAACGTTTTAACAGGCCCATAAAGAGACTGAAGAGATGAAGCTGGTGCATATGCAGCAACTGATGACACAATCATGATTTTTCCTCCACCATTTGAAATCATATCATTGATATATTTTTTAGTAAGAGCAATAACAGAGGTTCCAAGAACTCTTAAGCATTTTTCTTCATCCTCTAATGAATTTTCATGAAATGCATTTGGCAAAGCATATCCTGCATTGTTAATGAGGATATTAACATTATATTTTTTTTGTCTTGTATAGTCATAAATTTCGTTTGGGGAATTAATTAGGGTTAAATCTGAGGCAATAAAATCACAATCTACATTGTATTCATTAGCTAGTTCTTTTGATACACTATCTAATTTTTCTCTGGTTCTTGCTACTAATATTAAGTTATATCCTCTTTTTGCAAGATCTTTTGAAATCTCAAGTCCTATTCCTGAAGTTGCGCCCGTCACTATAGCATAAGAATTTTTCATATAAGCAAATCTAACTAATTAGTTTAAATTTATGCTCGAAATGAAAATTGATATTAGAGGTTTATCTGAAGATCAAATAATTGAATTCTTTGAGAAAAAAGGGTTTGACTCATACAGGGGAAGACAAGTCTATGAATGGATTTGGAGAAAGTCCAGTTACTCATTTGATGAGATGACTAACATATCAAAAGATCTAAGGGATGTTCTTGATAATCATTTTGTTATAAATCACATTCAAGTAGATAAAATTCAAAAAAGCTCTGATGGAACAATAAAAAATGCAGTAAAGCTTCATGATGATCATACTGTTGAATCTGTTCTTATTCCCACTGATGATAGAACTACAGCATGTGTTTCCTCTCAAGTTGGATGTAGCCTTGACTGTAAATTCTGTGCTACATCAAAATTAAAAAGAATGAGGAACCTTAATCCTGATGAGATATATGATCAGGTGGTAACAATTAATAAACAGAGTTTAAAATATTTTAACAGACCACTTTCAAACATTGTCTACATGGGGATGGGGGAGCCGTTGATGAATTATAATAATCTTATTAAATCAATAGAAAAAATTTCTTCTGATAAAGGTCTTAATATGTCTCAAAAGAGAATTGTCGTTTCAACATCTGGTATTCCTAAAATGATTAAAAAATTAGCCGATGAAAACCTAAAAGTTAATCTTGCACTTTCTCTTCACTCTGCAATTGAGGAAACAAGAAATAAAATAATGCCATTCTCTAAAAAGTTTTCATTAGACGAAATCAAAGATTCATTAATATACTGGTATTTAAAGACTAAAAGGAAGATAACTTTTGAGTATATAGTTTGGAAAGACATTAACGATAGTATTGAGCATATCAACGCTTTAGTCAATTATTGTAAATCAATTCCTTCAAAAGTAAACTTGATCGAATACAACTCAATAGGTGATCAGAATTTCCAATCAGCGAATCCAAAAATGGTTAATTTATATAAAGACATATTGGAAAAAAATAAAATTACTGTAACAGTTAGAAGATCCAGAGGTAAAGATATAGATGCAGCTTGTGGTCAATTAGCTAACAAGTAGATTATTCTTTATTTCTTTTACCTGAAGCTAACAGTAAAGCATTATATGCATTAACAATTTTACCACTTCTAGATAAGTCTTCAAATAATATATTTTTTTCGTCATGGTTAACATGAAAATTAACCTCTAAACCACTTTCTAATATTATCTCTTTCAATCTATTTGCAGAGATTTTAGGAAAGTAAGAAAGTACAAGAGATGCAACTCCTGTTACTGAGGGAGCAGCCATTGAGGTTCCACTTTTAAAATCATATTTATTATTAGGAGTAGAAGAATATACTTCATATCCAGGAGCATAAATGTCTACATTTTTTCGACCATAGTTTGAAAAGTATGCAACTAAATCTTCATTAAAATTTAATGTGCTTGCTCCTACAGAAATATAATTTTTTACAAATTCACTTTTGTAGTCATGATCATTTGGAAAGTTCTTGTCATTTGAATCATCGAGGTCCTTATCATCGTTCCCAGCAGCATGTACTATAAGAACACTCTTTTTTTCTGCGTATTTGATTGCATCATAAACCCACTCAGGATTAGTTGAAAAGGATTTACCAAAACTCATGTTAATAACTTTTGCACCATTATCAACAGCATATCTAATAGCTAGTGATATATCTTTATCATATTCATCACCATTTGGCACAGCTCTAATAGCCATTAATTCAATATTATTATTCACACCTTTCATGCCCAGGTTATTATTTCTGTTAGCACCAATAATCCCAGATACATGAGTCCCGTGACTCTCTGACTCTTTTGAGTGAATAACTTCGGAATCTCCATATATATTGTCATCTAAATTATATACATCATCCCCCACAATCTCTCTGCCGTTAAAATTTATATTGTAATGATAATTAATGTGATCTGAGAACTGTCTTACTAGTCCCTCTAAACGTTTAAGATCCAAATCAACTGATTCAGAATATGTTAAAAAAGCTTTTGCTCTTTGTACAAATTCATCTTCTGGATCTAAATCTTGAATTTCATTAATTTCAAAAGACTCAACATTAAGATGTTTTTTTATTATGTTAGTTGCAATTTTATAATTTTCAAGGATAGGTTGATAAAACTTTAAATCTTGTTTTGCTTCGCTAAGTTTATCCTCTATAGTTTTTAATGCATCAGCATAATAGGGATTATCAGTCTTTTCATCTCTGATTAATCTAGACATTTCTAATGTTTCATTATAGGATTTACCAAGAAAATTCCATCCATTAATATCATCCACATACCCATTTTTGTCATCGTCAATTTGATTATCTGGTATTTCATTTTCATTTACCCAAATGTAATCTTTAAGATCTTCATGATTAATATCTATGCCAGCATCTATAACAGCCACAACTACTTTTTTGGCTTCAAGATCACTCAAAAGTTCTTGATATGCTCTTTCAACACTCATACCTGGAATTGAGTCTTTTTCTAGATCTAGGTTATGCCAATTTTTACTTTGAGAGTCTGTAATTTCAAATTTAAATTCTTTATAATTTAAATTTAAAAAGTCATTTGTAAATTTGATTGTGCTACATGAATAGATAGTTAGACAAAATGCTAAGAAAATTATTTTTTTCATTTTATGAATAACTATTATTAAGTCTTTTCTTAAGTTTATAAAGTTTTAATTTTCTCCACCAAACTTTATTTTCTTCTTGTTGAGTTTCAGCTCTATGAATCTTTTTGTTAAGTTTATTTATTTTCTTTTGAAAGTATGACTTATCGATTTTTTTCATAACTAGAAGTTACGAAAAATCAATTATTTTGACTTTCTGTTTTTTATAAAACTTTTGATAAAAATAATCATTGCAATTGCTGAAGTTGAGATCATTAATATAACTCTGATTAATCCAACCCCTCCTCTTTCAACAACACCTGGCAGGACTTGTATAATTAATGCCAGCAAAATTAATAAAGTAAATAAGACTACTAAGTGAGCAGATAATTTTACAAGCTTTTCATTTGTGAGCATTGTTCCAAGAAGAAGTAATATAACTCCAAAAAAAGCGGGAATTAGAGCTGTGAATGAATTAGTGTCAATATACCCCCAAGCTGACATTGAGATAAGTGCAATTGAGTTAATTAAATTAAATTTTTGAATACTTCTTATTTCCATTTTCTATAATTTATTGATTTGCCCAAATATATTATATCTCACAATTGCTGTAAAATCATTTAACAGATTTTTTTGAAGAATATGCTATAATTAGACAACTTGCTAGCATTACTGATGCGGGCATAGATTTAATGAGTTCATCACCTACATTAATATGCATATAAACCGCAACAAGCATCATAATGCCAATACCTGAAGAGGCGAAAAAGCTCAGTTTCTTAAAATATAAACTCAAAAGAAGCATAATTGCAAGAGAAACTTTAATAATTCCAATAATTAAAAAATAATCTTCAAGTCCATAAACTTGAAATTCTTCCAGAAGACTAGCTGCATCACCGCCTCTGTAAGATGTTGACCTGTTGGATCTAAATAGCCAAACATTTATGACTGTTAAAGAAACAACAACAGTTAATATCCTATTTATAATTTTCATGATAATTTATTCCAAGATTTAAATATAAGATTTTTTGTTAATTGTATTGCTTCAATTGGATCAAGTCCATATACCTCTTGTTCGACACCTACAAAACCTGAATAACCAAAATCTTTTACTATTTGTAACATTTTTACGAAATTAATGTTGATATCATTGCCATTTTCATCAAAACCATGTGTTTTTGCACTTAAACCTTTTGCGTATGGAAGCAGTTTTCTTATTCCTTCATACATATTATATCTAAGTTTACAATTATCATAATATGATGGAATTTTCACTTCATTTGAATCTAATCCCTCAATTACTGTTGAAATACTATTTTTAGTACCAAATTTTAGACAAAAGTTTCCAAAGTCAGGTAATGTTCCAATATTTTTAAAATCAATATTTTCAATTACTTCTATAATATAATCCGCATTTGCTGCATAACTCAACCCATTATTTGAAAATGTAGAATGATTTTCTATTATTATATTTAAGTTTAAGGGCTTGGCGTATTCACATAATTTATTTAAACTAATTATAGAATTATTTTTCCAGTCTTCAAATGAACCATCGCTATCGAGATTTACCCTCACTGAATGACAACCCATTTCATGGGCACAATCAATCCAAATTTTATGATTATCAACAGAAAGATCATTAAATTTTCTATCCTTATTTGCAAGGTTACCCTCACCATCAACCATAATTAATAAATTTTTAAGACCAAATTCGTTAGATCTAGAAAGTGATTTGGAGGCAATCTCTTTAACCTCTTTTAAACCAAATTTCTTTTTACTTAAACTTGAATTAAATAAGTCATTTTTGTAGGCAACAGCTAAATATTCTAGACCTTCAAATCCTAGCTCATAAGCAGATTTTGCAAATGAATAGGGATTATAATTACCGCTAAAAATATATCTATTAAATGACCACTGTGCTAATGATAGTTTATATGGAAAACTTACATAGTCTCTAAAATTTGAATATGCAAGGTTTAATGATGATAATCCTGCTGATCCAAACAATAAATTATTTATAAATTTTCTTCTTTTCATAATTCTTTGAAGATATGGTAAACATAGAAAAAAAGCAATTTTTTTAAACAATGAAAAAAAAAAGATAAATAGCTTATTTTTTTAGAAAAAAATTATAAATTTGCAGCTCGTAAAAAAAAGAAAAATATACTGTTATGGCTAAAGAAAATTTTGATAGGTCGAAACCTCACCTAAACATTGGTACAATCGGTCACGTTGATCACGGCAAAACTACCCTTACAGCTGCAATTACTAAAGTTCTAGCAGACGCTGGATTCTCAGAAGCTAGAAGCTTTGATTCAATTGATAATGCACCTGAAGAAAAAGAACGTGGTATTACAATTAACACATCTCATGTTGAATATCAAACGGCTAATCGTCACTACGCTCATGTAGATTGTCCAGGACACGCTGATTACGTAAAAAACATGGTTACTGGTGCTGCTCAAATGGATGGTGCTATATTAGTTGTTGCCGCAACTGATGGACCCATGCCACAGACTAGAGAGCACATATTATTAGGAAGACAAGTTGGTATTCCAAGAATAGTTGCCTTTTTAAATAAAGCTGACATGGTTGATGATGCTGAGCTTTTAGAATTAGTTGAAATGGAAGTTAGAGATCTTCTATCTTTTTATGATTATGATGGAGATAATACTCCTGTAGTTCTCGGTTCTGCGCTAGGTGCTTTGAATGGTGAACAGAAATGGGTTGACAGTGTTATGAAGCTTATGGAAGGTGTTGATAGCTACATTGAGCTACCTAAAAGAGAAGTTGATAAAGACTTTTTAATGCCTGTAGAAGACGTATTCTCAATAACTGGTAGAGGAACTGTTGCTACAGGTAGAATTGAAACTGGTATTGCGAATTCTGGTGATGAAGTGGATATTATTGGAATGGGAGCTGAAAAGCTTAAATCAACAATAACAGGTATTGAGATGTTTAGAAAAATTCTTGACAAAGGAGAGGCTGGTGATAATGCTGGTATCCTTTTGAGAGGAATCGAAAAAACTGATATTTCAAGAGGTATGGTTATTTGTAAGCCAGGCTCAGTTACTCCTCATGCTAAATTTAAGGCTGAGGTGTATATTTTGAAAAAAGAAGAAGGTGGTCGTCATACTCCATTCCACAACAATTATCGCCCTCAGTTCTATGTAAGAACTACAGATGTTACAGGTAATATTGTGCTTCCAAGTGGTGTAGAGATGGTGATGCCAGGTGATAACTTAACTATTGAGGTTGAGTTAATATCACCCATAGCGCTAAATGTTGGTTTAAGATTTGCAATCCGTGAAGGTGGTAGAACTGTCGGTGCAGGTCAGGTGACTGAACTTTTAGATTAATAAACAAAGTTTAATTAACTCTAAGGGTGTCTTGCAAATTCGCTTGATGCCTTTTGTGTAAAATATAAACGGGTTTAGCTCAGTTGGTAGAGCACTGGTCTCCAAAACCAGGTGTCGGGAGTTCGAGTCTCTCAACCCGTGCACAAATAAAGATGATGTCGATTATAAACTTTATAAAGGAATCTGTAACAGAACTGAGGGATAATGTCAAATGGACACCCCGTTCAGAATTGTTAAACCTATCTGCTTTAGTGATAGTATTTTCAGTCATCTTCTCTTTAGTTATATGGGGAGCTGACTCAGTTCTCTCAAGAGTAGTTAAACTTTATTTTAATTTAATAGGATAGATGGTGGAAGTAGTAGAAAAAAAATGGTATGTAATTAGAGTCGTAACGGGTCAAGAAGTTAAGATAAAGGACTATATCATGACTGAAGTTTCAAGAGTTTCACTTGATAAACAAATTGAAGAAATGTTAGTCCCTACTGAAAAAGTAGTTCAAATTAGAAAAGGAAAAAAGATTTCAAAAGAAAAAACTTATTTTCCTGGATATATAATGATGAAAGCAGATATCTCTGGAGAAATTTTACATGTTATTAAGTCAGTCTCTAATGTTTTAGGTTTTCTAGGAGAAACTAAAGGCGGTGAGCCTATTCCTCTGAGACAGACAGAAGTAAATAGAATGTTAGGAAAAGTTGATGAATTAGCTATCTCAGGTGAACAAATTAATATTCCTTTTACAATAGGTGAGAATGTTAAAGTTATTGATGGTCCTTTTAACGGTTTTACTGGTTCAATTGACAACGTCAACGAAGAAAAAAGAAAACTTGAAGTAATGGTTAAAATATTTGGTAGAAAAACTCCTCTAGAATTAAGTTACATGCAAGTTGAAAAATTATAAATATGGCAAAGGAAGTAGATAAAGTATTAAAATTACAAATTAGAGGAGGAGCAGCTAACCCTTCTCCACCTGTAGGCCCTGCACTTGGTGCAGCTGGAGTTAATATTATGGAATTTTGTAAACAATTTAATTCTAGAAGTCAAGATAAGCCAGGTAAGGTTTTGCCTGTTGTTATAAGTGTCTTTAAGGATAAGAGTTTTGATTTTATTATCAAAACTCCACCTGCAGCTGTTCAATTATTAGAAGCAGCTAAAAAGAAGAAAGGTTCAGGTGAACCTAATAGAGAAAAGGTAGCCACTGTATCTTGGGATCAAGTAAAAAGTATTGCTGAAGACAAGATGGTTGATTTAAATGCCTTCACTGTTGAATCTGCTATGAAAATGGTGGCTGGAACAGCAAGGTCAATGGGAATTAAAGTAAATGGAGGTGAACCACCAATTAAATAGATATGGTAAAATTATCAAAAAATAGAAAATCTTCTATTGAAAAGATAGACTCTGAAAAGTCATATACATTAGCAGAGGCTTCTTCTTTAGTCAAAGAAATAACAACCACAAAATTTGATTCATCTGTTGACTTGGCTGTTAGACTTGGTGTTGACCCAAAAAAAGCTAATGAGATGGTTAGAGGAGTAGTTTCTCTTCCGCACGGAACAGGTAAATCATTGAAACTTTTAGCTTTAGTGACACCTGATAAAGAAGATGAAGCAAAAAAAGCTGGTGCTGATCTTGTTGGACTTGATGATTACATTGATAAAATAAAAAAAGGATGGGTAGATGTTGATGTTATTGTTACTATGCCTAGTATTATGGGTAAGTTAGGTCCGCTTGGTAAAGTTTTAGGCCCTAGAGGATTGATGCCTAACCCAAAAACAGGTACTGTAACTATGGACATATCAAAAGCAGTTTCAGATATTAAAGGAGGTAAAATTGATTTCAAAGTAGACAAATCTGGAATTATCCATGCTTCTATTGGTAAAGTTTCTTTCACTGCTGACAAGATTAAAGACAATGCTAATGAATTGCTAAACACAATAGTTAAGCTTAAGCCCTCAGGAGCAAAAGGTGAATACATTAAAAGTATATCTATGTCAAGTACAATGAGTCCGGGTATTGCTATCGAATCAAAATTTGAATAATTAAAGATGAACAAAGAAGAAAAAGTTAAACTTGTAAAGGATTTAAAATATCAACTTGCTGATTACAAGTCAATCTATTTGACAGACATTGCAGGTCTTGATTCTGTTCAAACAAGTAAGCTTAGGAAAGAGTGTTTTAATTCTAATGTAAAACTTTCAGTTGTTAAGAATACTTTCCTTGAAAGAGCTATGAGTGATTCTGAAAGTGATTTTGGAGAACTTAAAGATTTATTAAAAGGTAATACAACAATAATGCTTTCTGATGTAGGCAATAGTCCTGCAAAAGTTATCAAGAAATTTAGAAAGGATGGTGACAAACCTATATTAAAAGGAGCATTTGTTGATGAGGCGATTTATATCGGAGATGAACATATAGAAGCATTATTTAAATTAAAATCAAAAGAAGAAGTTATAGGAGAGATTATATCAATTCTTCAATCCCCAGCCAAGAATATTATTTCTGCATTAAAATCTAGTAGCGGAAAAATTGCTGGGCTTGTCAAGACACTAAGTGATAAACCTTCAGAGGAGGCAAAAGCAGAGGAGGCAGAAGCTGAAGATGAAAAAAATAACGCAGAGGAACAAACCTCTGAGGATGAATCAAAAGATGAATCTGAATAAAAGTTAAGTATAATAATAATTAATAATTAAAAACTCTAATAATGGCAGATCTAAAAAAAGTCGCGGAACAGTTAGTTGGTTTAACGGTTAAAGAAGTTAACGAATTAGCTGATATTCTTAAAGATGAATATGGTATCGAACCTGCAGCAGCAGCAGCAGTGGCGGTAGCAGCAGGTCCTGGTGCAGGTGGAGATGACGCAGCTGAAGCAAAATCAGAATTTGATGTTGTTTTAAAATCAGCTGGAGGCTCAAAACTTGCAGTAGTTAAATTGGTCAAGGAGTTAACCGGATTAGGGCTTAAAGAAGCTAAAGATCTTGTTGATAATACTCCTAGTTCAATTAAGGAAGCAGTATCAAAAGACGATGCTGAAGGACTAAAGAAATCACTTGAAGAAGCTGGAGCTGAGGTTGAACTTAAGTAATTTAAAATAACTTCATTTTTAGGCTTTTAGAAATTTTATCTAAAGGCCTATGCTTGTTTGAATAAAACTCTAAAATATGACTAATAATAAATTTAGAACAAATTTTTCTAACACTAAAACTGTAAATGTTGAAACTGATTTTTTAGATATACAGATTAAATCATTTCAAGATTTCTTCCAACTCGAGACAAAGTCTGATGAAAGAGTAGAAGAGGGTTTATTTAACACATTTAAAGAAAACTTTCCTATAACTGATGCTAGAAATCAGTTTGTACTAGAGTTTTTAGATTATTTTGTTGATCCACCAAGATACTCAATGCATGAGTGTATTCAAAGAGGTTTAAGTTATTCTGTTCCACTGAAGGCAAGACTAAAACTTTATTGTACTGATGCTGAACATGAAGATTTTGAGACTATAGTTCAAGATGTCTTCTTGGGCTCTATTCCTTACATGACTCCAAGTGGAACTTTTATTATTAATGGTGCTGAAAGAGTTGTAGTCTCTCAACTTCATAGATCTCCAGGTGTATTTTTTGGACAATCTTTCCATGCTAACGGAACTAAACTTTACTCTGCAAGAGTAATACCTTTTAAAGGCTCTTGGATTGAATTTGCTACTGATATTAACAGTGTAATGTATGCATATATTGATAGAAAGAAGAAATTACCTGTTACTACTTTATTTAGAGCTATTGGGTATCAAGGTGATAAGGAAATACTAGAAATTTTTGATCTTGCTGAAGAAATAAAAGTAACAAAATCAGGTCTAAAAAAAGCACTAAACAGAAAATTAGCTGCTAGAGTTTTAAGAACATGGCATGAAGATTTCGTTGATGAGGACACTGGAGAAGTTATCTCAATTGAAAGAAATGAAATTATAATTGACAGAGATACAGTAATAGAAAAAGATCATATTGATCAAATAATGGATGCAGATGTTAAGACCATTTTAATTCACAAAGAAGATGCTCAAAATTCAGATTATGCTATTATTTATAACACCCTTCAAAAAGATCAAACTAATACTGAAAAAGAAGCTGTTGAATACATATACAGGCAATTAAGAAATGCGGAGCCACCAGATGAAGAAACTGCAAGAGGTATAATAGATAAATTATTTTTCTCTGATCAAAGATATAATCTTGGAGAAGTAGGAAGATACAGAATGAATAAAAAGTTAAACCTTGATGTTGATATGGAAGAAAGGACTTTAACAAGGCTAGATATTACTACCATTATAAAATATCTCATTGAGTTAATAAATTCTAAAGCTGAAATTGATGATATTGATCACCTCTCAAATAGAAGAGTTAGAACTGTGGGTGAACAACTTTCATCTCAATTTGGTGTTGGGCTTGCAAGGATGGCAAGAACTATTAGGGAAAGAATGAATGTTAGAGATAATGAAGTGTTCACTCCAATTGATCTTATTAATGCTAAAACTTTATCTTCTGTAATTAATACTTTTTTTGGTACAAATCAACTTTCTCAGTTTATGGACCAAACAAATCCACTTGCTGAGATTACACACAAAAGAAGACTTTCTGCTCTTGGACCTGGAGGTTTATCAAGAGAAAGAGCAGGATTTGAGGTAAGAGATGTTCATTACACTCATTATGGAAGACTATGTCCAATTGAAACTCCTGAAGGACCAAACATTGGTCTTATTTCATCTTTATCTGTATTTGCAAGAGTAAATAATCTTGGATTTATTGAAACACCATATAGACAGGTAAAAAATGGAAAAATTGATCTCAAAAATATAACTTATTTATCTGCAGAAGAAGAAGAGAATAAATTAATTGCCCAAGCTAATATTAATTATGATAATTCTGGTAAAATAAAAGCTGAAAAAGTTATTGCAAGAGATCAAGCAGACTTTCCTGTTGTGACTCCAGACAATATCAATTATACTGATGTAGCTCCAAATCAAATCGCATCAATTTCTGCTTCATTAATTCCTTTCTTAGAACATGATGATGCTAACCGTGCATTAATGGGATCAAATATGATGCGTCAAGCTGTACCTCTGCTTAAACCCGAGTCTCCTATTGTTGGGACCGGTTTGGAGAAATCAGTAGCTACTGATTCAAGAGTGCTAATTAATGCTGAAAGAGATGGTGTGGTTGATTATGTTGATGCCAATAAAATTATAATTAAATATAAACTCTCTAGTAATGAAAAGTTACTGAGCTTTGATGATGATACTAAAGTTTATAATCTTATTAAATTCCAAAAAACAAATCAAGGTTCATGTATAAATTTAAAGCCAATTGTAAGTAAAGGTGATCAAGTAGTAAAAGGTCAAGTCCTATGCGAGGGTTATGCAACTCAAAATGGTGAACTTGCTCTTGGAAGAAATCTTAAAGTTGCCTTTATGCCTTGGAAAGGCTATAACTTTGAGGATGCTATTGTTATATCAGAGAAAGTTGTTAGGGAAGATATCTTTACTTCAATACATATAGACGAATATTCTCTGGATGTTAGAGATACTAAGTTAGGCACCGAGGAGCTGACTGATGATATTCCAAATGTTAGTGAAGAAGCTACAAAAGAGCTTGATGAAAATGGTATGATAAGAGTAGGAGCTGATGTAACAGCAGGTGATATTCTTATCGGTAAAATAACTCCTAAAGGAGAATCAGATCCAACACCTGAAGAAAAATTACTTAGAGCAATATTTGGTGACAAGGCAGGAGATGTAAAAGATGCCTCACTTAAAGCTCCTCCATCTCTCAATGGAATTGTTATTGACAAGAAATTATTTGTTAGATCATTCAAAGATAAAAGAAGGAGGTCTCAGGATAAAGTTGATTTAGAGTTGCTAGAAATTAAATATGATAAAATTCTTGAGGATTTAAGGCTAAAACTTGTTGATAAACTCTCATCAGTTGTTAGTGGGAAGACTTGTCAAGGAGTTTTTAATGATCTTGGTGATGAAGTTTTAATAAAAGGAAAAAAATTCTCTAATAAGATGTTATCAAATGTTGAGGATTACACTCATCTTACTAAGGGAGTATGGACTACATCGGATGATTTAAATGCTACTATATCAACTCTTCTTCACAATTATAGAATACAAGAAAATGATATTCAAGGTTCTCTTAGAAGAGATAAATTCACAATTAGTGTAGGAGATGAACTTCCTCCTGGAATCAAAAAACTTGCTAAGGTTTACATTGCAAAGAAAAGGAAACTTAAAGTTGGTGATAAGATGGCTGGTAGACATGGTAATAAGGGTATTGTTGCGAGAATTGTTAGACAAGAAGATATGCCTTTCCTTGAAGATGGAACACCAGTAGATATTGTTTTAAATCCCTTAGGTGTTCCATCTAGAATGAATATTGGACAAATCTATGAAACTGTTCTTGGATGGGCAGGGAAGGAACTTGGTAGAAAGTTTTCAACACCTATTTTTGATGGAGCTACACTTGATGAAATAAATGAGCTTACTGATAAAGCAGGCGTGCCTAGGTTTGGGCACACTCATCTTTATGATGGTGGTACTGGAGAAAAATTTGATCAAGCTGCAACTGTAGGAGTGATATATATGTTAAAACTTGGGCATATGGTTGATGATAAAATGCATTCTAGATCTATTGGTCCATATAGTTTAATTACTCAGCAACCTCTTGGAGGTAAGGCTCAATTTGGTGGTCAAAGATTTGGTGAGATGGAAGTTTGGGCTCTTGAAGCATATGGAGCATCAAGTGCGCTTCAAGAAATTTTAACTATAAAGTCAGATGATGTTATAGGTAGGGCAAAAGCATATGAATCAATTGTTAAAGGTGAAAATCTTCCTGAAGCTGGGCTACCTGAATCATTCAATGTTTTAATGCATGAATTAAAAGGTCTTGGTTTAGATATTAGATTAGAAGAAAAATAAATAAAAAAAATGGCAAAAAATAACGAATTATTGACACAAAAGAAGTTTAATACGATTTCAATCGGTCTATCATCACCAGAAGTTATCCTTGGTAATTCCAGAGGAGAGGTTCTAAAGCCTGAAACAATAAATTATAGAACTCATAAACCTGAAAGAGATGGTTTGTTTTGCGAGAGAATATTTGGACCTGTGAAAGATTATGAGTGTGCGTGTGGAAAATATAAAAGAATTAGATACAAAGGTATAGTTTGTGATAGATGCGGTGTTGAGGTAACAGAAAAGAAAGTAAGAAGAGATAGAGTCGGTCATATTAATCTTGTTGTGCCGGTTGCTCATATCTGGTATTTTAAATCTTTACCAAATAAAATAGGATACCTCTTAGGTCTCCCCTCTAAGAAGCTCGACATGATTATCTATTATGAGAGATATGTTGTCATTCAACCTGGAGAGGCAAATAATGCTGAGGGTGAACCTGTTAATAAGATGGACTTTTTAACAGAGGAAGAGTATCTAACAATAATGGAGTCTCTCCCTCCTGACAATCAGTTTTTAGATGATTCTGATGAGAGGAAATTTATAGCCAAAATGGGAGCTGAATGTCTGATTGAATTGCTTTCCAGAATTGATTTAGAAGAGCTTTCATATGAGCTGAGACACAAAGCAAATAATGAAACTTCAAAGCAAAGAAAAACTGAAGCTCTTAAAAGACTTCAGGTTGTTGAGTCTTTCAGAGAGGGGAATGAAAGAAAGGAAAACCTTCCAGAATGGATGGTAGTTAAGGTAATTCCTGTTATTCCTCCTGAATTACGACCTCTTGTTCCGCTTGATGGAGGAAGGTTTGCTACTTCTGACCTTAATGATCTTTACAGAAGAGTAATTATTAGAAATAATAGGTTAAAGAGGTTAGTTGAAATTAAAGCTCCAGAAGTAATATTAAGAAATGAAAAAAGGATGCTTCAAGAGTCTGTAGATTCCT
Organism: uncultured Bacteroidota bacterium; assembly: GCA_902519955.1. Taxonomy (GTDB): domain Bacteria; phylum Bacteroidota; class Bacteroidia; order Flavobacteriales; family Flavobacteriaceae; genus Marisimplicoccus. Next base: position 29,904 of record CABYMF010000008.1, on the reverse strand, counting down.
TATTTGACAATACAAGAAAATCTTCAGCAGTTAAAACAGAATCCAACAGACCACTAAAATCATTATCTGACTCATTAAAAGGAAAACAAGGACGTTTTAGACAAAACCTTCTAGGAAAGAGGGTGGATTACTCAGCTAGATCAGTAATTGTGGTTGGCCCAGAATTAAAATTATACGAATGTGGGTTGCCTAAAGATATGGCAGCAGAGTTATATAAACCTTTTATAATTAGAAAACTTATCGAAAGGGGTATAGTCAAAACAGTTAAGTCTGCGAAAAAAATTATCGATAGAAGAGAACCTGTTGTTTGGGATATACTAGAGAATGTGTTAAAAGGTCACCCTGTCTTACTTAATAGGGCTCCTACTCTTCACAGACTTGGTATACAAGCGTTTCAGCCGAAACTTATTGAAGGGAAAGCTATTCAACTGCATCCACTAACATGTACTGCATTTAATGCTGACTTTGATGGTGATCAGATGGCTGTTCACCTTCCATTGGGTCCAGAAGCTATATTAGAGGCTCAGCTTTTAATGCTTGGCTCACATAACATATTAAATCCAGCAAATGGTTCTCCAATTACAGTTCCTTCCCAGGATATGGTCTTGGGTCTTTACTATATGACAAAATCAAGAAAATCCTCTGAATCACTTAAATTAAAGGGTGAAGGACTGACTTTCTATTCTCCTGAAGAGGTAAACATGGCATACAATGAAAAAATTGTAGATTTAAATGCTTTAATTAAATGTAAGATCAAGACTTTAAAATCTGATGATTCCTATGAAATTATAGAGACTACACCAGGAAGAATTTTCTTTAATGAAGTGGTTCCAGAAAGAGCAGGATTTTTTAATGAAGTTCTTACAAAGAAGAACCTTAGAGAAATTATTGGACAAATTCTACATGTTACATCTGTCCCTGAAACTGCAGAATTCTTAGATAAAATTAAGGATTTGGGATATACATTTGCATTTAGAGGTGGATTATCGTTTAGTTTAGGTGATATTATTATACCTGAGCAGAAACAACATCTTATAGATGATGCAAATAATCAGGTTGATGGAATTATTGGTAACTATAATATGGGTCTTATCACTAACAATGAAAGATATAATCAGGTTATTGATGTTTGGACATCTGCTAATGCAACACTTACTGAGCTTGCTATGAAACAAATTAGCGAAGACCAGCAAGGATTCAACTCAGTTTATATGATGCTTGACTCAGGAGCTAGAGGTTCAAAAGAACAAATAAGACAGTTAACTGGGATGAGGGGTTTAATGGCTAAGCCAAAAAAATCTAATGTTGGTGGTGGTGAGATTATTGAAAATCCTATACTGTCAAACTTTAAGGAAGGTCTCTCTATTTTAGAATACTTCATTTCTACACACGGAGCAAGGAAGGGGTTAGCCGATACTGCACTAAAAACTGCTGATGCAGGATATCTGACTCGAAGATTACATGATGTTTCACAAGATGTTGTTGTTAATGAGTTTGATTGTGGAACCCTTAGAGGAATTGAGGTGACTGCACTCAAAAAAAATGAGGAAATTGTCGAGACTCTTGGTGAGAGAATTTTAGGTAGAGTTGCACTAAATGATATAATTGATCCTTCAACTAATGAAGTGATAATTGAAGGTGGTAAATTAATTGATGAAGACACTGTAAGTAAAATTGAAAACACTCTTATTACATCTGTCGAAGTTAGATCTGCATTAACATGTGAAACTAAAAAGGGAATTTGTGCTAGTTGTTATGGAAGAAATCTTGCAACTGGTAAGTCTATTCAAATTGGAGAAGCTGTCGGTGTTGTTGCTGCTCAGTCTATCGGTGAGCCAGGAACTCAATTAACTCTGAGAACATTCCACGTTGGTGGTGTAGCTGGAAATATTTCTGAGGAGAACTCTTTAATATCAAGATTTGATGGTGTTGCTGAGATTGAAGACTTAAAAGTTGTCAAAACTAAAGATAGTGAAGGTAATTCTTCAAATATTGTTATATCTAGAACTACAGAAATTAAGATTTTAGACTCTAAAACAAAAAATGTTTTAAGTACTAATAACATACCTTATGGTTCATATCTAAATATTAAAAATGGACAAAAGTTATCGAAAGGTGATATCATATGTAATTGGGATCCTTTCAATGGTGTGATTGTCTCTGAATTTTCAGGAAAAATTGTTTATGAAAATATTGAAGTTGGTAAAACTTATCAAGTTGAGATTGATGAACAAACAGGGTTTAAAGAAAAAGTTATTACAGATTCAAGAGATAAAAAACTTATCCCAACACTTCTTATTCAAGATAAAAAAGGGGTAACTCTTAGATCATATAACTTACCTGTAGGGGCACATATTATGGTTGATGAGGACGAATCAATTGAAAAGGGTAAAATTCTGGTTAAAATTCCAAGAAAATCAGCTAAATCAGGTGATATAACTGGTGGTTTACCCAGGGTAACTGAATTATTTGAAGCAAGAAACCCCTCTAATCCAGCTGTTGTTTCTGAAATTGATGGAGTTGTATCCTTCGGAAAGATTAAAAGAGGAAATAGAGAAATCATTGTTGAATCTAAGTTTGGTGATATTAAAAAATATTTAGTTAAACTGTCAAATCAGATTCTTGTTCAAGAAAATGACTTTATTAAAGCAGGTATGCCATTATCAGATGGTTCAATTACACCAAAAGATATCTTAAACATAAAAGGCCCTTCTGCTGTTCAGCAGTATCTTGTTAATGAAGTCCAAGAGGTTTACAGGCTTCAGGGTGTTAAAATAAATGACAAACATTTTGAGGTGGTAGTAAGACAAATGATGAGAAAAGTTAAAATTATTGACACTGGAGATACTCTATTCCTTGAGGATCAACTCACTTACAAGGACGAGTTTATTGCTCAAAATGATAAACTTTATGGGATGAAAGTTGTTGAGGATTCAGGGGATAGTGAAAACTTAAAAGTCGGACAACTTGTTTCTGCTAGGAATTTGAGAGACGAAAACTCATTGTTAAAAAGAGATGATAAAAAGCTAGTTGATGCTAGAGATGCAAAACCTGCAACAGCTTCAACTCAGCTTCAAGGTATTACAAGAGCTGCGCTTCAAACAAAATCATTTATTTCAGCAGCATCTTTCCAGGAGACAACGAAAGTTTTAAATGAAGCTGCGGTTAACGGAAAAAATGATATGCTAGAAGGTTTAAAAGAGAATGTGATTGTTGGTCATAGAATTCCTGCAGGAACAGGAATGAGAAAATATGATGATATCATTGTTGGCCCTAAAGATGAGTACAATAGCCTACTAATCAATAAAGAGGAAGAAGAGCTAAATTATTAATTTAACTCAATGTCAGTGGAAAAGGTAATTCTTGTAGATAAAAATGACAAACAAGTAGGGTTAATGCCAAAGCTTGAGGCTCATAAGAAGGGTGTTTTACATAGAGCCTTTTCAATTTTTATTTTTAATTCTAAATATGAGCTACTACTTCAAAAAAGAGCTTCTTCAAAATATCACTCTGGCGGATTATGGACAAATACATGTTGTAGTCATCCAAGAGAAGGTGAAGATATCTTAGATGCAGCTAATAGAAGGCTTGATGAAGAGATGGGTATAAAAACAAGTTTAAGAAAAGTCTATGACTTTATTTATAAAGCTGAACTTGACAATCAATTAACTGAACATGAATTTGATCATGTTTTTTATGGTGTTTTTGATAACGATCCTATATTAAATAAAAATGAAGCTGAAGATTTTAAATGGGTTGATATGGAAATACTAAATAATGATATTATCAAAAATGAAGATAATTACACAGTTTGGTTTAAAATAGCTTTTGAGTATTTTTATAATTATTTAAAGAAATGAAAGTAACTGTAAGTAGAAAAGCACACTTTAATGCAGCTCACAAATTGTTCAGACCTGATTGGAGTGATGCAAAAAACAAAGAAGTCTTTGGTAAATGTGCTAATGAAAATTATCATGGCCATAATTATGAGTTAATAGTTAGCTTAACAGGTGAGATTAATAAAGAAACTGGATACGTATATGATCTTGGTAAACTTAAAAATATCATCAAAAAGGAAGTTGAAGATTATCTGGATCATAAAAACCTAAATCTGGATATCGATGACTTCAAATCATCAAATCCTTCTGCTGAGAACATTGCTGTTTTAATTTATAATAGACTTATTCCTCATTTTGATGATAATTATGAATTAAAAATTGCTCTATACGAAACACCTAGAAACTTTGTAGAGTATAGTGGTTAATTAATTGTAATTTCTTTTAAAATTTTTCCGTATTTAGAATCTTTTATGTTGTATGGTAGAGTATCGTAAATCATTTTGAGTAAATCAATATTTGCGTCAGGTATTTGACTTACTGTTATATACGGTGATATTTCATTATTTGCATTCGTTATCGAAAAGTTTAAAGTATATAAATATTTTTTTCTAATTAATTTTTCTAATTCCAAGTTAACTGAATCTATTTTTTTTTGATTATTTTCAATTTGTGAGTTATAAAATATTTCAAGTAAATCAAGATTTTTTGAATTGTATTGTCTCATTATGGAATTATACTCTTGAAATAGATCACTATTTCTTGATCCTGAAATTTCATAACTAGAGTCAAAAGTAGTAAGTCTTGTGTTAATTTCTATTTCACCTTTATTTCCAAAAAACGCAATAATATCATTTAATGAGTCACCGTCTTCCTTATCAAGGTATAGATAATAAATGTCAGGTTCTTCAATATTTGTACTCAATTTATAATTACCCCCTCCTCTTAAATAAACTGAATCTAAGTTAACCACCAAAGAGTCTTTTTCTGTTTGGAGATACAACACCCCTTTTTTCAAACCATCAATATTTCCTGAAATATTCATGTTTTTTTGATTTGAATTACAAGAAATTATAAGCGTTGTTATGATTAGAATTATTATTTTTTTCATATTAAATATTTATCCAGTATGTAAGCTTTAAATTTATTGGTCTAAATTAAGGTAATTTTTCAATGAGTTTTTTATAATCTAAAATTAATATTTTATGGCTAAATAAGATAATCTTTATTAGAGTATTATATTTGATTTAAATTAGGCAAAAATAAATGAGACTCACAATTTTTATTATTATTGGTATCTTCTCAAGCATAAATTGGGGGTCTACTGGCCATAGAGTAATAGCAGAAGTTGCAAGTAATTATTTAACTGATAATGCGAGATTAGAAATTAACAAGATACTTAATGGAGAAACCCTTGTAAATGCCTCAACCCATGCTGATGATATAAAGTCTGATAGTAGATATGATAAGTATTATAATTGGCATTTTTTAAATATGGAATTGGATGATGAATATGAAGAAATTACTCCTTCAGAGAGGGGAGATGTTTTTATTGCTATAAATAAATGTATTGATATCTTAGAGAGCGACTCAGTATCTAATACAGACAAATCATTCTATTTAAAATTACTTGTTCATTTCATTGGTGATCTTCATCAGCCGTTACATATTGGAAGGTATCAGGATAGAGGCGCCAATAGAATATATGTAAAATGGTTTGGAAGAAATTCAAATCTTCATAGGGTATGGGACTCTGAAATGATTAATAGTCATAACATGAGCTATAGTGAGCTAGCATTAAATCTTCCAAATCCAGATCTCTTAATATCTGCAGAAGAAGCTAATGATTTTAAAAGAGGTGATGTCCTGAATTGGGTAGATGAGATTCATGAATACACTAACAAGATATATGGTGATGTATCTATTGATGATAAACTAGGTTATGAATACCAATACAAAAATTTTGGAACTGTAAAAGATCTACTGTTAATTGGCGGAATTAGACTAGCTAAAATCCTTAATTATTTATTTGATTAGATCTATACTTCTGTTTATAAATTCAGTGAGTTCCTTACCAGTTAGAGTATTTTGAGAAAGTTTAGCAAGATCTACAGACTGTTTTATTAGACTATTTCTTTTTTTCTCTGTCCTTGTATTTAATATTTTACTCACTAATTCATGGTTAGTATTCACAATTAAAGAGAACATGTCTGGCATACTTCCCATTCCTCCGCCACCCGTCTGTTGCATCTCCTTCATTCTTCTCATAAACTCTGGTTGAGCAAGCATAAAAGGTAAAGACTTACTGTCTAAAGGCTCAAGTTGAACTGTATATTTATCATCAGAAACTGCATTCTCAATCATTGGTTTTAACTTTTCTTTTTCTTCATCTGACAATTTTGAGATTATTTGATCATCCTTTTTAATAAGATTTTCTAATGTATCAGAATCAACTCTTGAGAACTTGAGTTTTTCTTTTTTAGATTCAAGTTTCTGAATCAGATGGGGTATGATAGGTGAATCTAACAATAAAACTTCATAGCCTTTCTCCTTTGCAGATTCAATGTAGGTGTACTGTTCATCTTTATTCTGTGCATATAGAATGATTAGGTTTCCATCTTTATCAGTCTGTAAATCTTTGGTTTTATCCTCTAACTCCTGATATGTGTAATACTTTTCATCAACTGAAGGATATAAATTAAAGGATTCAGCCTTTTCATAAAATTTATCTTCTGTAAGCATTCCATATTCAATTACAACTTTGATGTCATTCCATTTGCTTTCAAGATTTTCCCTTTCATTTTTGAATATTGAGCTTAACTTGTCTGCAACTTTTCTTGTAATATAATTGGTTATTTTTTTAACTGAAGAATCTGATTGAAGATAACTTCTAGATACGTTAAGAGGAATATCTGGGGAGTCTATAACTCCTTTTAATAGTCCTAAAAATTCAGGTACAATTCCTTCTACGTTATCTGTAACAAATACCTGATTCTGATAAAGTTGTATTCTATCTTTTTGAAGATTAAGATCATTAGATATTTTAGGAAAATATAATATCCCTGTTAGATTAAATGGATAATCAACATTAAGATGAATATGAAATAATGGTTCTTCAAATTGGTATGGATATAACTCTCTGTAAAATTGTTTATAATCTTCATCCTTTAACTCAGACGGAGGTCTTGTCCATGCTGGATTTGGGTTATTAATGATATTATCAACAGTTTTCTTTTCATCTTTTTCTTCATCTTTTCCTGGAACAGTTTCCTCCTTTGTTCCAAATTTAATTGGATGTGGCATAAACTTGTTGTATTTGTTTAGAAGCTCTGTAATCTTACTTTCTTCAAGATAATCTTTTGAATCTTTTGAGACATGAAGAATAACTTCAGTACCCCTGTTTTTCTTATCACTCTTTTTCAAGCTATATTCAGGTGAACCATCACATATCCAGTGTGCTGCAGGGTCATCTTTGAAGGATTTAGTAATTATTTCAACTTTATCAGCAACCATAAATGAAGAATAAAAACCTAGACCAAAATGACCAATTATTCCAGTATCGTTTGAAGTTTCTTTATATTTTTCAAGAAATTCTTCAGCTCCTGAAAAAGCAACATCGTTAATATATTTTTTTACTTCATCAGTAGTCATTCCAACTCCATTATCAATAATATGTAGCGTTTTCTTCTTTTTGTCTACCTTCACTTCAACACCTAGATCCCCGATTTCCCCTTTAACTTCTCCTATGCTAGATAAATGTTGGATTTTTGTTAGAGCATCTGTAGCATTTGAAATAAGCTCTCTCAAAAAAATTTCTTGATCACTATATAAAAATTTTTTTATAAGTGGAAATATATTCTCAACAGAAACATTAATTTTTCCTTTAGCCATGATAATTTTTAGTTAAATTATTGCAAAAAAAATACCAATCAATAAATATGACAAATTGACATTATTTTCTAATCAAATAAAGCCCAATAAAGTTTATTAATCCATTGAATGGCAGAAGTTCATAGCCTATTGTGTAACCTCCAATTAGTTCTGGAGGAATATTTCCAAACAATATTATTAGAATTATATTAACTATTACTACAAAATAGACTTTATTGTCGTCTATTTTATAATTTGTGAATATTCCAAAAGCAAATAGACCAAGAAGTGGTCCATATGTATACTGAGCAACAGTTAGTAGACTATCAATAACATTTTTATCCAAGTAATATCTAAAAAAGATTACTACTGCAATAAGTAAAGCACTCATTAATACATGAACATATTTTCTAGTTTTTTTTGAAATGGATTTATTACTATCTATTCTTAATATGTCTACACAAACAGATGTAGTTAGAGAGGTTAATGCACTATCAGCACTGCTATACGCTGCAGCTATCAAACCAAGTATAAAAGTTATTCCTAAAAACCCACCAAGTCCAGATCTTAATGCAATTTCAGGGAATAGAAGATCAGTTCTAGGACTATTATCAACTAATGGAATATTAATACCATTCTGATTAGAATATATATATAAAAGCGATCCTAGAACTATAAATAGGAATGTAACAGCTGTCAAAATAAAGCTAAAAACAATCATATTCTTCTTTGCTTCTTTAATATTCTTACAAGTAAGATTTTTTTGCATCATATCTTGATCAAGACCTGTCATACAAATTGTTATGAAAGCCCCTCCAATTATTGACTTTAAAAAGTAATTTCTTTCCATAATACTATCTGTCACAAATATTTTATTAAATTCTTGGAATTCACTTGAAGTAACAAACTCTGCAAATGTCCAACCAATATCTTTATTTAAGTAATGAATTGACAAAACAACTGCAAGTATCATTAAAGTTGTCTGTATAGTATCTGTCCAAACTATTGTTTTTATTCCCCCTCTTCTTGTATATAGCCATATTAATAGAATTGATATAATTACAGTTATTTCATAAGGTATTCCAAAATCGTCCAGAACAAATTCTTGAAGTACAATAGCAACTAGATATAATCTAAAAGATGCACCTAAAACTCTTGATATTAAAAATGAAATCGATCCAACTAAATGAGATTTTTTTCCGAATCTGTCATATAAATATTCATATATGGATGTTAACCCAAGATTATAATAAATTGGTAATAAGATGTTGGCAACTATTAAATATCCAATTAAGTAACCTATTACAACCTGAAAGTATGTAAATTGAGATTCACCAACCCATCCAGGTACTGAAATAAAAGTAACTCCAGAAAGAGAAGCTCCAACCATTCCAAATGCAACAACAGCCCAATTTGAGCTTCTCTTTGCGTTAAAAAATGTTTCATTATTATCCTCTTTACCGGTAAAATATGAAATGGCAGTTAGTATCAAAAAATAAGATACTATTGCAAATAAAATAATTTGTGGAGACAACATTTTCATAAATATACAAAAGAACTTACAACGAATATTTCTAAATTAGCTTAATGGAATTTCCATCGAAACTTCTTGAAAATTTAGTCTATAATATTTCACAATTATCTGGGATTGGAAAACGATCTGCACTAAGAATTGCATTAGAGATTCTTAGAAAACCAAAAGAATATTCAAGAGACTTATCTGAAAGTATTCTTGATTTTAAAACTCAGATCAAACATTGCTCTGAATGCCATAATATTTCTGATAAAGATATTTGTGATATTTGTTCAAATCCATCAAGAGATCAATCGATAATCTGTATAGTTGAAGATATTAGAGATGTTATTGCTATTGAGAATACCAATCTTTATAATGGATTGTATCATGTATTAGGTGGAGTAATTTCTCCAATTGAAGGAATAGGTCCTGAGGACTTAAATATCAATAGTCTTGAAAAAAAGATAGTTGATAAGAAAATTAATGAAATAATTTTTGCTTTAAGTGCAACAATAGAGGCCGATACAACAAGTTTTTACCTATTTAAAATATTAAATAAACTTGATGTTAAGGTTTCTGTCTTAGCAAGAGGAATACCTGTTGGAGATCAATTAGAATATACTGATGAAGTTACACTAGCAAGAAGTATTCAAAACAGGCGTCCATATGAAAGCAATATTTCAAATCAGTAATAATTTAATATTGTAAATTTGCAAATACTATTCTAATGGGAAAATATCAATTAAAGCTTCCTAAGATGGGAGAAAGTATTGCTGAAGCAACTATAACCAGATGGTTAAAAGATGTAGGAGACACTGTTGAAATTGATGAATCTTTGGTTGAGATTGCGACAGATAAAGTAGACTCGGATGTACCATCTGAATACAAAGGAAAGCTTATTAAAAAGAATTTTGAGGTAGATGATATAGTTAAAGTTGGAGAGGTTATAGCTGAGATTGAAACAGAAATGATTGAAAATGACCAACCAATTATTAAACCTAAAGAGACAAAAAAAGAAGTTATTCAACTAGAGAGTGATGAGAAACCATCAGATGAGATTGAACTAGATGACATTCCATCACTTGAATTATTAGATAAAGAAAATCTAATTCATAGTCTCAAAGATGAGACTAAGACTGATAAATTCTATTCACCATTAGTAAAAAATATTGCAAAAAAAGAAAAAATTAGCAATCAAGAACTTGATTCAATAGTTGGTAGTGGAAAAGATGGGAGAGTTACAAAGCAGGATATATTATCCTATGTTAGCTCTAGATCTAATGATGCAAATGATAATATTTCAGCTGAAATAAATTCTTCCAGAGAAGACCAAATTTTAGAACTTGATAGAATGGGTAAGATTATTTTTGACCACATGTCGAATAGTAAAAAGATCTCTGCTCATGTTCAATCTTTTGTAGAAGTTGATGTAACTAATTTATGGGATTGGAGAGAAAAATATAAAAAATCATTTTTTGAAAATGAGGGTCAGAAACTTACATTTACTCCACTTTTTATTGATGCAGTTGTAAAATCCCTAAAAGATTATCCAATTTTGAATAGTTCTATAGTTGATGAAAAAATCATAATCAAAAAATCTATAAATATTGGTATGGCCACAGCTGTAGAAAATGGAAATTTGATTGTGCCAGTAATAAAGAATGCAGATCACCTAAATTTAAAAGGTCTAACATTAGCTGTTAATGATTTATCAGGGAGAGCTAGATCTAACTCACTAAAACCTGAGGAAATTTCTGATGGAACATATACTGTAACAAATGTTGGAAATTTTGGTTCAATAATGGGTACGCCAATCATTAACCAACCTCAAGTTGGAATTCTAGCCATAGGTGTAATAAGAAAGTTACCTTCTGTAATTGAAACAGATAAAGGAGATTTCATTGGTATCAGAAAGAAACTTATTCTATCTCATACTTATGATCATAGAATTATAAATGGTTCAGTTGGTGGCAGCTTTGTTAAAAGGGTCGCCGAATATCTTGAAGAATGGGATATGAACCAAACAATTTAGTATGAGAGTCAAGCTAGATAGACCAATTTGCTTTTTCGATCTTGAAACAACTGGTGCTAAGGTTGGCAAAGATAGGATTGTTGAAATTGCCATTCTGAGAGTAGATACCAATAATCAAGAGTCTCAAAAGGTATGGAGAATTAATCCTGAAATGGATATCTCTCCTCAGGCAATACAAGTACACGGAATTTCAAATCAGATGGTAGAGAAAGAACCAAATTTTGCTCATTATTCAAATGAAATTTATCAATTTATAAAGGGTTGTGACCTAGCTGGATTCAACGCAATCAAGTTTGACATTCCAATCTTAGTTGAAGAGTTAATTAGAGCAGATATTGATTTTGATTTTTCTCGAATTAGAATGATAGATAGTCAAGTAATTTATCATAAAAAGGAACCTAGGAACCTATCAGCAGCTTTAAAATTTTACTGTAATAAAGACTTAGAGAATGCCCACTCTGCTCTTGATGATACAATTGCAACATATGAAGTATTTAAAGCACAATTAGACAGATATGATGATTTAGAACCAAATATGGATTTTTTGTGTGAATACACGAAAAGAAATAATAACCTTGATTTTGCAGGTAAAATTAGAATTGATTCGGATAATGATGCAATATTTGCCTTTGGAAAATATACTGGTCAGAAGGTAACAGATGTGTTTAAATCTGATAAAGGTTATTATTCTTGGATAATGAAAGGAGATTTTCCTGAATATACCAAGATGATTTTTACAAAATTAAAATTAAGTTTAATCAACGATTAGTAAGGTGAAAATTATTTGTATAGGTAGAAATTACATTGATCATATAAAGGAATTGTCTAATCAAAAGCCTAAAGATCCTGTAGTTTTTTTAAAACCAGATTCTGCAGTAATTGCAAAAAATCAAAACTTTATTATACCATCTTTTTCAGATGATATTCATCATGAAGTTGAATTAGTTGTTAAAATTAATAAGGTAGGGAAACATATAGATAATTCTTTTTCTCATAAGTATTATGATGAGATAGGACTAGGAATTGATTTCACAGCTAGGGATATTCAAAATAACTTAAAAGAGAAAGGTCATCCCTGGGAAAAGTCAAAAGCTTTTGATAACTCATGTATGGTAGGCAAATTTGTTAATAAAAATGATTTAGAGGATTTATTATCTATAAAATTTAGTCTTAAAAAAAATAATGAATTAGTTCAGTCAGGTTGTTCATCTGAAATGTTATGGAAAATAGATGAACTAATATCTTATGTCTCTCAATATTTTACATTGAAAATTGGGGATCTAATTTTTACAGGAACACCATCTGGAGTGTCGAGAGTTGAGAGTGGAGATATCCTTGAAGGATTCATAACGAAAGACAAAATGTTTACACTTAAAGTAAAATAAAATGATTGAGAAGGTATTTGATTATTTAAATTCTAACAACAAAACAATTTCTTTTGCTGAAAGTTGTACTGGTGGAAATTTATCATCATCTATATCTAAAATACCAGGTGCGTCTAAAATCTTTATTGGTTCAATTGTTTCTTATACTAGATACTCTAAAAAAAATATTCTTCAAATTAGTGAAAGTGAATTGGATAATTATTCTACGGTAAGTCAAGAAATTACAGTTAAAATGGCTGAGAGTGTAAAAGAAAAATTCAACACTGATTATTCAATAGCAATTACTGGTAATGCTGGACCCTCTGTTGACTCACCTGGAACAAATCTAGGTGACTGCTTTATTGCTATTTTATCTAATAATGAGATTTTCTGTCAGAAATTTCATTTTAATTGCAATAGAGAAGACTTCATTATAGAAGCAACAAAAAGCTCTTTTCAGCTTTTTTTCGATAAAATTATTAAGCAATAAAATTATTTTTTTATTAAACTTAAATACATTAGTTTTGCACGTTACAAAAAATTAGTGCGTTATGTCTAAGACTTGTGAAATTACTGGAAAAAAAGTCATGTTTGGAAACAATGTTTCTAAGTCATTGAATAGGACAAAAAGAAGATTTGATGTAAATCTCATTAAGAAGCGTTTCTTCATTCCTGAAGAGAATAAATGGGTTACTCTTAAGGTTTCAGCATCTGCTTTGAAAACTATTAATAAAAAAGGTATTTCGGAAGTTTTAAAAGAAGCTAGAAAACAAGGTTTAATTAAGTAAAATGGCAAAAAAAGGTAATAGAGTTCAAGTAATTTTGGAGTGTACTGAGCATAAAGACTCAGGAAAGCCAGGTACTTCTAGATATATAACAACTAAGAATAAAAAAAATTCTCCAGATAGATTAGAAATTAAGAAATTCAATCCTATTCTGAAGAAAATGACTGTTCACAAAGAAATAAAATAAGATGGCAAAAAAAGCTGTTGCTAGTTTACAAACTGGCTCAAAAAAACTTGCAAAAGCAATTAGAATGATCAAAAAAAATGGTTCTGATAGCTATTCATTTGAGGAAAGAATTCTTCCACAAGATCTTGTCAATGACTGGTTAGCTGGTAAGCCAATTGTAAAGAAAGAAGAACCACCTAAGCCAAAGGCTGAGGAGCCAGCTGCAGAGGAAGCAAAGGCTGAGGAGCCAGCTGCAGAGGAAGCAAAAGCTGAGGAGCCAGCTGCAGAGGAAGCAAAAGCTGAGGAGCCAGCTGCAGAGGAAGCAAAAGCTGAGGAGCCAGCTGCAGAGGAAAAATCTGAATAATTCAGTCTCCCCACCACTTTAGAATCTCTTCTTGTTAAGTACTGTTTCTATTAGTAATTTAGAGATATGGAAACCATTGATTACATTTTTATATTTTGCATTTTACTTGGTGTTTTTGCAATATTGGTGTCAATAATACATCCCTTAATTCCAAAAGATTTGATGTTAGAGAGCAAAGAAATTAATATTAAAAGAGGAAAAATAATTGGCTCTATAATTGGTATTATTATCGGGTTGTTTATGGGTTATTATTTATGGGTAAATGGTTATTTTGACTTTTTCTAAATCCAGAACTCACTAACCAGATAATTCGTAGATTAGTATAAATCATTTTTTATCAAGCATTTATCTATTTTTCAATACAGAAAGTAACGAGATTTATGTTGTTTAATTCAATGCTCCAACACCTGATTTCCACAATTCATTGTTAAAATTTGGTATATCATTTTCATTGATATTATCAATTTCTTCTTTTAATGAATCCCATTTTTTATCAAGAGACTCTAAAGATTTTAAAATTCCCTCACTAACATTTGGAATATCACCCTTAATTTCATCAAGTATAAATAAATAATCTGCTAAAAATTTATTTGGAAAGTTTTCAACATCATCATAAGCTAAGGACTTTCTTTGCATCATTTTTTTATCCCAGCTATCCATTTTGTTTAATAATATTTGACCATCGTTTTTAATTGTTGAATCTTCAATATCACTAAGAAGATTTTTCAGTTTATCAATTAATTTTTTGTTACTATTAATGTAATCAGCCATTATATTAAAGTTCTTTTCCATATGAGCGGTATATTTGTCAAACTCGGCATAGTCTTTATCTGAAACATTAAAATTCGGATTTTTAAGAATTTCAAAATTTGAAGTAAATACTTTTTCTCCTACCTCAAGAGTCATTCTATACATTCCAGGTATTGCTTTATGACCACTAAATCTTCCTTCAATATAAGCATATGGAACCCCGCTGAGTGATTTATGTCTTGCATTCCAGACAAATCTATTTATACCACTTTTGCTTGATAAAACAGGTTCTCTCGAAGGACCCCCGTTATATGTAATGAACTCATTATCATATTGATTATCTATTTCTCTTACAAGATTATTGTCTTTGTCAAAAATCTTTATTGTTATCTTCTTATCAATATCATCTTTGCTTAAATTATAATAAATAACAACCCCATTAGCAGGATTAACACCTGTGAATGTTGATGTGCCATCTGAATAATTTGAGTTTAGTTGACTGTACCAATTACCAATAGTTGAGTTTTCAGGTTGATAAAGTTTGGTTTCCTGGGAATTATCCATTTGCCTTATTAATCCCATATCATCTAAAATCCAAAATGATCTCCCCTGAGTCGCAACAATTAGATCATCATGCCTTATCATAAGATCTGTAATAGCTAGAACTGGCATGTTAAGGTTGAATCTTTCCCAATTCTTTCCATCGTTAAAAGAAATGTAAACACCTAATTCAGTACCTGCGATTAATAAACCCTTTCTTTTTTCATCTTCTCTTACTACTCTTGTATATGCACCATATGGTATGTTACCAGTAATTTCTTTCCATGATTTACCATAATTAGTTGATTTATATAATCCAGGAGACTTATCATTAAACTTATATCTAGTAGTAGCTATATATACTGTTCCCTTTTCATGAGGTGAGATATCAATTGCATTAATAATGGTTTCCTCCAAGCCTTTAGGCGTGATATTGTTCCATGTTTTTCCTCCATCTTTCGTTATATGAACTAGTCCATCGTCTGAACCAGTATAAATAGTATTAGGTTCATGTTGAGATTCAATTACATAACTTATTGTCCCATAATTTTCTGCTCCAACTGCCTCATTTGTGTATGGTCCTCCACCGTTTCCTTGTTTTTCATCTTCATCTCTAGTTAAATCAGGTGATACAATTTCCCATGATTTACCCAAATCTTTTGTTTTAAATAGATGCTGAGCAGCATGATAAAACGTATTTGGTTCGTGCTGAGACCAAATAATAGGTGCATTCCAATTAAATCTGTATTTCATATCTCTAGATGCTTTCCCTATATAGTTTATTGGCTCAATCATTACTTTTTTTCTTGCTTTGGCTTTTGTATCGTAAATATTTACACTTCCTAAGTAACTACCACCCATAACTAATTGAGGATTATCAGGATCAAAAGCTAAAAAGGCACTTTCTCCACCTGCTGTAGATGACCAATCTCTTTCTGAGATACCACCACCAGAACCAATACTAGCTATTCTAACTGTCGAGTTATCCTGCTGACCACCATATAAATTGTAAGGAAATAGGTTATCTACATTAACCCTGTAGAACTGAGCTGTAGGCATAATATCTATACTTGACCACGAGCTACCATTATCAAATGTGATTTCACCACCACCATCATCAGACATAATCATATTTTTTGAATTATTTGGGTTAATCCAAAGGTCATGATAATCACTATGTCCACTGTAGATTCTTTCCCATGATTTACCTCCGTCAATTGATCTAAAAGCTCTTGCACTTAATACATAGACAGTATTCTCATCATTGGGATCTGCAAACACCTCAATGTAATACCAAGCCCTGGATGTCAACTCTGCAAATTTGCTGACTCTTGACCAGCTTTCACCTGCATTATTAGATACAAATAGTCCACCTAGTCTTTTGTTAGTATCACTCTCTGCTAATAAATAGACTTTATTAGAATTAGCTCTTGATACGGAGATTGCTAATTTACCTAATTCATCAGGGAGACCATTTTCTATTTTGAACCAATTTTCACCACCATCAGTTGACTTGTAGACCCCACTTCCCTCACCTCCAGAGATAACTTTCCATGGAAGTCTTTGATGTTCCCACATAGTTGCATACAATACTTTGGGATTATTAATATCAATTGATATTTCTGATGCTCCACTTAACTCATTAACAAACAAAACATTCTTCCAAGTTTTTCCACCGTCAATTGACTTATAAACCCCTCTTTCCTTTGTAGGTCCATTTATTGCTCCCTGGGCAGCAACGTAAACTATGTTATTATCATCAGGATGAATTATAATTCTTGAAATTTGTTGAGTATTATCTAGACCTAGATGATCCCATGTTTGACCTGCATCAGTTGACTTATAAATTCCATCTCCATAAGATGTTGTAACTCCTCTTGGTGAATGTTCACCCATTCCAACATAAATTATTCTACTATCACTTTCTGAAACTGCTATTGCTCCGACAGAAGAGGTTTTAAAATAATCGTCTGATATATTAAACCACTCGCTTCCAGCATTTGTTGTTTTCCACAAACCCCCGCCTGCAGTTCCCATATAATAAGTTAAAGGATCATTTACAACACCGACTGATGAAACAGATCTGCCTCCTCTAAATGGTCCAATATTTCTATATTTTACTTCCTCGAGCTTTTCTTCAATTTCCTGAGCATAAGACAATGGTGCACTAATTAATAAAACAAAAAATAATTTTAAATTTTTCATGGTATCTAAGTTAGTTTACTCTAAGTTACATTCAATTTTCAAAAATTCAGATATATTTACAAAAATTAAGGTATGAGAAGCCAAAATATCCAAAAAGATCTAAGTCTTATTGGAGACAACCTTATTAATAAATTTATACAAAAGGATAAAATTCTTGATGGAATTATTGATTATTTTTATGAAGAAAAAAATATTCTAAAACAAACCATAGATAAAAAAGAAGTCTTTCCAGATGAAAATAGAAAAGTTCTTGTTGATCAGTTGAAAAAACAATACTCTGAAGTCAAGTTAAACAAAGAGACTTCTAAAAATATAAACTCCCTTACAGACTCGAATACATTTACAATTACTACTGGCCATCAATTAAATCTTTTTACTGGACCTTTAATGGTTATCTACAAAATTGCTCAAGTAATAAGTATGGCTAGATATCTTAACTCAAAAATTAAAAATTTTAATTACGTACCTATTTTTTGGCTTGCAAGTGAGGATCATGATTTTGATGAAATTTCATATGTAAATATTTCTAATGAGCAGATTAAATGGGACATTGATTCATATAATAATAGAGTCGGAAAAATAATACTTAATGACTTTAACAGAATAACTGATGATTACAAATCAAAAATCATTGATGCTGAATTTAAAATCCAACTTGAAGAATTAATAAATCAAAGTTATATTAATGAAGATAGTCTATCATTCTCAACTCTAAAATTTATTAATTCTCTTTTTGGAAAGCATGGACTAATAATTATTGATCCTGATAAAAAAGCATTTAAAGAGCTATTTATTGAAAATTTTAAAAATGAGATAATTGACTCTAGATGCAAAATTGATACAGAAAATCAAATAGAAAAAAATAAGAAAGACATTGAATCCTACAAACCGCAGGTAAACCCATCTGAAATTAATTTTTTCAAGATTACTTCAAAGGGTAGAAAGAGAATCAGAAGAAAAAATAATGCAATATTAGTTGATGATGAAAAGGAATATTCAACTCAGGAGTTTATTAATCAGATTGAATCCAATCCTGAACGATTTTCTCCAAATGTATTGATGAGGCCTTTGTTTCAAGAGAAAATATTACCAAATATTTGTTATGTAGGTGGTCCAAATGAATTAAAATATTGGATGCAGCTTAAATTATTTTTTGATAATTCAAATCTACAGTATCCAATCCTCAAACTTAGATCTAGTGCTTTTATAATTGATCAAAAGACATCATTAAAAATTAAAAAAACAGATGTAGAATTAGAGTATTTCTTCAAAAGTATTAACGATTTAGTAAATTATAAATTAAAGAAACTTTCAACTGTTAATGTAAGCTTTGATTCAATTAAGGAAACATTAAGTGATCAATTTAATAAACTTAGAGATTTATCAAATAAAACTAACAAGTCTTTTGAGGGAGCATTAAATGCTCAAGAAAAAAAACAGATGAAAGGTATTGACGATCTTGAAAAGAAATTGATAAAAGCAGAGAAGAAAAATCATCAAGAACAGATAAATAATATCAAAATAATTTTTGAATCACTTCATCCCAATAATGTAGATCAAGAAAGACACCTAAACTTTGCAAATTTCTATTCTGTAAAAGGACAAGCTCTAATTGATCATTTAGTTGATAAAGTGCTTATTCCAGATGATAAAATATTAGTTATTAATCTTGAAGATTAATATATAGTTGTATTTTTGTCCATGCAAAATAAAGTCTTAATAATTGATTTTGGTTCACAGTATACCCAGCTCATAGCAAGAAGAATCAGAGAGCTTTTTATCTACTGCGAAATATCACCTTTTAACAACCTACCAAGTGATATGGATCAATTCAAAGCAGTTGTTTTATCTGGATCACCTT
The DNA here is from genome assembly GCA_902519955.1 of uncultured Bacteroidota bacterium. Taxonomy (GTDB): domain Bacteria; phylum Bacteroidota; class Bacteroidia; order Flavobacteriales; family Flavobacteriaceae; genus Marisimplicoccus. Next base: position 10,615 of record CABYMF010000008.1, on the reverse strand, counting down.
TTTCAGTCAATCAAATTGATTCGCCTGATATAGATCTTAAAATGATAATGGGTTCAAAGCCTGTTATTGCAATCTGTTATGGAGCTCAACTAGTTGCAAAAAAATTTAACGGAAGTGTTAAAAATTCAAATTCAAGAGAATATGGACGTGCAAATCTGTCTTTTATTGATCAGGGTTGTTCTCTATTTGAAGGTATCAATATAAATAATCAAGTTTGGATGAGCCACGGAGATACAATATCAAAGTTACCATCTGGAGCAAAAGTTATAGCTAGTACAAATTCTGTCTCAAATGCAGCATACTCAATTGAAGAATACAACTTATATGCATTACAATTTCACCCAGAGGTTTTCCATACTGAGAATGGATTGAAAATTTTTGAAAACTTTTTTATAAAAGAATTAGGCTTTATTCAGGAATGGAACCCAGAGTCATTTATTGATAGAACTGTTGATTATTTGAAAACAAAGCTTAAGAATGATAAAGTAATTCTTGGACTTTCTGGGGGTGTTGATTCAAGTGTTGCATCTGTTTTATTAGATAAAGCCATCGGTGATAACCTCTATTGTGTATTTGTTAATAATGGGCTTTTAAGAAAAGGTGAATTTGATGAAGTGTTAAAACAATATGAAGGGATGGGTCTTAATGTTAAAGGAGTCGATTCCTCTGATTTATTCATAAATGCTTTAAAAGGAGTCTCAGATCCTGAGAAAAAAAGAAAAATTATTGGTAATATTTTTGTTGAGGTTTTTGAACAGGAATCAAAAAAAATTGAAGATGCTAAATGGTTAGTTCAAGGTACGATTTATCCTGATGTAATTGAATCTATATCAGTAAAAGGTCCATCTGCTACTATTAAGTCTCACCATAATGTAGGAGGATTACCTGAAAAAATGAACCTAAAGGTTGTAGAACCTCTAAAAACGTTATTCAAGGACGAAGTAAGAAAAATTGGAAACTCTTTAAATATGTCTAAGGATATATTAAACAGACATCCATTTCCAGGTCCTGGACTAGGTATCAGAATTATTGGAGAGGTTAATTATGAAAGTATTAGGTTAATACAGGAAGCTGACAAAATATATATAGACGGTTTGAAAGAATGGGATTTATATGATAAAATCTGGCAAGCAGGTTCAATCTTGCTACCAGTAAAGAGTGTAGGAGTAATGGGAGATGAAAGAACCTATGAAAGATGTGTTGCACTTAGAGCAGTTGTATCGACTGATGGAATGACTGCAGACTGGTATGAATTCCCTAATGATTTCTTAAAACAAGTATCAAATAATATAATAAATAAAGTTTCAGGAATTAATAGGGTGGTATACGATATAAGTTCAAAGCCTCCTGCAACAATTGAATGGGAATAAAATGACTCAAGATCTTTATAATTCATTTAAGCCAATGTTAACTCCAAAGCAAATGCTTATAAAGGGAATCTTTGGTGGAACATATTTTAATCAACTAGTTGATTACAGGAAATTCCCAAAAAATTGGTTTTCAGAAATAGATAAAAGTTATTATTTGTCAATAGATTACAATAGAAAGTTGAATTTTTTTAATATTAAATCGGGTCAATCTCAAGAAGAGTGGGAGGCTAAAGGTTGGATCCATAAAGATGACCCAAGAGGCTGGTTTGAGTGGTATTGTAAATACTATGAAGGAAGAAGGCATGAAGATGATGAAAGGCAGATAAAAAGATGGCTTGCATTTTGTGGACCTAAAGGAAGATTTAGAAATTCTATTTATAATAAAATTTATAAGTCTGGATTAGGGATTGAAAATTCAAAGGATATTTCTCCAAGAATTCAACAGTCTTTATTACATTGGTCATACATAGTTAACAATGAGCATTATGAATTATGGAAACTTGAAAGACAGAAATAGGTGAAAAGAGTATTTATTTTTTTATTAATTACATTACAACCAATATTCTCTCAAAATATTGTAACTGACACTATTGTTCATGAATTAGAGAGAAAAGAAACTCTTTTTTCAATTTCACAGAAGTATAAGATCAATATAGATGATATACTAGAGCTTAATCCACAACTTCGTAACTCAAGATTAAAAAGAAAATCAAAAATTTTAATTCCTGTTATAGAATCAATTCAAGAGAAGACATTTGTTGAAAAAGACTCTCTGCCCAAAGAAGATGACTTATTAAGGTTGGATTCAATTTTTGTAAAGAAAAGAAAAAGAGATAATCAATTAAATCTCTCGGTCCTTCTTCCATTTAGATCGAATACTGTCAACTATGATTCTATTGAGGAAGTTGAGACACTATTTGAAGACAGAAACTTATATACTATTACTTTAGACTTTTACTCTGGAATTCTCTACGCTATTGAAGATCTAAGAGAATTAAATGTTTCAATAAATCTTAATGTTTTTGATACTGAAAATTCAATAAATAAAATTAATGAAATATCATCAGAGAATGTAGTTAAAGATTCAGACGTGATAATTGGACCTCTTATCCCAAGAAATTTTGAAACATTCTCAAATATTGAAATACTAGAATCAATTCCTAAAGTATTTCCTTTATCAACTAATCCAATTAAGATAATAAAAGGTGTAATTCAGTCTGTTACACCAAAAAAACTTTTGAGAGAGAGAATGATAAATTATTTAGATAAAAATTTAAATAGAGACGAAAATATCATAATAATAGCCGATTCTTTAAATAATGAAATTGACTCTAAACTATCAGAGATATTTCCTAATTCAATTAAAATAAAACCTGAATTTGAAGGTTATGTTTTACCAGAACTTTTGGATTCTCTTTTGGTTGATTCTCTTCCAAATAAGGTAATAATAGAATCTGAAATATTTACATTGATTTCAAGTGTAGTATCTCAACTTAACTCTCAAATATCTTCTGAAAGAGATGTAAAATTATATACTACCTACAGAGGAAATCAGTATGATGACCCTAGCATTAACATTAAAGATCTTGGAAACCTTGCTTTTACCTATACATCAATTTCAAAAAAAACAAATAATGATTCAATTTCAAAATTTGAAAGTAAGTATTTAAATTTATTCGGGAGTCTTCCAAATAAAGATGTTATTCGAGGCTATGATGTTACTAAAGATATTTTACTTCGAGTTCTAGTTGATAAAAATTTAAATAGAACTACTAAATATGATGAGCAATCATACACAGAATCTAAATTTTTATATAAAAAGGATACTTTAGGTGGTTTATTTAACTCCTCAATGTTCATTCTTAGGCACAGAGAATATGATATTGAAGAGATTATTGATCAATAAATTATATAATATTTTAATATTTTGTAAATTTGAGTCCGGAAATATTATTCTATCCGGATGAATAAACCTAAATATATTTTTGTCACAGGCGGTGTTACCTCATCTCTTGGTAAGGGTATCATATCTGCTTCATTAGCAAGACTTCTTCAAGCTCAAGGTTTAAAAGTATCAATCCAAAAGTTAGATCCATATATTAATGTTGATCCAGGCACACTCAACCCATACGAGCATGGGGAATGTTATGTTACCGATGATGGAGCTGAAACAGATCTTGATTTAGGTCATTATGAAAGGTTTTTAAGTATAAATACTTCACAAAAAAATAATATTACAACCGGAAAAATTTATCAAAATGTAATAGAAAAGGAAAGAAAAGGAGAGTTTCTTGGAAAAACAGTTCAGGTAATCCCGCATATTACTAATGAGATTAAGGAAAATATTAGAAATATTAATCACAAAAATAATTTAGATATAATAATTACTGAAATTGGTGGAACTGTTGGTGATATTGAGTCATTACCGTTTCTAGAAGCAGTTAGACAGGTTATTTATGAAGAAGGTCCTGAAAACTCAATGGTCATTCATTTAACATTAATCCCTTATTTATCTGCAACAGGTGAATTAAAAACGAAACCAACTCAACATTCAGTTAAAACTCTTATGGAATTAGGTTTAAAAGCAGATGTTATCGTTTGTAGATCAGAAAGGGAGTTAACTGACGAGATAAAAAATAAATTAGCATTATTCTGTAATGTTAGATTTGATTGTGTAATCCAATCAATCGATGTAGAAACTATCTATGATGTTCCTATTAAAATGATGGATGAGGGTCTAGACAAGGTAACATTAGAAAAATTTAAAATTAAAGAATCTGAGCCTGACCTTGATAAATGGAAAAATTTTCTTCATAAATTAAAGAATCCAACACATCAAATAAATATAGGCCTAGTTGGTAAATATGTGGAGTTGGATGATTCATATAAATCAATTTTAGAATCTCTTATTCATGCTGGAACAGAAAATGAGGTAAAGGTTGTTGTTAAATCAATTCATTCTGAATATTTAGATAAAGAAAATATTTCAAAAGAATTATTTCAATTAGATGGAATAATTGTTGCACCAGGTTTTGGTCAAAGAGGACTTGATGGGAAAATTATTGCAGTTGAATACGCTAGAGTAAATAAGATTCCTTTCCTTGGTATATGTCTTGGAATGCAAATGGCTGTAATTGAGTATGCTAGAAATGTTAAAAAGATGAGATACGCTAATTCAACAGAGATATCAGAGAAATGCAAAGACCCAGTTATAGATTTAATGACGTCACAAAAGGAAATTATTAATAAGGGAGGTACTATGAGACTTGGAGCTTGGGATTGTGAAATTGAAAAAAATACAAAATCTTTTACTTCATATAAGAAAAAATTAATTTCAGAAAGACATAGACATAGATATGAATTCAATAATAATTATACAGATAAAATATTTGATGATAAATTTATAATTGCAGGCTCAAATCCTGAAACAAAACTTATTGAAATAGTAGAAAATACTGATCATCCATGGTTCGTAGGAGTTCAATTTCATCCAGAATATAAGAGTAGTGTTTATAATCCTCATCCAATTTTTGTAAACTTTGTAAAAGCTAGTTTAAAAAATTATCTTAATAAATAATTATGGAACAGAATAAATTTGATCCTATACAGTTCATTGGGTTTTTGCTAATATCTGCAATTTTAATGTTTTGGTTTTATGATAATCAATCAAGTATGATTGAGAACCAACAAATTAGTGAACCTGAAAATTTAGTTGTAGAAACCGATGAAAATATAATTAAAGATGATAATTTAAGTTCAAATAATTTAAAAATTGATCAAAGATTTGAGGAGGAGATTATTAGTCTTGAAAATGAAAATCTTTTATTTGAAATAAGCACTGGTGGAGCTGAGATAAATAAAATTTTACTTAAAAACTTTTCAAATTATAATGATGAGCCACTTTTTCTTGTTAATGATAATAAATCGATTTTTAGCTATAACATTCCTATTAGTAGAAATTCTGTAATCAACTCTGCAGACTTAAACTATACATACCAAATTATTAAACCAGATTCAGAAGTTGTATTAACAGGTATTATTGATGAACAAAGATCATTAGATCTAATCTTTAAATTACAGGATAAGTCAAGGATTGTTGAATTTGATATTAAATTAAATGACACAAATATATCGAATAACTATGATAATGTTGAATTGATATGGGGTAGAGACTCTTTCAGAAATTCAAAGAGTATTGATTATGAAAATAGATATACTGCACTTGCATATGGTTTTGAAGAGAATAAAGACTCTTATCTATCTATTGCAGGTTCAACTAATAAAAATATAAACAACGTTAATTGGATTTCCTTTAGAGAACATTTTTTTAGTTCAATTCTTATTTTAAATGATCAATTAAACGATGTTGATATAAGCTCTGAAGATTTAGCAAGTAATGAAACTTTAGATAATAAGTTTACAAAGAGGTTTCTTGCAAGTGTTCCGCTGAATCTTAATTCAGATAATAATCTGAGTTTTAGTATGTATTTTGGTCCTACTGATTATGAGACTCTCAAAGAGTATAATCTAAATCTTGAAAACTCTGTTCAAATTGGTTGGGGAATTTTTGGTTGGTTAAATAGATTTATCTTCTTTCCACTCTTTTCTTTTCTAACTAACTATTTTTCATATGGATTATCTATAATCCTAATGACAATAATTGTAAAAGTTGCAATTGCTCCTCTAACATACAAATCATATGAATCTCAAGTTAAAATGAGAGTTTTAAAACCTGAGCTTGAGGTAATTAATGAGAAATTTAAAGATGATCCAATGAAGAAGCAGCAAGAAACTATGAACCTCTACACTAAATCAGGAGCTAACCCAATGTCTGGATGTTTACCAGCATTTTTGCAAATGCCTATATTTTTTGCACTTTTTGTATTTTTTCCTGCAGCATTTAGCTTGAGGGGTAAAAGTTTTTTATGGGCAGACGATCTTTCTTCATATGATTCAATACTTGATTTAGGTTTTTACATCCCTCTTTATGGTGATCACATTAGTCTTTTTCCAATTTTAGCATCTATTGCAATTTTCTTTTACACAAAAATGACCACTGGACAACAAATGATGCCAGCATCTCAAACTGGGGGAGTTAATATGAAAGTTATAATGTATATGATGCCAATAATGATGTTATTTTTCTTTAACAATTATGCCAGTGGACTAAGTTTATATTACTTTATTTCTAATATACTTACGATTGTATTAATGTTAGTCATTAAGAATTTCATTATAGATGATAATAAAATATTAACTCAAATTGAGGAAAATAAAAAGAAGCCACTAAAAGTAGGTGGTTTCAGAGCTAGACTACAAAAGGCTCTAGAAGAAGCTGAGAAACAAAAGAAAAGAAGAGAACAATAATTTCTAATGAAAAAAACTAAAGTTGTAGTTGCCTTATCCGGAGGTGTTGACTCAAGTGTTGCGGCTTTTTTACTAAAGGAACAGGGGTATGACCTAATTGGACTATTTATGAAGAATTGGCATGATGAAAGTGTTACTCTATCTGAGGAATGTCCATGGTTAGAAGACAGTAATGATGCAATGTTGGTAGCCGAAAAGCTTAATATTCCATTTCAAGTAGTTGATTTAAGTAAAGATTATAAAGAAAAAATAATTGATTATATGTTTGATGAATATTCTAGAGGAAATACACCAAATCCTGATATTTTGTGTAACAGAGAGATAAAATTTGATGTTTTTCTTGATATTGCAATTTCCTTAGGTGCAGATTATGTTGCAACAGGTCACTACTCTAGAATTAAAACAAATAGTTTAAATAAAAATAACATTAAATACGAGTTACACTCAGGAAAAGACCACACTAAAGATCAATCATATTTTTTATGTCAATTAAATCAATCACAATTAAATAAAATATTATTTCCATTAGGAGATCTAATGAAAAATGAAGTAAGAGAAATTGCTAAAAAAAATAATTTAGTTACAGCTGAAAAAAAAGATTCTCAAGGATTATGCTTTGTTGGAAAGGTAAGCTTACCTGATTTTCTTCAACAAAAACTTAAAAAAAAGAAAGGTAATGTAATTGAGATTCCATCCGATTCTAAACTTTATGATAGAACATCAAATTTCATAAACGAAAATGAAAGAATGACGAGTTTGAGTGATCAAATAGTATATTCTTTATCAGATGGAAAAATTATTGGAAATCATAATGGAGCCCATTATTATACCATTGGTCAAAGAAAAGGTCTAGCTATAGGGGGATATAAGAATCCTCTCTTTGTTATTTCAACCAACACTCAAACTAATGAGATATTTGTTGGTGAAGGAAAGAATCATCCAGGTTTAAAAAAGAAGGCTCTAAAGGTTAAATTATCTCAATTAAATTGGGTAAATGATGATTTTAATTTTGAAAATCTAGGAGATTTAAAACTTAAAGCTAGAATAAGATACAGGCAAAAACTTCAAAAAATTTCTATTCATAAGTATCTTGATTTTTTATATGTTGAATTTGATGATTTTCAAACTGCTATAACTCAAGGTCAATTCCTTGCCATATATGATAATTCTCAATTAATTGCCTCAGGAGTAATCTGTTAAGATTTATAATTGTTTTTTTTAAAAAAACATGCAATTATACATACAATAACCAAAAAAAAATTTTAAATTTGCACGCTTTAATACGGAATTTAATAATTATTGTATGCCAACAATATCGCAATTAGTAAGAAAAGGTAGGACTTCTTCAACCAAGAAGAGTAAGTCTGTTGCCCTTAATAAATCACCTCAAAAAAGAGGTGTTTGTACTAGAGTCTATACTACTACTCCTAAGAAGCCAAACTCAGCTATGAGAAAGGTTGCGAGAGTTAGGCTTACTAATGGAAAAGAGGTAAATGCATATATTCCAGGTGAGGGCCACAATCTTCAGGAACACTCAATCGTTTTAGTTAGAGGTGGAAGAGTAAAAGATTTACCAGGAGTTAGATACCATATTGTTCGAGGAGCGCTTGACACAGCGGGTGTAGAAGGGAGACTTCAACGAAGATCCAAGTATGGAGGAAAAAAACCAAAAAAATAAATCCCTAAATGAGAAAGAAACAATCCAAAAAAAGAGCTCTACTTCCTGATCCTAAATTTAACGATCAATTGGTTACAAGATTTGTTAACAATCTCATGCTTCAGGGTAAAAAATCAACCGCCTACAAACTGTTTTATGACGCTATTGATATAGTAGAGAGCAAGAAAGAAGATGATGAAAAAACCTCATTAGAATTATGGAAAGATGCTCTTTCCAACGTAATGCCACATGTTGAAGTAAGAAGTAGAAGAGTTGGTGGCGCTACTTTTCAAATACCAACACCAATAAGACCTGATAGAAAAATTTCAATTGCAATGAAGTGGTTAATTTCCTCTTCAAGGAAAAGAAATGAAAAGTCTATGGCAGTTAAATTGGCTCAAGAAATACTTGCTGCTGCAAAAGAAGAGGGTGCTGCTGTAAAGAAAAGAGTTGACACTCACAAAATGGCTGAAGCAAACAAAGCCTTCTCACACTTTAGATTTTAATATTCAATTATGTCAAGAGATTTAAAATTTACAAGAAACATTGGTATTGCTGCTCACATTGATGCTGGGAAGACTACTACTACTGAAAGAATTTTATTCTACACTGGAGTTAGTCATAAGATTGGTGAGGTTCATGATGGGGCAGCTACAATGGATTGGATGGAACAAGAGCAAGAGAGAGGAATAACTATTACTTCTGCTGCAACTACATGTAATTGGAACTTTCCTACTAATCAAGGCAAAGCTTTTGATAGCACTAAGGCTTATCACTTCAATATTATTGATACACCAGGTCACGTTGATTTTACAGTAGAAGTTAACAGATCTCTAAGAGTCCTTGATGGACTTGTATTCTTATTCTCAGCTGTAGATGGTGTTGAACCACAATCTGAAACTAATTGGAGGCTTGCTGATAACTATAAAGTTCCTAGAATAGGTTTTGTAAACAAAATGGATAGACAGGGCTCTAACTTTCTTGGTGTATGTAATCAAGTTATTGAAAAACTTGGTTCTAAGGCTGTTCCAATTGTACTTAATATTGGTGACGAAGAGGATTTTAAAGGTATTGTTGATCTAGTCAAGAATCAGGCTATTGTATGGCATGAAGATAATTTTGGCTCAACTTTCGATATTGTTGATATTCCAGATGATTTAAAAGATGAGTCTGAAAGACTTCGTGGAGAGCTTATTGAAGCTGTAGCAGAGTATGATGAAAATCTTCTAGAAAAGTATTTTGAAGATCCAGATTCTATAACTGAGGATGAAGTTCATAATGCATTAAGAGCTGCGACTCAGGATATTAGTATAATTCCAATGATATGTGGTTCTGCATTTAAAAATAAGGGTGTTCAGTTTTTATTAGATGCTGTATGTAGATATCTGCCTTCACCAGAAGATAAAGATGCTATTACAGGTACAAAACCAAATTCAGAAGATGAAATTTCAAGACTTCCAAAAGTATCTGAGCCTTTTTCAGCACTCGCTTTTAAAATTGCCACAGATCCTTATGTAGGAAGACTCGCTTTTTTTAGAGTTTACTCTGGTAGATTAGATGCTGGTTCATATGTTTTAAATAACAGGTCTGATAATAGAGAAAGAATTTCTAGAATTTATCAGATGCACTCAAATAAGCAAAACGCAATAGACTATATTGAAGCTGGTGATATTGGTGCTGCAGTTGGATTTAAGGATATAAAGACAGGAGACACATTATCTTCTGAGAAGCATCCAATAGTATTAGAAAGTATGGTGTTTCCTGACCCAGTTATTGGTGTTGCAGTCGAACCAAAAACTAAAGTAGATGTTGATAAGCTAGGAATGGCTCTTGGAAAATTAGCTGAAGAAGATCCTACTTTTCAAGTTAAAACTGATGAAGCATCAGGCCAAACTGTAATATCAGGTATGGGAGAGCTTCACCTTGATATTATTGTTGATAGATTAAGAAGAGAATTTAAAGTTGAAGTTAATCAAGGCCAGCCTCAAGTTGAGTATAAAGAATCATTAACTCAATCTGCTGATCATAGAGAGACATACAAAAAACAAACTGGTGGTAGAGGAAAATTTGCAGATATTGTATTTACAATTGAACCAGGAGAGAAGGGTAAAGCAGGCCTAGAATTTGTAAACCTAATCAAAGGTGGGAATATTCCAAGAGAATATATTCCATCTGTTGAGAAGGGTTTCAAGGATTCAATGAAAAATGGCCCTTTAGCTGG
>CABYMF010000007.1 GCA_902519955.1 uncultured Bacteroidota bacterium | reverse complement strand
AGTCGATACTGAAATACTATTTAAAGTATTAACCTCTTTATTTAGTTTTGTTATCATGAATATTTTTTGATCCGCAGTATGACTACTGTATATAGATGTCATTAATAAGAATGATATAAATAGTAACATTCTCCAGTTTTTAGATGAATCTTTGCCAGCTAAGAAATCAATATTTAAAAATGATAGAAAGTTTTTCATATTTTTTCAGCAATTCTAAGTTTAGCACTTCTTGATCTATTATTTATTTTAATTTCTTGATTTGATGGTGTAATCATTTTTCCTACTTTTTTAAAAATGATATTCTTATTTCCATATAAATCAGTGGTAACTTCATCAATTAATCCCCCATTCTGAATAAATTTTTTTACAATCCGATCCTCTAATGAATGATAAGATATACAAACTAGTCTACCTCCTTTTTTAATATATTTTGATGACTCACTTAATAAAGTTCTTATTACTTCAAGCTCATCATTAACCTCTATTCTTATAGACTGAAAAACTTGTGCTAAAAACTTATTCTCATCTTTTACTTTCACTAAAGGAGCTAGGATTTTTTTTAGTTCTCCTGTTGTCTCTATAGGTTTTTTTGCTCTTTCAGCAATTATTTTTATGGTTACCTTTTTGTAGTTCTTTAATTCACCAAAATTTTTAAAAATATACTCTAGCTGATCTTTATCATAATCATTGACAATAGCCTTAGCATTAATTTTTTGAGTACTGTTCATTCTCATATCAAGTTCAGAATTAAACCTTGTTGAAAACCTTCTATTCTTATTATCTATTTGATGAGATGATATTCCAAAATCTGCCAAGAGACCATCAATTTCCTTTATTTTAAAGTAGTTTAAGAAGTTATTTAAATACTTAAAGTTTGACTTAACAAGATTTAGTCTATTATCATTTGATTTGTTTTCAATAGCATCTTGATCCTGATCAAATGCAATTAATTTACCATTGGAATTAAGATTTTTTAATATTTCTTGAGAGTGACCTCCGCCTCCGTAAGTTACATCTACATAGATTCCACTTGGATTAATATTTAAGCCAGATATTGATTCGTTTAGTAAAACTGGATTATGATACATTATCATCTGTTTTATCACCCATCACATCTTCTGCAAGATTACCAAAGTCACCTTTTGCATCATCTATAGCTTCTTCATAAAGCCCCTTATCCCAAATTTCAAGGATATTTACGGCTGAGGAAACAACTATATGTTTAGAAATTTTAGCATGGTTTATTAAGTCTTTTGGAATTAATATTCTTCCAGAAATATCGATATCAATTTGTCTAACTCCAGCTGTAAACCTTCTTATGAAGTCAATATTTTTTTTATTGAACCTGTTTAATTTATTTATTCTAAGCATTAATTCGTCCCACTCTTTTAATGGATACAATTCTAGGCAGGAATTAAAAACAGCTCTTTTTATAACAAAACCATTTTTCAACTTATCAGATAATTGTTTTTTTAAAGAAACTGGAAGCATAATTCTTCCTTTTTCATCTGCCTTGCATTCATATGTTCCTATAAAATGTTGCATTAAGTTGGTTGATTTACTCAAATATAAAATATATTTACCACTTTTTACCACTTTTTACCACTTTGTTAATAAATTATTTTTTTTGGATTTATTAACCTGATTAGCAGAGAATTAAGATGTAAAAAAAATAGGTAATTCTTTATGCATATATTTGTGGTTAAGATCTGTATTATGGAAGCAAGTTTAATTAAAGAAGGAGGCTTTGCATATATTGAAAAAGGTGAAGGTAGACCAATAATTATTCTTCACGGACTTATGGGTGGTCTAAGTAATTTTCAAGGTGTTTTTGAATACTTTCCATTAAAAAATTATAAAGTTATTATACCGGAACTTCCAGTTGACTCAACTCCTATTCTTAAAACAAATGTTGCTACATTTTCTAAATTTGTTTTTGATTTTATTGAATATAAGAGACTTAAAAATGTAATTCTTTTAGGCAATTCTCTTGGTGGACATGTTGGCCTTCTATTTACTAGAGATTATTCTCAGCTTGTTAGCGGACTTGTTATAACCGGAAGCTCTGGACTATACGAGAAGTCAATGATTGGTGATGGATATCCTAAAAGAGGTAACTATGAATACATTAAGTCTAAAACACAAGATGTCTTTTATGATCCTAAAATTGCCACTAAAGAAATAGTTGATGAGGTCTTTGCAAGTGTAAATAATAGAGAAAAATTAATAAGAACTTTGTCTCTAGCTAAAAGTGCAACGAGACATAATATGGCAGACGATCTTCCTAAAATGATGACCAAAACTCTAATTATTTGGGGTAAGCAAGACTCTGTTACACCACCAAATGTTGCAGAAGATTTTAATTCTCTTCTTCCGAATTCAGATTTATTGTGGATTGACAAATGCGGACACGCTCCAATGATGGAACACCCGGTTCGTTTCAACAAATTAATGGAGAAGTGGCTTTCAGAGAATAACTTATAATCAATTTTGTTATGAAAGCAGTTAATTCAGTTTTTGAAAAAAGCAGTAAGTCAATTGACCAGTGTCCGAAAAGTAAACTTCCAGAATATGCAATTATTGGGAGATCCAATGTTGGTAAATCATCACTAATAAATTCTCTTGTAAATAATAAAAAAATTGCAAAAACATCATCAACACCAGGGAAAACCATTTTAATAAATCATTTCAAAATAAATGAAAGTTTTTATTTAGTAGATCTTCCAGGGTATGGATATGCAACTCTTTCAAAAAAAATCAAAGAAGACATTAAAAAAACTCATAAAAGTTATTTCAAATTAAGAAAACAGCTTCTATATACATTCTTACTTATTGATATTAGACATGACCTGCAAAAAATTGATATTGAATTCATGGAATTTTTAAATGATAATTTATGCCCATTTGTCATAATTTTTACAAAATCAGATAAATTAAAATCTGACCAGATTGGAAATCAAATTAATAATTTAAGAAAACAACTTTCTGATTATTGGGATGAACTTCCAGAGTCATATGTTTCATCATCAAAAGATAAATCAGGAATTGATGATATTTTCAATTTTATAGAGGACTCTATAAAAGAATATCAAATCTAATTTTTTTCAGAAAGTCTTTTTTCAAATTCAACGCAAAAGTCATCAACTAATTTGACAAGATTTTTATCTCCTATTGCTTTAGAAATTGAATTTTTCATGGAGACAAAAGTCTGTAACATAAAAGATTTCATTTCATCAATTGGCATTTCTTTGGTCCATAAATCCATCTTTAAAGTTTCTTTTTTGCCACTATCCCAGAAAGAGAGGAGTATAGCCTTAGACTGCTCATCCTTAATCCCACCGTCAGGAGCAGACCAATTAATTTCTTCAGGAATATTATTGGAATCTAATTTAACTTTAATTGTTATTTCTGTTTCTTTCATATAGTTTAAATATGTACTAAATTTGCACAAATATATAATTAAATATTATTTATGAAACACCCCGAAAAAGTCTCAAAACACATTGTAAGATGGATTAACAAATATTTGGAAAATAGCAAAATTGATGGCCTAGTTGTTGGCGTTTCAGGTGGAATTGACTCAGCATTAACCTCAACATTGTGTGCTGAAACTGGTAAAAATTTAATCTGTATTGAGATGCCAATTAACCAAGGAAATGATCAAGTTTCTAGATCAAAAAAGCATATTGAATGGCTAAAGTCAAAATACCCTAATGTAACTTCTATTTTAATAAATTTAGACAATACTTATAATATGTTTGTAGATTCTCTACCTAAAAATGAATCTGATAAACATGATCTAAGTTTGGCTAATACCAGATCTAGGTTAAGAATGGTTACACTTTACTATTTCTCTGCCCTTAATAACTTTTTAGTTGCTGGCACTGGAAATAAGGTTGAAGACTTTGGAATTGGATTTTATACTAAATATGGAGATGGTGGAGTTGATATTAGCCCAATTGCAGATTTATTAAAATCTGAAGTTTTTAGTCTCGCTAAATATCATAATATTATTGATGAAATTATCAAAGCTAAACCAACTGATGGTTTATGGAATGACAATAGAAGTGATGAAGAACAAATAGGGGCAAGTTATAATGAGCTTGAAAAGGCAATGCTACAAGAATCAGGAGCCTTATCAAATCTGTCAAAAAGAGAAAAAGAAGTTATAAACATATATAAATTATTTAATTCTTCAAATAAACATAAAATGTTACCTATACCTGTTTGTAAAATTCCAAAAGATTATATTTAATAAATTGAAAAAGTTAAAAATCTTAGTTGCAGACCCAAATCCGATTGTTTATATCGGACTAAAGTCTATTTTTAAAAACTCATTAGTTTTTGAAGTTTCTTATTACAGCGAGGTTAAAGAGAACCTTAGTGAATTATTAGATCAGTTTAATATTGATATAATTATTTCTGAAATTAATTTTAAAAATGGTAATATTAATGATACATTAAAAAAATTAAAGAAAAACAAGACTGAAATTCCAATTATTATATTTACATCAGAATCAAATGAGAGTAAATCAGTAAATCTTCTTAAGCTTGGGGCCTCTGGTATTATCACAAAGAATTTAAAAAAGAAATCTATAAAAAAAGTAATTGAGGAAATAGCTTTTTCTAAATATGGCAATAAAGAATTAAATAAATTTACTAGACTGAAAAACAGATTTAATTTTGACTACAACACTGAAAAATTAAACAGTCTATCTAAAAGAGAACTTCAAGTTTTAAAATTATTTTTTAGAGGTAAAAGAAACATTGAAATTTCTGATAAGTTAAACATAAATCAAAAAACTGTAAACACATATATAACAAGGGTAATGAAAAAGCTAGAAGTTAATTCAAAGACTGATCTTTATCTTCTTGCTAGCAAGCATATTAAACAACCCTATTAAGTTTAGCTGATAACATTTTTTTAAGCTTATAATAGCTTATCACTTCCTCCATTACATCTTGTTTACTTCCACCTTTTTTAAATTCTTGTAGTTCATTAATCTTTTTATCAATAAGATATCTTCTCATATTTAAGATTGTCTCATTAACAAGTTGACTTAACTCGCTTCCAATTTTTTTAACATATATATTTTTTCTCTCCCAGTCATGTAATTGATATTTATCATCATTAATTAGAATATCAGAAACAATTTTACTTGAGTTAGAATCTAGATCATTTATAAAATTATCGATAGATAGAGATTCCTGATTATGAAAGCCATCAATTAATTTATTATATATACTCTTAAAAGGAGAATGAGTAAATTCTATTTCATCTTGTTGTAAATCCAAATAGATTTTTTCAAATACCTTTGATCTAATATCCTTCTTGGTTTCAATTAATTTGCCATTTTCATCCTTACTAAGTATTATATCTTCAAACATAATTTCTTCAGCTCCATATTTAAGTAAAATACTAATTATCTGTCGTTCTAATTGATATATATATGTTGATGTATCCTTTTGATCTGAAGTCTTTACTTTAGTTATTTTAGATTTATAGAATTTTTTTGAGGATCTATTTAATGTTTTAGTTACTCCAATATTTGCGAAAGACCTAAACAATGAAGACTCATCAATTTCTAGAAAAGATGACAATTTTTTTAAATAAATTTCCTGTTTAAGAGAATCTGGAATGAGTGAAATAGATTTTAGTATATTTTTAATTAAAGAAACCTTCTTATCCTCATCATCTTGATAGTCTTTATTTATTGATAGTTTAAAGTCTACAAAATCTTTAGACTCATCACTTATAAATTCTAACATTTTATCCTTCTTGTTTTTCTTTACAAAACTGTCTGGATCATCTCCATCTGGAAAGGAACAGATTTTTACATTTAGGCCCTCTTCTAGTATCATATCAATACTTCTGAGGGAAGCTGCAAGTCCTGCCTGATCCCCATCAAAGAGGACAACGATATTAGAAGTCAATCTCTTAATTAGTATTATTTGCTCTTTTGTTAGAGAAGTACCAGATGATGCAAGTACATTTTTAATACCATGCTCATGCATTTGGATTACATCCATGTACCCTTCTACTAGAAGACAAATGTCATCTTTAACTATAAATTGTTTTGACTCATAAATTCCATATAAAGTTTTACTCTTATTATAAATTTTACTTTCAGGGGAGTTTATATATTTTGCTATTTTTTTATTTGAGTCAATTATTCTCCCCCCAAATCCAAGAACTCTTCCTGAAATACTCTTAATAGGGAAAATTATTCTTCCTCTAAATCTGTCAATTTTTTTATCATCGTTTGATATAACCAAACCTGTTTCTTCTAAGTACTCATCAGAATATCCATTCTCATTTGCTCTTTTGTAAAATTTGTTTGGTGAATCAATACTATATCCAAGATTAAAGTTTTTAATGGTAAAATCTGAAAGCCCTCTCTCTAATAGATATTCATTTATTTCCTCTTTCTGAGATAGAGTGTCTTGAAAATATGATGATGCAAAATTATTAATTATGAATAATGATTCTCTTTCGTTTCTTTCTTCGATATTTTCTGCAGTCTCTTCTGTTTCAATTATTTCAATATTATACTTATTAGCAAGGTATCTAATAGACTCTGGGTAATTAAATTGTTCATGCTCCATAAGAAAAGCAATAACATTGCCTCCTTTCCCTGAGCTAAAGTCTTTCCAGATTTGTTTTGAAGGGGACACGACAAAGCTTGGAGTTTTCTCATTAGTAAAAGGACTTAAACCCTTATAATTTGCACCAGATTTTTTTAAAGCAATAAAATCAGATACTATCTCTTCTACTCTTGAAAACTCAAAAACCTTATCAATAGTATCTTTACTAATCAAAACTTATAATTTATTGTAATATAGCAAATTAATACTTTCGTTCTATTATATAATCTAGTAGAATTTTTACAGAATTATTTGATTCATTTTGAGGAAAATCTTTCAATAGTTTTAAAGCGTTTTTTTTAAAATCATTCATTCTCTGCTGAGCATACTCAAAACCATTATATTTAGTAATAAATTCAATTACTAGTTTTTTATCAGTTACTGAATAATTTTTCTTCTTCAGTATTAACTTGATTTTTATTTTATCCTTTATGTTTGATTTTTCTATTGAATGAATTAATGGTAAAGTAATTTTTTGAGTCTTTAAGTCTAATTTTGTTGGTTTTCCTATTCTCCTTGTTGAGTAATCGAATAAGTCATCCTTTATTTGAAATATAATCCCAAGATAATTACCAAATAGATTTATTTTATCCAGTTCACTTTTTCCTGAAGATATTGAACCAACCTTGCAACAACATGCAAAAAGAGATGCAGTCTTTTTTGAGATTAAGTCCAGATATTCCTTTTCAGATAAAGAAAAACTTCTAGATTTTTGAATTTGAAATAGTTCTCCCTCAGAAATTTCTTTAACTGCTAATGAAACTTCGTTTAGTAAATCATAGTCTTTATTTTCAGTCGAAAGTAGTAAAGCCTTTGATAGGAAGAAATCTCCTACCAAAACCGAAATTTTATTTTTCCAAAGAGCATTTAAAGTAAGAAAATTACGTCTAATATGACTATCATCTACTATATCGTCATGAATCAAAGAAGCAGAATGGATCAATTCAACTAAGTTAGCTGCCCTGTATGACTTTTGGCTTAGCTTTCCTTTGGAGAACATTTTTGCAAAAAGCAAAACTAATATTGGTCTAATTTGTTTACCTTTTCTTTTAAGAATGTAGATCAGTATTAGATCTAATAACTTAACTTTTGATGAAATAGAACTATAAAATTGCTTTTCAAAAATTTTTAATTCTTGTATAATAGGCTTCTTTATTTTGTTAGTAAGTTTCAAAACTTTAATCTAGATGATCATCATTGCATCACCATATGAAGAAAAATTATATTTTTTCTTCATTGCTTCTTTATATGCTTTCAAAATAAAATCTTTCCCTCCAAAAGCAGACACCATCATTAGAAGTGTAGATTTAGGTGTATGAAAGTTTGTTATCATAGAGTTTGCAATTGAAAAATCATATGGTGGATAAATAAATTTATGAGTCCATCCATTGTAAGGATTAAGAGTTCCAAATGAAGATACAGAGCTTTCAAGACCTCTCATTACAGTAGTACCAACTGCACATATTCTTTTATTATTTTTTAGTGCATTATTAATTATAGATGTAGATTCTTCTTCTATCCTCAATTCCTCGGAATCCATTTTGTGTTTTGATAAATCTTCAACATCTACTGGGCTAAATGTTCCTAGACCGATATGAAGAGTGATTTCAGGTAGAAGAACTCCTTTTATTTCAAGTCTCTTTAGCAAATGCTTTGAAAAATGTAATCCAGCAGTAGGAGCTGCAACGGCACCCTCATTTTTTGCATAAATGGTTTGAAATCTATCCTTATCCTGAGGCTCTACGGGTCTATTTATATATTTAGGTAGAGGAGTCTGTCCAAGTTCTTGAAGCTTGTTCCTGAATTCATCATATGAGCCATCATATAAAAATCTTAATGTCCTACCCCTTGATGTTGTGTTGTCTATTACCTCTGCAACAAGGCTTTCATCTTCACCAAAATATAGTTTGTTACCAATTCTAATTTTTCTTGCAGGATCAACCAAAACGTCCCAAAGTCTTTGATCTTGGTTAAGCTCTCTCAGAAGAAATACTTCAATTCTAGCGCCAGTTTTTTCTTTATTTCCATACAATCTGGCAGGAAAAACTTTGGTGTTATTAAGAACAATAACGTCTCCCTCGTTATAAAAATCAACTATATCCTTAAACACTAAGTGCTCAATTTTTTCTTCTTTTTTATCTAGTAACATAAGTTTACATTCATCTCTTTCAACAGATGGATATTGGGCTAAATACTTTTCGGGCAATTTATATTCAAAATCAGATAATTTCATTTCTATAAAATTAGACCGCAAATATAACCTTCTGAAATACCGAAAGTCAAGTATTTATCTATTTATTTTTAAAATATTAAAGCCTAGACTTTCTAAATCTTTCCAAAAGTTGACATAAGATTTAGATACAACTTCAGGATCATTGATTATGATTGGAACTAAAAGCGATAAAGGAGCAAAAGACATGGCCATTCTGTGATCATTATATGTCTCTATTATTACCTCATGTTTTAGATCTGAATTATTTTCAAGAGTTATTGAATTTTTAGTTATTTCAACTTTATCAACATTAAATTTTTCAATTTCATTTTTTAGTGCAATCAACCTATCTGTCTCTTTTATCTTCAAAGTATGCAAGCCATTTAAAGTACAGTCAACTCCAAGTCCTAGACAAGTTATGATTATAGTCTGTGCAAGATCTGGACTATCTTTTAAATTTAGGTTAATACTTTTAGGAAGATCAATTTTATTCTTTCTTAGAATAATATGATCCTCCTCAAATTTTGTTTCAATGCCAAATATCTTATATATATCAACAAGTTTTGAATCCCCCTGCAAACTGTCTTTAAAGAAGGTAGAGAGGGTTAGTGTTGCAGAGTTAGATAAGGCAGCAATACTAAAGAAGTAAGAGGCTGAACTCCAATCTGATTCAACAAATTGCTCTGGAATCACTTTTTCTTTAAATGGCTCAATAGTAATATCCTTATCATCAATTTTTATAATACCACCTATTCTCTCCACGATTTTTTTTGTCATTAATATGTATGGTAAAGATGTAATCTCTGAAGACAACTTAATCTTTAGACCATTTTCAAGAGAAACTCCCAACATCATTAATGATGAAATATATTGTGAGCTAACATCTGCAGGCAAAGTAACTGAATTATTTAAAATATTTTTTCCATTGATTTTTAAGGGAGGAAATCCACGTTTTTCAATATACTCTATATCACAACCTAAATCTATTAAAGCATCTACTAAAATAGAAATAGGTCTTTGCCTCATCCTATTTGATCCAGTTAAAACTTTTGAGTTTTCTGAAATGGATGAATAATATGAAGTTAAGAATCTCATTGCGGTTCCAGCATGCCCAATATTAATTTCTTTTTTATCAGATTCAATTGCAGATAACATTAGTTGAGTATCATCTGAGTCTGATAAATTAAAAATTTTAAAATAATACGTGTATGCTCTTAGCAATATCAGCCTGTTTGACTCACTTTTTGAGCCACTGATACTGACAGAACCATGAATGTCATGAAATTCTTTTGAAATCTTGTACACTATTTTAGTTTAATATTAGACTTGTGTCTATTTTTATCTCTTCTAGTTTTTTTATTTAAATTTTTATGAAAAGATTTCTCCAAATCAATTCCTGTCTGATTTGCTAAACAAATTAATACAAATAGCACATCAGATAGCTCATCAGCAAGATTGTCCTCATTGTCACTATTTTTTGAACTTTGCTCGCCATATTTTCTAGCAATTATTCTTGCAACTTCACCTACCTCTTCAGACAGAATAGCCATATTTGTTAACTCATTAAAATATCGAACACCATGTTCATTTATCCACTGATCAACTTTTTTTTGTGCATTTTTAATATTCATAATTATTTTTTTTGATTTAGTGTTTTCCAAAGCATCTCTTTCAAACTACTTATGCCGTATGAGCTTACAGATGAAAATATAGTAAATGGAATTGATTTAAATTCTTTTTTTAAGATATTTTGAAATTCTTGTAAAAGCTCCTCATCCATTAAATCTGATTTACTAAAGGCAATTATAAAATCTTTATCAGCTAATTCAGGATTGTATTCAATAAGCTCTTTTTTCAAAACCTCAAAATCTTTCTTTACATTTTTAGAATCTACTGGAATAATGTAGAGCAAAATAGAATTTCGTTCGATGTGTCTTAAAAAATAGTGTCCTAGACCTCTACCCTCACTCGCTCCCTCAATTATTCCAGGTATATCTGCCATTACAAATGATCTATAGTCTGACATTGAAACTATCCCAAGGTTTGGCTTTAAAGTTGTGAACTCATAATCAGCAATTTTTGGTTTAGCATCAGATAAAACTGATAATAACGTTGACTTACCAGCATTAGGATATCCAACAAGCCCAACATCAGCAAGCACCTTTAATTCAAGAGTTATCTGAAGTTCTTGACCTGTTAGACCTGATTGAGAATATCTTGGGGTTTGATTTGTTGGAGATTTAAAATGGGCATTTCCTAAACCACCTTTTCCTCCTCTCAACAGGATAATTTCTTCTTTATCCTCGTTTATTTCAAGTATAGTTTTTTCAGTTATTGAATCCTTAACAATAGTTCCAAGAGGTACTTTAATAAAAATATTTTTTCCACTTAACCCTGATTTTTTAGAGCCACTGCCATCACCCCCGTTTCCTGCTTTAAAATGTTTTTTAAATCTAAAACTTTGAAGAGTCCATAGGTTTGAATCCCCAACAACTATAATATTTCCACCATCTCCACCATCTCCACCATCTGGGCCTCCTTTAGGAACATATTTTTCTCGTCTAAGATGAGTAGAACCTCTTCCCCCCTTACCTGATTTAACAGAAAGTTTTACATAATCTACAAAGTTATCAACTATCATAACATTAGATTAAGCTATCTACTAAACCAAAAAGTCTTGAAGTGATATTTTCAACTGAACCTTTACCATCGACTGAAAAGAATTTATCTTGTTTATTGTAGAAATTTATAAGTATAGAGGTCTTTGTATTATACTCGTTAAATCTATTTTTAATTTTTTCAATATCCTGATCGTCAGATCTATTAGTGGTTTTACCACGATCCAGCAATCTTGTGATTAGTTCATCTTCATTAACATCAAGTGCAATTGTGGCATTTATCTTTAAATTAATTGAACTTAAGAAATCATCTAGAGATTCAGCTTGGTTTAAAGTTCTTGGAAACCCGTCAAATATATATCCATTTAATTCTTTATTTGATAAAACTTCATTCTCCAGCATCTTAATTGTTACAGAATCAGGAACTAGATCTCCATTATCTAGGTATGATTTTGCCTCAATACCTAGCTTAGTTTGATTACTAATATTTTTTCTAAATAAATCTCCAGTTGAAATGTGATATAGATTATATTTTTCCTTGAGAAAGTTAGCCTGAGTCCCTTTACCAGATCCTGGTTTTCCAAAAATTACAATATTAAACATACCAACAAAGATATTTAAAATGTTTCGTATTCTTTACCGTGTTTAAAGTTATGCTTATTTTTGCCAAATGTTTACTGAAAAAAAGAGAATTGGAATATTAGGTGGGGGTCAACTTGGTAAAATGGTGCTTGACGTTTCAAATAAATGGGGGCTTGATGTTTTTGTTCTTGACCCAAATAAAAATTGCCCTTCAAGTAAACTTTGTAATAGATTTTTTGAAGGTGATTTAATGGACTATGAAACTGTTGTTGAATTTGGAAAGCTCTCTGACATAATCACCATTGAGATAGAAAATGTTAATGTTGAAGCATTAAAATATTTAGAGTCTTTAAATAAAAAGGTTTATCCGCAAGCCAGTGTAATCGAAATAATTCAAGATAAGTCAAAGCAAAAATACTTTTATCAAAATCACGGAATTCCGACTTCATCCTTTAATATTCTAGGTGGAAGCGATGAGATAAAGAATAAGGTAAGTAAGGGTGAGATATCCTTCCCATTTATATGGAAAGCATCTAAGATGGGATATGATGGATATGGTGTAAAGAAGATAATTGATAACAAAACTTTAGAAGAGATTACTAATTCTCATTGTATAATTGAGGAGTTAATTGATATAAAAAAAGAAATCTCAGTTATGGTTGCTTCGAGAGAGTCTGGAGAAAGAGTGGTTTATCCTGCGGTTGAAATGGAATTTAATAAAAATTCTAATCAAGTTGAGTATATTCTATCTCCAGCTCAAGTTGATGATAATATCAAATCAAAAGCAGAAAATCTTGCATTTAAAGTCTCTGAAAAATATAATATTATTGGAATTATAGCAGTAGAAATGTTCTTAACAAGTGAGGATGAGTTACTCGTTAATGAGGTAGCACCAAGGCCACACAATAGTTATCATTTTTCAATTGAAGGTTCCTATACAAGTCAGTTCGAACAATTTATAAGATCAATCCTAGATCTACCTCTTGGAAGTACTAAAATCATAGAAAATTCTGTTATGGTAAATCTTGTAGGAGATTCTGATTCAGAGGGAGAAGTGGTTTATAAAAATTTCGATCAAATTATTGGAATAGAAGGTGTTAATCCTCATATTTACGGTAAATTTGAATCTAAGCCGAATAGGAAGATGGGGCATGTAACAATTATTAATAAAGATTTAGATAGAGCTAAAAAGATAGCAAAGGAGGTAAAAAATACTGTAATAATAACATCAAAAAAATGAGTCAAGTAGCAATTATAATGGGTAGTAAATCTGACTTCGATATAATGAAGGATGCAATTGATATTTTAAAGTCTTTTGGTATTGAGACCGATTATGATATTGTATCAGCTCACAGAACACCAAAAAAAATGATTGAATATGCAACAAACGCTGAAAAAAATGGAATTAAAGTGATTATAGCTGGAGCGGGTGGTGCAGCTCATTTACCTGGAATGATTGCCTCAATAACTAGTCTCCCTGTCATCGGCGTACCTATCAAGTCTAGAAATTCAATTGATGGTTGGGATTCAATTTTATCAATTTTACAGATGCCTGGAGGGGTACCTGTTGCTACAGTAGCTCTTAATGGATCAAAAAATGCTGGAATTCTTGCTGCACAAATAATTGGATCTTTTGATTCAGTTATTTCAGAAAAAGTAAAAAATTACAAAAAAGATCTGGAAGATAGTGTCATTGAGAGCAGCAAAAACCTCAAGAAAAAATCCTAATCCTTAATCCAGTCATTATATCCTTTTTTATAATGATATATAATTTTAAAACCAAGGGATTTCATAATCAGACTAGCCTTTTCACTTCTGTTACCTGACATACAATAAATAATATATTCTTTCTCTTTATCAAGCGCATTAAGGTTATCAATAAATTCTCGTTTTTGGAAATCAATATTATAGGAATCTTTTATGCTTCCCTGGGTAAACTCTTTGTTAGTTCTAAGGTCAATTATATTTATACTACTTTTCTCTATTAGAACATTGACTTCCTCTTTGTTAATTTCTTGTATTATAGGAGCTTGCAAAAAAACTAATAGAGTATAAAAAAAAAGTTTTAACATTTAATGAACATTATTATTATAGTATTCAATATTACATATTTTTGCTAAAAAGTTTTAATGTATAAAGAAAATTTTTCTCGAAGACATATTGGCCCAAGCACTTCTGAGTTAAACAATATGTTACAAACAATTGGGGTTAATTCGATTGAGGACTTGCTGTCTCAAACCATTCCTGATAAAATTAGATTAAAAACTGATTTAAATATTCCTGATGCAATTTCTGAAATGGAATTTTTAAAAGAGATTAAAAAGTTTTCATCATTAAATAAAAATTTTAAAACATACATTGGGTTAGGTTATCATGACACTTTTACTCCTTCAGTTATACAAAGAAATATACTAGAAAATCCAGGATGGTATACAGCCTACACTCCATATCAACCTGAAATAGCTCAAGGTAGGCTTGAGGCATTATTAAATTTTCAGACAATGGTCTGTGATCTAACTAAGATGGAGATTGCAAATGCCTCTTTACTGGATGAAGGCACATCTGCTGCAGAAGCTATGATCATGATGTATAACAATAGATCAAGAGATCAAAAATCTGAAAACCTTTCTAGATTTTTTGTTGATTCAAATATTCTTCCTCAAACTCTTTCAGTTATTAATACAAGAGCTTTTCCTTTGGGTATTGAAATTGTAATAGATGATTTGGTAAACATAAATTCAAACGATTATTTTGGATGTATTATTCAGTATCCAGGTAAAGATGGGAACCTACCAAATATTGATAAAATTTTGTCTGAAATAAAGAATGATGATTTTAAAACAGTCTTGGCTGTTGATTTAATGTCCTTAGTTATTATTGAACCTCCAAATCCAGAGAAAATTGATGTTGTAGTTGGAACAACTCAAAGGTTTGGGATTCCTCTCGGTTATGGTGGGCCTCATGCAGCTTTTTTTGCTACAAAAGAAAAATACAAAAGAAATATTCCAGGAAGAATTATTGGTGTTACAAAAGATGTTGATGGTGACTATGCTCTAAGGATGGCATTACAAACTAGAGAACAGCATATAAAAAGAGATAGGGCAACCTCAAATATTTGTACAGCTCAAGTTCTACTTGCAGTTATGGCTGGCATGTATGCTGTTTACCATGGTTCAAAGGGACTTAGAAATATATCTAGCTCAATCCATCACAAGGCTGTTTATTTATTTAATAAAATTTCATCCTTAGGCATAGAACTAAAATATTCTAAATTCTTTGATACAATTACAATAATTTCTGAATCTAAATCTATTCAAAAGATTGCTCTATCAAAAGAAATCAATCTTTGTTATCATTCAGATAATGAGATATCAATATCTGTAAATGAGAAGACAGATTTAAAAGACCTTGACTCAGTAGTATCAATTTTTGAAGAATTTAGTGGGCAGAAATCTAAACATATTGATTTCCCAGATAATCAGTTGACAGAAAATGATAGAAAATCAGAAATTTTGTCTCATCCTGTTTTTAATTCTTATCACTCTGAGACTTCTTTAATGAGATATATTAAGTCTCTTGAAAACAAAGATCTATCTCTTACCCAATCTATGATTTCTCTAGGTTCATGTACAATGAAACTTAATGCAGCCTCTGAGATGATTCCCCTTAGCTGGAGTGAGTGGAACAGTATTCATCCATTTGTACCGACCAATCAAGCTCAAGGATATCATGAAGTAATTGGTAAGTTAGAAAATTATTTAAATGAGATAACTGGATTTTCAGCTACCTCTCTTCAACCTAATTCTGGAGCTCAAGGAGAGTATAGCGGATTAATGGTAATAAAATCTTACTTGAACAAAATAGGAGAAAAACATAGAAATATATGTTTGATTCCTTCTTCTGCTCATGGCACTAACCCTGCATCTGCAATTATGGCTGGATTAAAAGTTGTAGTAATAGCGACTGATGAAAGAGGTAATATTGATATAAATGATTTAAAATCAAAAATTGCAGAACACAAAGATAGCCTGGCTGCCTTAATGATAACTTATCCATCAACTCATGGAGTATTTGAGTCTGAAATTCAGCTAATAAATGAACTTATTCATCAAAATGGTGGACAAGTATATATGGATGGTGCTAATATGAATGCACAAGTTGGGTTGACAAGTCCAAAATTAATCGGAGCAGATGTTTGTCATTTAAATCTTCACAAGACTTTTTCAATACCCCATGGAGGTGGAGGTCCAGGTGTCGGACCAATTTGTGTTGCTGAACACCTTAAAGATTTTCTTCCCTCTAATCCAATTATACCCTCAGGTGGTAAGTATCATATTGATGCGATTTCATCCGCACCCTGGGGTTCTGCATTAGTTTGTTTAATTTCTTACGGCTACATTAGAATGCTTGGAAAACTAGGTGTAAAAAACTCAACAGAAATTGCCATTGTTAATGCTAACTATATGAAAACAAAACTTGAAAAAAACTTTAAAATTCTATACAGTGGAGAGAATGGAAGATCTGCTCATGAATTTATAATTGATTGTAGAAAATTTAAAAAATATAATATTGAAGTAGTAGATATTGCAAAGAGATTAATAGACTATGGGTTTCATGCACCAACTGTTTCATTCCCCGTGCCCGGAACTATGATGATTGAACCAACTGAAAGCGAAAATTTAAATGAAATAAACAGATTTTGTGAGGCACTTAATTCGATCTATTCTGAGATTACCTCAAATGATGAATCAGACAGAGAGATGCTAAGGAATTCCCCTCATACATTAAAGATGCTTACTTCAAGCGAATGGAATTATGAATATTCTAGAGAAGAAGCATCCTTCCCAAAAAATTACTTGAAAGCTAATAAATTTTGGCCCTCAGTGAGAAGGGTTGACGAAGCTTACGGTGATAGAAATTTAATTTGTAGCTGCCCACCTATTGAGACTTATCAATAATTTAAGTAATTTTATAAGATGAACTACAGAATAACTGGGACAGGAAGCTGTATACCAGATATCACAAAAACTAACTCAGATTTTCTTAAAAATAAATTCCTTGATTTAGATGGGAATAATATTCAAAGTTCAAATGATGAAATCATAGAGAAATTTAAATCAATCACTGGTATTGTTGAACGAAGATATGCCCCCGATGAAATAAATTCCTCTGATTTAGCTGCTGTAGCTGCAAGTTTTGCAATCAAGGATTCTAAGTTAGATAAGGAGACACTTGATTATATAATTGTTGCTCATAATACAGGAGATATATCATGCAAAAGTGGGCAAGTAGACACATTACCATCAATTGCCTCAAAAGTTAAGGCAAAGCTCAAAATTAAAAATCCTAATTGTGTAGCATATGACATTATTTGTGGCTGTCCAGGATGGGTTGAAGGAGTTATTCAGGCTAAATCATTTATTAAATCAGGTATGGCAAAAAAATGTTTAGTTATAGGTTGTGATACTCTTTCAAGAATACTAGATGAAAATGACAGAGACTCAATGATATATGCAGATGGAGCAGGTGCAATAATTTTAGAAAGTGATAGTTCCTATGATGGTGGAATATTATCTCATAAGTCTGCTACATTTACTTATGATGGTGAAAATGATTTTATCTTTTATGGGACTTCATATGATACTAAAACAAGAGCAAAAAGTGATCAGAAGTTTATTAAGATGCAAGGAAGAAAAGTATATGAATTTGCTCTTACAAATGTTCCAGTAGCAATGAAATCTTGTTTTGATGATGCTAATTGTAAAATTGAAAACCTAAAGAAGATATTTATCCATCAGGCAAATAAAAAAATGGATGAGGCTATCATCAAACGATTCTTCAGACTATATAAAACATCTGCGCCCAAAGATATTCTTCCAATGAATATTGAGGTGTTTGGAAATAGTTCAGTTGCAACTATTCCTACTCTTTTTGATCTAGTTAAAAAAACTAATTATCAAGGACATAAGGTCTTCAAAGGTGATATTATTATGTTTGCTAGTGTCGGTGCTGGAATGAATATTAATGCAATAACATATAAAGTTTAGAAACCAGATGAGAATTTTTTTTCATATTGGTAGATACTTCTTAATGATAAAGTATACTTTCTCAAAATTTACCAAGTGGAGTGTACTTAAAAAATTGATTTTTCAAGAAATTGAGGATTTAATATTAGGATCAATTGGTATTGTTGCTTTTATGTCCTTTCTAATTGGTGGTGTTGTAGCGATTCAAACAGCTTTAGCTATTGAAAATCCGTTACTTCCTGGTAATCTTATAGGATTTGCAACAAGGCAATCTGTCATTTTGGAGTTCGCACCAACCCTTATTTCCATAATAATGGCTGGTAAAGTTGGCTCATTTATTACATCGAGTATTGGAACAATGAGAGTAACTGAACAGATTGATGCTTTGGAGGTTATGGGTATTAACTCATTTAATTATCTAATTTTTCCTAAAATTATATCATTATTACTATATCCCTTTTTAATTACTTTAGCAATGTTTTTAGGTATACTCGGTGGATATATTGCAAGTGTCTATGCTGGTTTCTCAACAAGCTTTGATTTCATTCAAGGGATCCAACTTGACTTTAAAGTATTTCATATTATCTATACTTACATCAAAACAATTTTATTTGCATTTGTTCTAGCAACTATTCCCTCATATCATGGATTTTTCATGAAGGGTGGCGCACTTGAAGTAGGTAAAGCCAGTAATATTTCATTTGTTTGGACAAGTAGTGTTATTATCATTATTAACTTTATTGTAACTCAACTTCTTTTGGCATAATGATAGAGATAAATAAAATATCGAAATCTTTTGATAGTCATAAAATTATTGAAGATATATCAGCAACTTTTGAAAAAGGAAAAACTAATCTTATCATTGGTCAAAGTGGATCAGGTAAAACTGTTCTAATGAAATGTCTTCTTGGTCTTCATGAAGTTGATAACGGGGATATTATGTACGATGGAAAAAAGTTTAATAAAGATGAGATTTCCGAGGTTTCAGATTTAAGAAAACAGATGGGGATGGTTTTTCAGGGTAGTGCATTATTTGATTCTATGTCTGTTCTAGATAATATTATATTTCCTTTAAGGATGTTTTCAAATATGTCTCAATCAAAAATGATTGAAAGGGCTAGAGAAGTAATTCATCGCGTAGATCTAAAAGATGTTGATAATAAGTTTCCCTCAGAGATATCAGGTGGTATGAAGAAAAGAGTTGCAATTGCTAGAGCTATTGTACTTAATCCAAAGTATCTTTTTTGTGATGAACCAAATTCAGGTTTAGATCCTAAAACTGCAATTATAATTGATAAGCTGATTCAAGAGATTACCGTTGAGTATGATATTACTACTATTATTAATACTCATGATATGAATTCAGTAATGGAAATTGGGGATAAAATTATCTTCTTAGTTGAAGGGAAAAAAATATGGGAAGGTAATAATGAAGAAATATTAAATACGGATGATAAATTGATAAACGATTTTGTTTATTCTTCAGAATTATTTAAAAAAGTTAAACTTTCTCAGAAAAAATAAATCTTAAGGATTAGAATTTGATACAGAAATTAATTTACCATTAAATAATTTATTACCATTAATGGCAAAATCAAGTATATACTTAGCCATTTCTTCTGGCTTTGTATCTGCATTGTAATCTGGAAATGCCTCTTTTAACATTTTTGTTTGAACAGCACCTAAAGCTAGAACATTAAATGATGGTCCATTTTGATGTTCTTCAGCTAACACTTCAGTTAATGCTATTACAGCTGCTTTGCTGCTAGAGTATACTGATAAGCCAGGAAACTTCTTAGATCCATTAACACCTCCAATACTACTTATGTTAATAACATGGCCATCTGAATTAATTATTGGGATCAGGGATCGAGTAATTTCTGCAAGCCCAAACACATTTACATCAAATGTTTTTTTAAAAGAATCATACGTAGTATCACCAAATAACTCACTCACTAGATACCCAGCATTATTAATCAAAATATCGATTTTAATTTTTCTACTTTTCAAATTTGCAATAAACTCATCAACAGAATCTTTATTTGTAATGTCTATTGCAAATGATTCAATACCACCTATATCTTTCAGTGGTTCAATATTTCTTGAAACCGATATTACATAATAATTCATTTTTGCAGCTTGAATACATATTTGATGTCCAATGCCAGAGCTTGTTCCAGTTATTACAATAGTCTTCATTAGATTAAAATTGAGACTGGGTTTTCAATATACTCTTTTAGAGTTTTTAAGAATAGTGAACCTGTAGCACCATCAACAGTTCTATGATCACATGCTAAAGTTAATTTCATTGAATTTCCAATTACTATATCACCATTTTTTACAATTGGTTTCTCAATGATTGCTCCTATAGAAAGTATAGCAGAATTAGGTTGATTTATTATAGATGTAAAACTTTCAATTCCAAACATACCTAGATTTGAAATTGTAAAAGTGCTTCCCTCAATCTCAGCAGGAGTTAATTTTTTATTTTTTGCACGCACAGCAAAATCTTTGATTTCTGTGTTAATTTCAGGCAAGTCTTTAGAATTTGCATATTTAACAACTGGGACGATTAGACCATCATCAATTGCAACAGCTACTCCCAGATGAACATGATCATAGAAAACAATTTTATCATCATACCATCTAGAATTTACCTTTGGATGTCTTGCTAGTGAAAGTGATACAGCTTTAGCAATAATATCATTAAATGAGATTTTTGTATTTTGAGTATTAATAAATTGATTTCTGAAAGAGATCATATTATCCATCTCACACTCTATATTTAAATAATAATGAGGTGCAGAAAACTTAGAGTCTGATAATCTCTTTGCAATAGCTTTTCTCATCGTAGAGTTTTGAGACTCATTAGATGATTCTGTAATACTTGGTCTTGGTTGAATAAATTGAGAATAACCTGAAGACTTATATGAATCAATATCTCTCTTTATAATTCTGCCATTATCACCTGAACCTTTAATTGATTTAATATCAATTCTTTTTTCATTTGCCAACTTTCTAGCAAGTGGAGATATCAAGATCCTTTCAGCTGATTCATTTGATACTAAAGCTGATTTAACCTCCTCATTTATCTCTGGTTTTGGCTTTTCCTTTACCTCTGGTTTTGGCTCTTCCTTTACCTCTAGTTCTGGCTCTTCCTTTACCTGTAGTTCTGGCTCTTCCTTTACCTGTAGTTCTGGCTCTTCCTTTACCTCTGGTTCTGGCTTCTCGTAGGCAATATTACTACCTTTAATAATTGATGAAATATCTTCACCCTTTGATCCAATAACAGCTATTATACTATCAACAGGTGCAGTTGAGCCTTCATCAATCCCAATATGAAGTAGAACACCATCATGAAAAGATTCAAACTCCATAGTAGCTTTATCTGTTTCAATTTCAGCTAGAATTTCACCCTCTTTTACTGAATCTCCTACTTTTTTAAACCACTTAGCAAGAGTTCCCTCTTCCATGGTATCGCTCAATCTAGGCATGTTTATAACTTCAGCCATATTAATCTATTTTATGTTTAATAAAAGGATAATCTTTTTGCTCATATACAACATCATACATAATAGACTTATCAGGGAAAGGGGATGACTCTGAGAATTCTTCACAATCAGCAATAATTTTCTTTACTTTTTTATCTATTTTTTCAATATCATATTTTGTTCCATACTTCTTTGATAGAATAATTTTTTCAACTTGAGTAATAGGGTCGATTTTTCTATACTCTTCAACTTCATCTTTAGTTCTATATTGTTGAGCATCAGACATTGAATGTCCTCTATATCTATAAGTCTTAACGTCTAGTAAAGAAGGTCCTTTACCTGACCTTGCATGTTTAACACACTCATCTATAGCTTCTGCTACTTTTACAGGATCCATACCATCAACAGGCATTGAAGGCATTTCATATGGCTCACCCAGTTTCCATAAATCTTCTTGGCTCGTAGTTCTTGCCACAGATGTTCCCATTGCATATCCGTTATTTTCAACAATGTATATAACAGGAAGTTTCCATAAAGCAGCGAGATTGATAGATTCATGAAATGCACCTTGACGAATTGCACCATCACCTAGAAAACATAATGTAACACTATCTCTTTTAAAATACTTATCTCCAAAAGCAATTCCTGTACCTAAAGGTATTTGTCCACCAACAATTCCATGTCCACCAAAGAAATTATATTTTTTTGAAAAAATATGCATAGAACCACCTAATCCACCAGAAGTACCTGTTGCTTTTCCAAATAGCTCAGCCATAACAAACTTTGGATCTTCCCCAAGCCCTATAGCATGCACATGACTTCTGTATGAGCTTATCATACGATCTTTTTTTGGATCTATTGAGTGAAGACATCCAGCTAGAACAGCTTCTTGACCATTATAAAGATGGAGGAACCCCCTAATCTTTTGCTGAATATATTTTGCAGCAAGTTTATCTTCAAACTTTCTCCATAAAAGCATATTTTCATACCAATCTAAATAAGTCTTTCCTGTTATTTTTTTCATATAAATGAGTTGAAGTCTGTTAGTCTAAGACTAAGCAAAAATACTCATTTCTTTAGTATATTGCAATAAAATTAGATTGGATACGAAAGAATTATATTCATTATTTACGTCATCAAACGGAGTTTCAATTGATTCAAGAAATCTTATCAGTGATCAAATTTTTTTTTCATTAAAAGGTGAAAATTTCAATGGGAATCATTTTGCTTTGGAAGCATTAGATAAGGGAGCTAGTTATAGTATAATTGATGATATAAGTATTTTAAATAAGAATCCAAATCTTATATATGTCAAAGACTCACTTAAAGCTCTTCAGAAATTAAGTAGTTATCATAGGTCTCAATATGACACAAAAATAATTGGAGTTACTGGAAGTAACGGAAAAACAACCACTAAGAATCTAATTTATTCAATACTTTCTCAAAGGTATAATGTAATAAAAACAAAGGGTAATTTAAATAATCATATTGGGGTTCCTATTTCTCTTTTTGATATAAATGAAGATGTTGATATTGCAATTATTGAGATGGGAGCAAATCATATAGGAGAGATAGAAAGTCTATGTGAAATTGCAATGCCAGATATTGGATTAATTACAAACTACGGTAAAGCCCATCTAGAGGGTTTTGGTGGATTTGAAGGAGTAATTAAAGGAAAAACTGAAATGTTTGACTACTTAACTCAAAATTATGGTCATATAATTTTGAATAATGATGATAAACTACAGATTGAAAATTGTAAAGGAGATTTGGCAGTGACCTTTGGTGAAAATCAAGATTCAGAATATACATTTAACTATATTAAAAAGGATAATAAATTAATTCTAAAAAGTGAAGATTATAAATTTAGATCAAGTATGTATGGAGACTATAATTTCTCTAATATAGCATCAAGCATATCAATTGGTAAATTTCTTGATTTGACAAATGATGAAATTCAAAAAGGTCTTGATATATTTAAAAATGATTCTAATAGATCTGAAATAATTCAATTTGGTTCTAATAAAATCTATCTAGATGCGTATAATGCCAACCCAACTAGTATAAAAGCCGCAATATCTAATTTTGATAAAGAAACAACATCAAATAAAGTATTAGTTCTTGGTGATATGTTTGAACTAGGAGAGCACTCTGAAAAAGAGCATCAAGATGTTGTTGACTTAATTGATAATAAAAATTATAAAAAAGTTTATCTCGTTGGTAATATTTTTTTCAATTGTGAAACTAAAGAAGCACATATTGAAAAATTCAGATCTTTAGATGAAATGTCTAAAGCAATAAATTTAAATGATCTTCATTCAATGAATATATTGATTAAAGGTTCAAGAGGAATTGGCTTAGAAAAGTTGCTTAATTACTAGAACCTTTAATAATATCATCAACAACATCAGGGTTAAGTAGGGTTGAAGTATCACCTAACTTATCAAAATCATTACTTGCGACTTTCCTTAGTATCCTTCTCATAATTTTACCCGATCTTGTCTTAGGTAAACCACTTACAATTTGAATTTTATCTGGTTTTGCAATAGGCCCAATAACTCTTCTTACAACATCTGTAATTTCTTTTTTAATTAAATCATCTGATGATTTAGAATTAACTATTACATATGCATATATTCCTTCACCCTTAATCTCATGAGGATATCCAACAACAGCAGATTCAATTACTTCCTCATGTTCATTTATAGCATTTTCAACCTCTGCAGTACCCATTCTGTGACCCGAGACATTTATTACATCGTCAACTCTTCCAAGGATTCTTAGGTATCCATCGTGATCTCTTTTTACTCCATCTCCCGTAAAATACATACCCTTATAATGTGAGAAGTAAGTATTTATACATCTTTGATGATCTCCATAAGTAGTTCTTAATATTGATGGCCATGGAAATTTAACGCATAGATTACCTTGAACATTATTACCAATTAATTCATTCCCATCCGAATCAACAATTACAGGTTGAATTCCAGGCAGAGGAAGAGATGCATAAGCTGGTTTATTTGGTGTAATTCCAGCAAGTGCAGAAATCATTATACCACCTGTTTCAGTCTGCCACCATGTATCAACTAAAGGACAATTTCCTTTTCCAATATTATCATGATACCAATGCCAAGCTTCCTCATTGATTGGTTCTCCTACAGATCCTATTACCTTTAAAGAATCTAAAGAATTATTTTTTAAGGGTTCTAATCCATGAGCCTGAAGTGCTCTAATTGCAGTAGGAGCAGTGTAAAATTGGTTGACTTTATGTTTATCAACAACATCCCAGAACCTACTGACATTAGGGAATGTTGGAACACCTTCAAACATTACTGAAGTAGCACCGCAAAGTAGAGGTCCATATACTATATATGAGTGACCAGTTATCCAGCCAACATCTGCAGTACACCAATAAATATCATTTTCATCATATTGAAATACATTGAGGAATGTAAATGCAGAATATATCATATATCCAGCAGATGAATGAACAACGCCTTTAGGTTTTCCTGTTGATCCAGAAGTATATAATATAAACAGCATGTCCTCCGAATCTAAAATCTCAGGAGCACATTGTGAGGAAATACTATTAATACAATCATGCCACCAATAGTCTCTACCCTCTATCATATTAACTTTTTGTTTTGTTCTTTTTAATACAATGACACTCTCAATAGTTGAACACTTTTCAAGTGCCTCGTCAACAACAGGTTTAACTGGAATTGTTTTATTCCCCCTAAAATTACCATCAGAAGTTAAAACCATTTTTGCTTGACAGTCATTTATTCTATCAGCAAGAGAGGTAGATGAAAAACCTGCAAAAACAACAGAGTGAACAGCACCAACTCTGGCACATGCTAACATCGCAATTGATGCTTCAGGTACCATTGGCATGTATATAATTACTCTATCTCCTTTTTTAATTCCTTTATCTTTAATAGCATTTGAAAGCTTACAAGTTTCTTCATAAAGCTCGTTATATGTTAAATAAATTGAAGACTCTGTAGGATCATTTGGTTCCCATATAATTGCTGTTTTATCACCACGGTCTTTTAAATTTCTTTCAAAAATATTTTCAGTTATATTAAGCTCTGCATTTTTAAACCACTTAATATCAACATTATTAAAATCCCATTCTAATACCTTATCCCACTTTTTTTTCCAAATAAAAGTATCAGCTATTTCTGCCCAAAATTCTTCGGGATCTTTTAAACTTTGCTCATATTTTTTATAATAATCGAAAAGACTAGAAATTCTTTGCATATCTATTTAGGGTATCTTATACTTTCAACTAAATCTTTAATTTTATTAGGTGTTGGTTTTGTTAATCTTGAAACAATTAAAGATACTATAAAGTTAATAATCATACCAATTGTACCAATGCCTTCAGGAGTAATTCCAAATAAATAGTTTTTAGGTATACCAGGGCCTCCAAGTTGTGGTTTAAAATAAAATATATAAATAGTTGTAAAAACTATTCCAACTATCATTCCTGATAAAGCTCCTTCTTTGTTCATTTTTTTATCAAATATTCCTAATATAATTGCAGGGAAAAAAGAAGAGGCAGCCAAACCAAATGCTAGGGCAACAACCTCTGCAACGAAACCAGGTGGATTAAGCCCTGCAAGACCTGCGGCTACAACTGCTACAGCTATAGAAATTCTTGCAGCCCATAATTCCCCTTTTTCAGAGATATTTGGATTAATATTCTTTTTCAGAAGATCGTGTGAAATAGATGTTGAGATAACCAGAAGTAATCCAGCAGCTGTTGAAAGTGCTGCAGCAAGCCCTCCAGCAACTATTAGTCCAATTACCCAAGCTGGTAAATCAGCAATTTCTGGATTCGCTAAAACCATAATATCTCTATCTATAGTTAATTCATTAACTTCAGTATCTGCGACATATTGAATAACTCCGTCTGCATTTTTATCATCAAATTCAAGGAGTCCAGTGTTCTCCCAATTTTTAAACCATTGAGGCATTTCAGCATATTTAGCATTTGATACCGTATTAATTAAATTCACTTTAGCAAAGGCAGCGACTGCGGGAGCTGTTGTGTAAAGTAATGATATAAATAGTAAAGCCCATCCTGCAGAGATTCTTGCATCTCTAACTTTTGGAACAGTAAAAAATCTTACAATTACATGAGGAAGTCCAGCTGTTCCAAACATAAGAGCTGCAGTAATAAAGAAAACATTTATTAGTGTTGTTCTATTAATATCAGTATATTTTTCAAATCCAAGATCTACCGATAATTGATTTAAATTTTCTAATAGATATACTCCATCTAATGTTTTACTTCCAAATCCGACTTGGGGTATTGGATTTCCGGTGGCCTGAAGAGAAATAAATATTGCTGGTACAGTAAATGCAAATATTAAAACACAGTACTGCGCAACTTGAGTGTAAGTAATTCCTTTCATTCCTCCTAGTACAGCATAGAAAAAAACAATACCAATACCAATAACAACTCCTAAATCATATGGTATTTCTAAAAATCTTGAAAATGCAACACCTACACCTTTCATTTGACCAACAACGTATGTAAATGAAATGAAGATTGCACAAATTAATGCTACTGTTCTAGCTGTTTGAGAATAGTATCTTTCACCAATAAAATCAGGAACGGTAAACTTGCCAAATTTTCGAAGGTAAGGAGCTAAACATAATGCTAATAAAACATATCCACCTGTCCAACCCATCAAATATTGAGAACCTCCATAACCAAGGAATGATATTATACCAGCCATAGATATAAAAGAAGCAGCAGACATCCAATCAGCTGCTGTTGCCATTCCATTTATGACAGGATGAATACCTCCTCCAGCAACATAAAATTCTTTTGTACTTTGAGCTCTAGACCATATTGCTATTCCTATATAAAGCGAAAAGGTTACACCAACTAATAAATATGTCCAAAATTGCGCATCCATATTATTCTTCTAGATCGTGTTCTTTATCTAATTTGTTCATCAAATAGACATATATGAAAATTATTATTACAAATACGTAGATTGACCCCTGTTGTGCAAACCAAAACCCAAGTGGAAAACCTCCTAAAAAAATTGAGTTAAGATTTTCAGCAAATAAAATTCCAAGCCCAAAAGATGAGATAAACCAAATACTTAGTAATATTCGTAGATAAATAATATTTTTTTTCCAATATTTTTCCTTCATTTTATTTTCATTTTGTGTTAAAGTATCAATTAAAATTAATAACGTAAAAAATAATAATACTTCATTATTACTGCTTGTCATTCATGTTTATTGGATACTTACCATGCCTCCTCAAATCTTCTTTTGTAATTATCTTAAATGATTTAGATTTTGGACCTAATTTAAAAATTTCAAATGAATCTTTAGGCATAGAAACAAGTTTCCTAAGTTTAGTGTCCATAATTCCAAAAGCTAAATCTAAATGAGCTAAATGGATTCCATTCTGATCATAAAAATTTTGAAGTATTGTGAAAAATCTTGCATCATCACTATATCCATTTATCTCAATATTGATTAAAAACTCATCTCCCATCATTATCTCTTTGAAGTAGTGCATATGTTCATAAAACAAAACAGGACCAATATTTAGATCATTAAATTTATCTCTATCAAGTTTTAGTTCAGAAAAGAAAGAAACACGGGTATCAGCAGCATATTTTATATATGCATGATTAGCAACATGCCAGTTTGGATCAAGATCAGTCCATGAGGCTATATATTTTTTTTCAAATTTTTTCAAATTTATTAATTGACCTTATCAATTTAGGAAATTTAAAAAAAACTTTCTCTGTATCCCCAAAAAATGTCAAAATAAAAGAACAAGAAACTAAGACTTATTAAAAACTTAATAATACTTCCAGCAATAACTCCTATAAATGACCCAAAAGCAGGTTTAAGAGATCTTTTAAAGGATTTATTATTGAACATTTCACCAAATAGAGCACCTAAAAAGGGGCCAAGAATGATTCCAACAGGGCCAAGAATAATTAATGATAATATTAGTCCAATTGTTGTTCCTACTTGTCCAGATCTAGTACCCCCTAACTTTTTAACACCTAAAATTGGTATTAAGTAATCTAAAATTCCAACTGATACTGCAACAGTTAGTGTTATTAAAACAAAGTTTAAGTTGAACTCAACTACTGAGGTTAAATTCAAAATTAAAATACCTAGCCAAGCAGTTAATGGGCCAGGTATAATTGGTAAAAAGCTTCCAAATATTCCAATCAGACAGAATAGAAAGCCTATTGTTAATAAGAATAAATCCAATTTATTATTCTGAAGGCTGAGTTGCTCTACTGTAAATAATTATTGTGCTTACCAGACCATCTGTAAATTGAATATCCAACATTGTCCCTGCTGAAGTTTCAACACCATCAACTGTTGTTACAGTTTGGTGTCCTGCTATCATCCATGTTTCACCATTATCTACTCCAACATAAGGCATACCCCAGAAAGGATTAAAAGATGGATTAGTTTCTTCGAACCAGGATTGAAGTCCCTCTAAATGAGTTGATTTATCCTCAACAATATTTCCATCTGAATAATAAATCACAAGATCATCCGATAAAAGTGCACCAACCGCCTCAACATCTTGATTATTATGAGCATCTATAAACTGGTTATATAATTCAGTTGTTTCTGATGGTCCGGCTACAAAAGTTTCGTTTTCATCTCCAGCCCAAAACCCAAAACCTTGAGTTTCTTCAACTGGTGTATCACATGAGATAATCATTGTTACAATAAGTAAGATATATTTTTTCATATTAATTTGTTTTAAGTTAATTAATAAATATAGAAAAAGTTAGGCAGAGTTTCTACTTGCATTAATATTTCCGTAAAGTGATCTCGTTATAATCTTTTCATAAACAGATTTATCAATATCATTATTTCGTCCAGATTCAATTTCTTTTACAATTTGAATAGCATATTGTTGAATTGTAATTAATGGCATAACAATATTTTCTCTTGTTGTAATAGATAATTTATTTGCAGGTTCATTTTCCATCAACTCCTTAAAATTAGAAATCTTAAGTAGCATCTTTTTTGTTAGCTGATATTCATCATGAATTATTTTCCAAAATTCTCCAAACTCTTCATCTTTACTCATATATGAAGTAAGTTCAAAGAAAGATTTTGTTAAGCTCATCATGCTATTAGAAATAAGAGCTCTAAAAAAGGGGACCTCCTGATAAAGTAGTCTTACATCTTTGATTTTGTTCTTCTTGTAGAAATAATTAATTGATGTTCCTAATCCATAAAATCCTGGAACATTTTGTTTGAGCTGATTCCAACTTCCAACAAAAGGAATAGCTCTTAATTTATTAAAATTAAATTCTTCAATTTTATTACCCCTTTTTGATGGCCTACTTCCAATATTAGTTTTTGAATAGTATTTAATTGTACTCATTTTTTGCAAATAAGGTATAAATGAAGGATGGCTTTTAAACTCTTTGTATGAATTATAACTAATTGATGAGAGCTTCTCAATAGTTTTTCTATTTCTCTTATTAAAAACTTCAGGGTTTGATAAAATTCTATTTTTTATTCCAGAACTAATCAATTGTTCCATGTTATATTGAGAAGATTTAATTGTACCAAAATTTGAACTTATGGTTTGACCTTGAACAGTTAACTGTATTTCATCTGACTCAATAAAATCTCCTAATGAACTGTAAAATTGATGAGTATTTCCACCACCTCTTGCTGGGGGGCCACCTCTTCCATCAAAAAAAACAACTTTTATTCCATATTTTCTTGAAACCTTTGTTAAAGATTCTTTGGCTTTAAGAATACTCCAGTTAGCAGTAAGGTATCCTCCATCTTTTGTTCCATCAGAAAAACCAAGCATAATATTTTGTATATCACCTCTTCTTTTAAGATGATTTATATAAGGTTTGTTAGAATATATCTTATCCATAATAATGCTTGCGTTTTCTAGATCTGAAATAGATTCAAAAAGGGGTACAATATCTACATTAAAATTATTACCTAGTGTTAATCTAATCATAGTAAAAACTTCAATAATATTTACAGAAGAGTAATTATTACTAATAATATATCTATGACATCCTTTTTCTCCATTTGATTTTTGAATTTGACTTATTATTTCAATTGATTCTATTGTAGATTTTGCAAGATTATTTTGAAATTTATTTGAATTGATTCTGACATCTAAGCGTGATAGAATTTGTATCTTTTTTTCTTCCGAAAGGTTTTCATATTTCCCTCTAAGTTGTTTTTTAAAATAAGTTTTAATAATCTCTTTAAATACATCCGAATGAATAGTTGAGTCTTGTCTAATATCAAGTGTGGCAAAATGATAACCAAAAATATTTACCTTATCAATAAGGTCTTGAAGTTCATCTAGAAATAAAGATTTATGCTCCTTTAATAAAGTCTCTTTAATAAAGTTTAGTTTTTCCTTTAAAACTTCTAATTTAATTTTAGGTTCTTTATTTGTTTCAAAAATACTGACCCATAACGAATCTTCTATTTCAACAATCACTTCTTCAATTTTTTTGAAAGTTAATTTCCTTCTCAAAACCCTAACATCTCTATAGTAATTCTTTATAATATCACTCCTTAATTTTTTTGCAGTTTTAGATGTAATCTCAGATGTAACAAATGGGTTTCCATCTCTATCACCTCCAGGCCAAAAACCGATTGATATCAGATCAAAATGCTCATATTTATTATCAAAAATATTTGATTTCACATATTTAAAAATATTACTAACAGAATAATAAAATACATTTTCTAAATACCAGGATAGACTTACTGCTTCATCATAAGGAGTGGGTTTCTTTTGTTTAAAGAAAGGTGTTTTACCCAGCTGTGATAATAGATTTTTAATTTCGGTTAAATCATTATTTTCGATTGAATTAGCAAGATCTGTAATTATCCCAAGCACTGAACCAGGATAAAACTGAGTTGGATGTGCAGTTAAGACAGGTTTAATTTTAAATGATTTTAGGTATTTTCTTAATTCTTTCTTTTTATTGGAAGATTCAACTAATTCTCTAAGGTTCCTTATGGTCCCTATTCCATCAACATTATTTACTTTGGTAAATGATGCATCTTCTATAGCATCAAAAAGTACTACCTGTCTTTCCACATATTGTATAAACCTAAAAATTAAGGATATCTTATTTTCATCTGAATATTCTTCACAGTATTTTGAAAAAAAATCTTCAACTATAGTCTTAGGATCTAATTTTTTAGCATATCCCAGTTTACAAAATTCAGTAAAAATTGGCAGTAGGTTTCCAGTGTCTGAAATACCATCGTAGGGAAGAGTAGAGAAAATACTATTGTAGACATGAAACCTTGAAAGAACACTTTCTTGA
This sequence comes from uncultured Bacteroidota bacterium, assembly GCA_902519955.1. Lineage (GTDB taxonomy): Bacteria > Bacteroidota > Bacteroidia > Flavobacteriales > Flavobacteriaceae > Marisimplicoccus. The sequence continues at coordinate 19,909 of CABYMF010000007.1, read as the reverse complement.
AATCTTTCTTTTTTTGTTAATTTGTTCATTTAAATAGCATGATTAAATACAAAGTTAATACTTAACAATTTAATAGGTATTGTAATACCCCTGTAATAGGAACTTTTTTTATATTAGATATAATTATGGCAAGAACTCTGTCAAACATGATATCTTTAGGAAGTAAAGCACCTGATTTTAATCTATTAGATGTGACTTCTGATTCTACTTTTTCGCTTGCAGAAAACAAAGGCACAGTTGGAACAGTTATAATGTTTATCTGTAATCATTGTCCATATGTTAAGCATGTAAATCCTACAATAAGTAAATTGGCTAAACAATACCAAAGTGATCAAATAAAATTTATTGCTATCTCTAGTAATGATGTTGATAATTATCCTGAGGATAGTCCTGAAAAAATGAAAACAAATGCTATTGAAAATGATTTTAATTTCCCGTATTTGTATGATGAGAGTCAAGAAGTAGCCAAGGCATATGATGCAGCATGTACTCCTGATTTTTATTTGTATGATGACAACCTTAAGTTAGTTTACAGAGGACAACTTGACGATTCGAGACCAGGAAACGAAATTGAATCCAATGGTAATGACATTAAAAATGCAATTGATTGTCTTATAAATTGTGTTGTAAATAATGATCTACAAAAACCAAGTATTGGTTGTAATATAAAATGGAAATAAAAAAATTAGATTTAATAGATTGTCATAATCGTATTAAACCATTTATTCATAACACTCCTGTATTAACATCAAGTTACATTAATGAAATAACAGGTGCTGAAGTTTATTTTAAATGTGAAAATTTTCAAAAAATGGGTGCATTTAAAATGAGAGGGGCAGCAAATGCAATTCTTAAACTCTCTGACGAGCAGAAATGTAACGGTGTTGTTACTCACTCTTCAGGGAATCATGCTCAGGCAATTTCACTCGCTGCAAAAAAAATTGGAATAAAGGCATACATAGTTATGCCTTCAAATGCTCCAGAAATAAAAAAAGAGGCTGTTAAAGGTTATGGCGGGGAGTTAATTGAATGTGAATCAAATCTTGAAGCTAGAGAAGCTGCAGCAAAAGATCTAGTGCATTCTAAGAGTGCTACTTTTATTCATCCTTCCAATAATTTAGATGTAATAATAGGACAAGGTACTGCATCTAAAGAGCTTATTGAACAATATGGTTCTTTTGATCATATATTAGTTCCAATAGGTGGTGGAGGTCTCATAGCCGGAAGTGCCTTAGTAGCAAAATATTTTGGAGATAATTGCTCAATAATTGGGACAGAACCTTTTGAAGTAGATGATGCCTACAGATCTTTAATAAGTGGTAAAATTGAGACTAATATTACTACCAACACTATTGCCGATGGTTTACGAACTCAGCTTGGAGATAAAAATTTTCCTATTATTCTTGATGAAGTAAAAAAAATTATAAGAATTACAGAGAATGAGATAATTGATTCAATGAAATTAATTTGGCAACGACTTAAGATAATATGTGAACCATCTTGTTCGCTTCCACTAGCTGGAATCATAAAAAATAAAGATGAGTTTAAAGGAAAAAAAATCGGAGTTGTTATTACAGGTGGTAATATAGATTTAGATAATATTCCTTTTTTAAGACAGTTTTTTATAACCCCATAATGAGATTAAAAACATAAGAATACTTCCCCAACCAAGGTAAATAAAAGGAGAGCTTGGGATAAGGATATATGCCAGTGTCTGAGCAGATATTACCATTAATCCAATACAAATCAGTAAGTTTCTTGCAAAGGCTTTGTTTTCAATAAATTTTGTTTTAGCAAAAGAAACTATAAAAATACCAATTATAGAAACCCAAAGACCAAAGAAACGATAGATTTGCTTAAGGTAACCCGGGAGAGTCTCATTAATTTCTTCACTAAATAATTGATCGAAAGTCATATTAAGCCTTTCTTCGTTTGCAACTTTATCAATCAACCAAGGCTCATCAACTAGCATCCATCTTAATGCAAGAACAATAAAAATAATTCCCAGAGTAAATATTGGTGTTATAAATATTTTTTTTGTCATAGTAGGTATTACCAAAGCTAAGTGTTCCGAGTAGGATTTGAACCTACGACTTCCACCCTGTCAAGGTGGCACTCTAAACCCCTGAGTTACCGGAACGGAAAAGCAAATATATAAAACCTATGAAAATAGGCTTATAACTAGGCTATAACTACTTAAAGTATTTAGTTTTATATAGCTAATTTGTTGTTAGGCCTTATTAGTAGTATCTTAAGGCGTTTAGGGTAGTTTACTCTGTCAAGGTAGTGCTCTAAACCAACTGAGCTAATCACCCAAGCATTGCAAATTTAAAAGATTTCTTTATACTTTTGGTTAATGAAACATTTATCCAAAAAAGACTTTGACGATTTACAGAAATTTTATAGAATCAATCTTATAAATTCATGTACGGGCTATAAATCTGCTAATCTTATTGGTAGTATTTCAAAAGAAGGAGTTGAAAATGTAGCAGTCTTTAGTTCAATTACACATTTAGGTAGTAATCCTGCAATGCTTGGATATATTTTAAGGCCTACAACTGTTCCGAGAAACACATATAAGAATATTAAGGACACTAAATTGTTTACAGTAAACCATATAGTTAGTGACATTATTAATGATGCTCATCATACGAGTGCAAAGTATCCAGAAGAAATCTCTGAATTTGATAAAACTAATCTTGAGCAGGAATATAAAGATGGGTGCAAAGCACCTTTTGTAAAAGGCTCACCAGTTCAATTAGTTTGTAAATATCTTAATGAATATAATATTGAAGAAAATGGAACAATCCTTGTAGTTGCATCTATTGAAGAACTATATTTCAATGAAGATTTAATTAGTGATTCAGGATTTCTTCAATTAGATAAAGGGAATGTAGTTACGGTAAATGGTTGTGATGGATATGCACTACCAAGTTTATTAAATAGATTTGAATATCAAAGACCTAAAAAATAAATGGATTTTATTTCTGAAAAATTAGCTGAATATCTCTCACAAAACTCTGATAAAGAACCAGAAATTTTATCAAAACTCAATAAGGAGACACATCAAAAAATTCTTCAACCAAGAATGTTGAGTGGTCATATTCAAGGAAGGTTTTTAAGTTTAATATCTAAAATTAAGTCACCGCTTCAAATACTAGAAATAGGAACATATACTGGTTATGGCACTTTATGTCTTGCAGAAGGTTTAGCAACTAATGGAAAAATTTTCACTATTGACAGAAATGAAGAACTTATTAATATTCAAAACAAATACTTTGAAGAAAGTGGGAATAGGGATAAAATAGTTCAACTTACTGGAAGTGCAATTGATATATTAATGAATCTTGATGAAAATTTTGATCTTATCTTTATTGACGCCGATAAAGAAAATTATATAAAATACTTTGAAATAGTCTCAAAGAAATTAAATCCAAATGGTATAATAATGTCTGATAATGTTTTATGGTCAGGTAAAGTAGTTGAGGAAAGTGATAATGACCAAGAGACAAATACTTTAAAAAAATTTAATAGCCTTTTGAGCAAAGATGAAAGGTTTGAAACTATAATTCTCCCTCTTAGAGATGGTCTTTCTATTTCAAGATTAATTTAAATCTCTTTTTATTGAGTCTTTTAGATCATCAAAATCTTTTTTGATGTCACTAACACTATCCTTTAAATCTTTAGTCACAGATTCTGTTGGATTCTTCATGTCAGTGTTTTTTGATATTTCTGTTTTTATTTCGTTTGTAGCTTGCCTTATTTGAGTCATACCTTTTGCCAATCCTTTTGCAATTGAAGGAATTTTATCTGCTCCAAATACTAATAAGACAATAAAAAAGACAAAGACTAACTCTGCACCACTAATGAATAAAATCATAATATCAAAACTAATCATAAATTCAACCTCTTAAAATTTTTTTTAAAATATTCTATTACTATTGTGTAATTACCCATCTTAAATTCTTCTTCAATAGGAAAGTTTTGGTATGTAGATGTTACAAAATCATGAACAGCAATTTCTTCAAGCTTAAACTCATCAATAAAAAATCTGAGGCCATAAAATTTTATAATTTGATCTATTATATTGAAATCATTTTTAAATTCAATTTCTTTTCTCTTCTGTTTGTAGTATCCTGATATCCAATTATACATCCTCTCTATATCTAAACCACCCACTAATGGTGCAAGTAAGACCTCCTTTACTAATTGTGAGTTGGAAGGAATATCCTCTTTTCTAATCCCTGTAAATCCAGGTATACCTATATCATCAAAGTTTAAATTTTTTATAACACCAGAATTTTGAAGATCATTTAAGAGGTTTCCAGATAAACCACTTGAGTTTAGAATTACTTCATCTAATTCATTTACAAACTCCTCTAGATAAATTGTTAATGATACCGAATACAAAATATCTTGATCTACTATTATTTTTTTTCTTTTAAATTGTATACCTGAGAATATAATTTCATCATTAATATTTGCTAGTATTTTAAAATTTCCCTCAGAATCTGTTATTGTAGCTTCGTCAGATGTGATATTTAAGACATGTATTCCTTCAATAGAATATGAATTGTCATTATAGACGACACCTTCAATTATTTTTTGATTTACTGATTGTGAAAAGGAGCTAAATGATATTAATAGGAAAACAAAAATTGATTTTCTCATTCAACCCTAAGTTCTTTATATATATCAGATTTTTTTAGTAAATAGTCAATTAACAAAAATTGATTCTTTTTTATTATTAAAAGCTTGATTTCTGGATCAAGATCTAATTGTGATAAAAAATCATTTACCTCAAAAAATTCTAACTTAAGAGTATCAGTAAAAAAATTTTCTTCCAAAATAAGTGGGAGAGCCTCACTAGGAAGAATACTAAGTTTTTCTTCTTCTGATTTTGAGTCAACTAAAGAAGAAAGAAGTTTAAAAATATTTACAAAATTGAGTCCATTTACAACTTGTCTATTGTCAGTAAGTATATTTTCAATTTTAGTAGACTTATCAGCTAAATAATCAAAACCTTTAAATTGTTCTTCTTTTAGGTCTAAAAACTTATCAGTATCATCAGGTGTAATAACAACTTCATCTAATTCTCGAACTCTTTGATTTATTTGAACAATTAATCTTTTATTTTTTAAAATTTCATCATTTACCCTAACAGTTCTGATAATGTACTGAACTGAAGAAAAGATTATTTCATCACCTTCTTTGGCAAAAATCTCGAATTCTCCTTGATCATTAGTTATAGTTGTAGTCTGGGAAGTATTATTTATAACATTAGCTGCTGGCACATTAATATTTCTGTATATGACTTTTCCCTGGATTAATTCTCTTTCTTGAGAAAAACTAAACTGCACTAGCGTAAGTAATAAAATTATTTTCTTTAACATTAGCTTTTGATTGATTTAAATTTACAAATAAATCAATGATAAGTTCAATATATAATTATCTAACAAAGACTGGTTCTAAGGGATTGCTAGTTTCATCCTGACTAAACATATATCCTGAAGAATTGAAACTCTCAATATCAGAAATAGTATTTATATCATTATCTATTAGGTATCTTGTCATTAAACCTCTAGCTTTTTTAGCATAGAATGAAATAATTTTGAGCTTTCCATTCTTAAAATCCTTGAATTGAGGAGAAACAATAGTGTTAGGAATAATTGTTCTGTCAATCACAGAAAAATATTCATTACTAGCAAGATTTATAATAAGATCATCCTCTTTTATTTCCTCTAATATTGAATTTGTAACATCTTCTTTCCAGAATTCATATAAATTTTTTGAACCATTAATAGAAATTTTTGTTCCCATTTCGAGTCTATATGCTTTAATCTTATCAAACGGTTTTAAGATTCCATAAAGACCAGAAAGTATTCTTAACGAATCTTGAAGTTTTTCGTGATTAGACCTATTAATGGAATTAGCATCAATACCATCATAAACATCTCCGTTAAAAGCAAAAATTGCTTCTTTTTCTTTTGAATTATTATTTTTAAAGTCTTGATTCCTAGACCAATTGAGCTCACTCAATTTTGGTGATATGCTCATAAGGCTTGAAAGGTCAGGTACAGAAATATCTTTAATTATATCATTAATCTGATGTGCCTGATCAGCAAATATTGGTTTGGAGCTGAGACTTGTTTCAACGTTGCTATCAAAGTCAAGAGACTTTGCAGGTGAAATAAGAATTTTCATTTTTTATTTCAAATTTATAAATTTTTATGTTTAGAATAAAGTCTCCATTTGTTAATTACGGAGTTCATATCTTGAGGAATTTCAGAATCAAATGAAATTTTTTCATTTGATTTAGGGTGATTAAACCCTAATGTCTTTGCATGAAGTGCCTGTCGTGTTAGAACTTTGAAGCAATTGTCCACAAACTGTTTATATTTTGTATATACGGTTCCTTTTAATATTTTATCACCTCCATATCTCTCATCATTAAATAGTGTATGACCAATATGTTTCATATGAACCCTAATCTGGTGTGTTCTTCCAGTTTGAAGCTTACAACTTATAAGAGTAACATATCCAAACCTTTCAATTACCTTATAATCTGTTATAGCATCTTTACCTCCATCAATATCTTCATAGACAATCATTTGAAGTCTATTCTTTGGATTTCTTCCTATTGGAGCATTAATTTGTCCTACATCATCCTTTACATCTCCCCAAACTAACGCATAGTATTCCCTATCAACACTTTTTTTAAAAAATTGCTTTGCTAATAGTGTCATTGATATTTCTGTTTTTGCAATTACAAGAAGACCTGATGTATCCTTATCAATCCTATGGACTAGGCCAGGCCTATTTGAAGAGTTATTTGGAAGATTATCAAAATGATATAATAATGCGTTGATTAATGTTCCACTGTAATTTCCATGACCTGGATGGACGACCATTCCACTTTCTTTATTAATAACTATTATATAATCGTCTTCATACACTATATTTAAATTTATCTTCTCAGGGCTTAAAAGATTTTCGTATGGTGGATGAGTAAAAAGAATTCTTACTTTATCATTCTTTTTTACTTTATAACTTGATTTTACAATCTTATCATTTACTCTTATAGACCCCTCCTTTGCTGCTTTTTGAATTTTGTTTCTTGTTGCATTTTCAATTCTGCTCATAAGAAATTTATCAATCCTTAAGGGTTCTTGCCCAGAATCAATTTTAAATGAAAAATGTTCATGGAGCTCTTGTTCAAAGTCTTCCTCTTTTGAGTTATCTTTCGCCATTTCCAAGAATTAAATCTATTTCTGAATTCATTGGAATTTTTTGACCGGGTAATATCTTTTCACCAAGATATAGAACATCTAAAACCATATCCTTTCCAATATTATCAACATAACTGTAATCCCTTACTTTAAATCCAATTGCAGTAAGGATAGATTCAGCGTTTCTTTTTGTTATCTGAATTACATTTGGGAGTGAAACTTTTTGAAAATTTTTAGGGTTTACATTTAAGTATATTTTCCTATTTTTTTTCACTAGCTCTAATTCTTTTGGTATCTGAGATATGACTGAATAGTTTGGTATATCAACAAAGAACTTTGAAGAGTCCAATACTTCATATCTTAGTTTATTATCATTAAGTACACTTATTGCTTCATCAAGATTTTTTCCAGCTAAATCAGGAACTTCTATATATCTATTATGGTTAGTGTATATTTTAAGAGAATAATATACCAAAAAAAATACTATAAATATGATAAAAAACATCATAAATATCTGCTTAGCTAATGAGTTACTTTTAAAATGATCAAAAATTTTCATTTCAATAATTTAATGTAAATATACTAAGACATAATTGTCTTTTGATATAATGACTTACATTTGAAAATAATATGAAAAATATTGCATTAGTTTTTGGTGGTTTTTCTCCTGAACATGATGTTTCTGTAAAAAGTGGGAAGTTCATTTATGATAATATAAAAGATAATCCTAATCTCAATGTTTATCAAGTTTGTATTTCAAAGGAATCTAATTATGTTACTTATAATAATAATAGGTTTGATTTTGACTATGATAATTTTTCATTTACAATAAACGGTGAGTCTGTAAAATTAGATGGCATTTTTAATATTATTCACGGGGAACCAGGAGAGAATGGTGATTTGGCTTATATTCTTGAAAAACAGAATTTATCTCAAACTGGTTGTAATAGTTTTGTTTCAAATTTAACTTTTGATAAGAAAAAATATATTGAGTTTATGAATAACCTTGATATTCCATCATCAAAACAAATTTTATTAACTAATGAAGCGTCTATAGATTTATCTAATATTAAAAGACAAATTAATATACCATGTATCGTTAAACCAAATAATGGAGGAAGCAGTATTGGAGTCTCAAAAGTTAATCATTTAGATGAGCTTGAGGACAAAATTAAAATTGCATTTAAAGAAAGTAATCAAATATTAATAGAAAATTATCTTTCTGGTAAAGAAATTTCAGTTGGTGTAGTTGAGACTAAAAGTAAAAGAATTATTCTTCCAATAACTGAGATTATAAGTGAGAATGAACTTTTTGATTATGGTGCTAAATATTTAGGACAATCTAAAGAGATTACTCCAGGTAATATCTCTAGAAAAGAGGAAAAATTAATACATAAGTACATAAATAAAATCTATGATAACATTGAATTAAAAGGGTTTACCAGATCTGAATTTATAATTGTTGAGGGTATCCCTCATATACTTGAAACAAACACAATTCCTGGATTCACAAAACAAAGTATTATTCCTCAGCAAATAGAAGCTTTTGGATTATCTGTAAAAGAGGTAATTAATAATCAAATAGAATCTATTCTTTAAATTATTTTTAATTTTAAATTATGAAAAAAGCTATTTTTCCGGGTTCATTTGATCCAATCACTATTGGCCATGTAGATATTGTAAAAAGGGGTATTAAGGTCTTTGATGAAATTATTATTGCTGTTGGAGATAATATTGACAAAAAATATATGTTTCCAAAAGAAAAGAGAGTTGAATTTGTTAAACAAACATTTAAAAACTATGATAATATCAATATTGAGTCATATGATGGTTTAACTGTTAGCTTTTGTAAAAAAAATAATATTGAGTTTATGATAAGAGGTCTCAGAAATCCTGCAGATTTTGAGTTTGAAAAAAGCATTGCTCTAACCAACAGAGAAATGACTGATATAGAAACTATATTTTTTTTAACATCGCCAGAAAACTCTTTTATTAGCAGTAGTATTGTCCGTGATCTAATTAGGAATAATGGTGATTATAAATTATTCATACCAAAGGGTATCACTTTTTAATACCTGCAAAACAATTATTCTAATATTTTCAAAAGCATCGTTTAATATTTCATCAATTTTTTCTTTTGAGACCCATTCAGTTTTTTTTATACCTTCCTCAGTTTGAGGGTTAGTTTTTCCCATATATGATGTTGACATCTTAAACCAATATGTCTTCTTCAGTCTGAATCTTTTACCTTTTTTAAAAATATGGAATGTCTCAGATAGTTGTTTTTGAACTATTAAGTCTGACACTCCTGTTTCTTCTGACACTTCTCTTTGAGCTGCATCAATTATAAGTTCCTTTTTTTCAATTCCTCCCTTTGGGAGATCCCACTTATTATTTCTAAAAATAAATAATATTTTTTTATCAGTTCTTTCAACTAATCCTCCAGCGGCTTCAACAACAGGAAATTTTTTTTTAAACGATTTCCATAGTTTATCGATGTCTTTATGATATAAAAATACTTTTCTATTTTTTGATGATTTTAAAGCTTTGATAATTTGAGCTACACTTGTATACTTAATAAAAAGCAATGGCTCATTATCAGAGAAATCTTGAATTTCGTTTGTAAGAATCAAAGGCTTTTGGTTGAAAAAAACTTTATACATTTGTAATAATGGTATTAGACAAAAAAGTTGCAGAGCAAACAGTAAATTTTCTTATACAAATTAATGCAATTAAATTAAATACCAAAAATCCTTTCACATGGACAAGTGGTATAAAATCTCCTATTTATTGTGATAATAGATTAGTTCTTTCTTATCCAAAAATTAGAGAATTTATTGCTGACAGTATGACCCAAATTATTGTAAATAAATATGGGAATGATATATCTATTGCAGGAGTAGCTACTGGAGCAGTTGCCGTTGGAGTGATGATATCTGAAAGACTTAATGTTCCATATGCATATGTTAGACCCGAACCAAAGGGACATGGTCTAAAAAATCAAATTGAAGGTAATATAGAAGATAAATCTAACGTTGTAGTTATAGAGGATTTGATTAGTACTGGAAAGAGTAGCCTAAATGCTATAAATGCTCTTAAGTCTGAAGGCATAAGTGTAATGGGTATGTTATCAATTTTCTCTTATAATTTTGATTCTGCAAATAAAAAATTTATTGATGAAAAAGTTACTACTAATTCACTAGCAGATTACAATACTTTAGTTGAAGTTATAGAATCAAATAGCAGCCTTAAGAATGAAGAGATAACTAGACTAAAGAAATGGAGAGAGGATCCTGAAAATTGGAGTTAATCGTAAAGTAACTTAACCTGTCTTGAATCATAATTTCCTATTTCTTCTGAATTAGTATTTAATTTTATAATTCCAGTATTTGATATACTAATTATTTTTCCAATGTATTCTTTACCATTTAAAATAAATCTACACCCTTTTTTCCCAAATATGTTTTGATTGTACTCATCATTAATATATTTGATATCATTCATTTTAGTAAAGTAATATTTATAATTATTAATCAGCTCATCTAATACTCTTTCAACAACAATATTTTTATTTGAGGTTTTTTTAATTGAAGTTGCATTTGGTAAACTTTTAAAAAATACTTGATTAACATTTATTCCTACTCCAATTATAGAATGACTTAATTTACCTGAAATCAATGAGTTCTCAACTAATATTCCAGCTATTTTTTTATTTACTGACAAAATGTCGTTGGGCCATTTAATTAGACATTTTTCATTATTAAATTTTCTTATTGTTTTTAGTACCGCAAGGCTTACTGCTTGATTTATTATAAATGTTCTATCTGCATTTATATCTAAAGGCTTATAAAATAAAGAGCAGAGAAGGTTTTTACCATAACTAGAATACCACTTATTCATTAGTTGTCCCCTACCCCCATATTGATATTTTGCAATAATTAAATCTCCACTTAATATTTTTTTTGATTTAATTAACATCTTCACTTTATCATTTGTTGACCTAGTGGCATTAACTTTGATTATCTTAGATGTGGACATATTGTTAAAAGTAATAAATTTGAAAAAAGAAAATATAGATGGTTAAAGCCAAATCAGAAGAAAGAAGTTTAGTTGATGAAATAATATTTGGTATCGAAGACGTAAAAGGAATTGAAATATACATTATGGATCTTAGTAAAATTTCAAACACTGTATGTAAATTTTTTGTTTTGTGTACGGGCACATCAAATACACATGTTGCAGCAATAGCAAGCTCGGTTAGAAAGAATGTTAGTAAAAAGTTGAAAGAAAAACCGTTTAGTATGGAGGGTATTGAAAATCAAGAGTGGGTTCTTATTGATTATATTGATGTTGTAGTACATATTTTCCAAAGTGAAATAAGAGAATTCTATGATATCGAAAATTTATGGGGTGATGCAAAAATTATTAATGTTGAATTAAAAGCGTAATTAATGGCTAATAACAAGAAGAATAACAAATCTAAAATTAATATCTACTGGTTCTATGCATCCATTGTATTTTTTATTATAAGTATAGGACTACTAGGAGGAGACAGTGGAATTCAAAACATACAACAAACTGATATCTCATCCTTTGAAAATTATCTTAGAAATGGAGATATTGAAAAAGTAGCAATTATTAACCAGAGGTATGCAAGAATTACACTTAATGAAAATGCACTTGAAAAAGATATTCATCGTAGGGTTAAATCCAAAAACTTTTTAGGCCAAGAGAATATTACTGGACCTCACTATCAATTTGAAATTGGGACTCCCGAACTATTTGAAACAAAACTGCAACAGATTAAAGAAATAGAAGGTCTAAACTTCTCTGTTGAGTTCATTACAATGGAAAATAGATGGTTGGATGTTCTACTTGGCTTCCTTCCTATAATAATTATAATTGGAATCTGGATATTTTTGATGAGAAGAATGTCAGGGGGAGCTGGAGGAGCTGGAGGACAAATATTTAATATAGGTAAGTCTAAAGCTAAATTGTTTGATCAAAATACTGACGTTAAAGTTACTTTTAAAGATGTAGCTGGACTAGAAGGAGCCAAAGAAGAAGTTCAGGAAATAGTTGATTTTTTAAAAAATCCAAAAAAATATACCATACTGGGTGGAAAGATTCCTAAAGGAGCCCTGCTAGTTGGTGCGCCAGGTACTGGTAAAACACTTTTAGCGAAAGCAGTTGCTGGAGAAGCTAAGGTTCCATTCTTTTCATTATCAGGGTCTGATTTTGTTGAGATGTTTGTTGGTGTTGGTGCATCAAGAGTTAGAGATTTATTTAAACAAGCAAAGGATAAATCACCTTCAATAATCTTTATCGATGAAATCGATGCAATTGGAAGAGCAAGAGGTAGAAGTAATATGACTGGTTCAAATGATGAAAGAGAAAATACATTAAATCAGTTGCTAACTGAAATGGATGGATTTGGAACTAATACAAACGTAATTGTAGTTGCAGCTACAAACAGAGCTGATGTTCTTGACAAGGCCTTAATGAGAGCTGGTAGATTTGATAGGCAGATTTTTGTTGATCTCCCTGATCTTAATGAAAGAAGAGAAATCTTTAAAGTACACCTAAAGCCACTCAAGAAAAGTAGAGCGCTAGATGTGGAGTTCTTAGCTAAGCAGACTCCTGGCTTTTCTGGAGCAGATATAGCAAATGTATGTAATGAGGCTGCATTAATTGCTGCCAGAAATAATAAAAAATCTGTAGGTAAACAGGACTTTTTAGATGCTGTAGATAGAATTGTTGGTGGACTTGAAAAGAAAAACAAGATTATTACTAAAGAAGAAAAGAATACAATTGCATTTCATGAAGCTGGACATGCAATAGTAAGTTGGCTTTTAGAACATGCTGCTCCTTTAGTAAAAGTAACTATTGTACCTAGAGGACAATCGTTAGGTGCTGCATGGTATCTTCCAGAAGAAAGGTTGATTGTAAGAACAGAACAAATGTTAGATGAGATGTGTGCAACTTTAGGTGGAAGAGCTGCTGAAAAGATTATGTTTAATAAAATATCAACAGGTGCGTTGAGTGACCTAGAAAAAGTCACAAAACAGGCAAGAGCAATTGTATCTGTTTACGGGTTAAATGATAAGATTGGTAACATAACATATTATGATTCCAATGGACAAACAGATTATAATTTTACAAAACCTTACTCAGAAGAAACTGCAAAAAAAATTGATGAGGAAATATCCTTAATTATAGAAAAGCAGTATAAAAGAGCATGTGACATTCTTAAAAAGAATAAATCAAAATTATCTGCTCTAGCATCAAGGCTAATAGAAAAGGAAGTTATTTTTAAAGAGGATCTAGTAAAGATTCTTGGAGAGAGACCATACTCTAAAGAAGAAGTAAAGGAAAAAACTAAAGAATAAGTATTTTGGGATTTTGGGACTTTTTTAAAAGTAAAAAAAATGATGAATCAAAAAGCGATGAATCAGTTTTACCTTTAGATGGCTCAAGTGATTTAATCTTTGCAAAAAACTTTACTGACTCCGGTGGTAGGTTCATCTTTATTGATCAAATAAACTCAACAAAAGAAGTTTTTGGAAAAATTATTGAGGAAAATAATTGGGAACCTGAAAACGTTTGTTCACTTGATTTAAATATTTCTAAAAACCTTGAAATTAGATCTATAAGAAAAATGGATAATGAGAATATAAAAGCATTGGTAACAGAATGTGAATTTTTGATATCTAATACCGGCAGAATACTAATTTGTAACAAGCAAATTAAAAATAATAAAATTGAAGACTTACCGCCAGTTGTAATTATTTTAGCAAAATCAAATCAGTTTGTATCAGATGTAAGCGAAGGCATGACTAAACTAAAAAATAAATACAAAAGTAATTTTCCTTCAAATATCACGACAATTAATGTCAAAAATAAACTCAATGAGGATAATTTTTTAGCATATGGCAATAGTGCCAAAGATATTTATCTAATATTGAGTGATGAATAATTTTCTGCCCAGGCTAATTACAGGTATAGTATATATTTTTGTAGTTAGCGGTTCAATCCTATATAATAGCAAAAGTTTCATCTTAACCTTTAGCATTTTTTCACTTCTTGCAATTTATGAATCACACCAATTATGGAAAAAAATAAGATTAAATCATCCTAAATATAATTATCCAATACCTCAGTTTTATGTAATATTTTCAATGACTACATTAGTTTTAGTTCCTTTCTTTTTTAGTGATTCATATAACCCTTTTCCAATTCTATTGATATTTATTTTAATATGGATAAGTGATACAATGTCTTACTTTTTTGGTTCTTATTTTGGAAAAAATAAAATGAGAATTAAAGTATCACCGAATAAAACTTGGGAGGGGTTTATTGGTGGTTTTTTATGCTCTTTGACTTTCAGCACTTTATCATTTTTATATTTTCAAGAAATATTTCCTTTTTGGAAAACAGTTTCACTTGGAATATTAATACCAATTTTTGGTCTTTTAGGAGATATATATCAATCTAAAATAAAAAGAATGGCAGGAGTAAAGGATAGTGGAAACATATTACCAGGTCATGGTGGAATATTTGATAGGCTTGATAGTGCGATGGGTGTTTCTTATGTATCTTTAATAATAACCCTTATATAATGTTCCATAAAGAAGGATTTAATATGATAGTTTTATTTTTTATTGTTATAACTACTGATGTTATATTACTTGAAATATTATTTGATGATTCATCACATTTAAAATTAATCTTACAAATTTTTTCACTTATTCTATTTTTATTTATACTCTGGTTTTTTAGAAATCCCAAAAGAAATATTTTAAAAAATTCCGAAATAATATTAAGCCCTGCTGATGGAAAAGTTATATTGATTGAAGAAGTTGATGAACAAGAGTTTTTCAATGACGTGAAACTTAAAGTTTCGATTTTTTTATCTCCTTTAGACATTCATGTTAATAGATATCCTGTTTCAGGTAAAATACTATATAGTAAATACCATAAAGGAAAATATCTTGTAGCCTTGCACCCTAAGTCTTCTGATAAAAATGAGAGAACAACTGTTGTTATAGAAAATAAAAAATTTGGTAAAATAATGTACAGACAGATTGCAGGTGCAGTTGCTAGTAGGATTGTGAATTACGCAGAAGTTGATGAAAATGTAGAGCAAGGAGATGACTCTGGGTTTATTAAATTTGGATCAAGGGTTGATATCATTATATCAAAAGACTGCAAATTAAAAGTTAATGTCGGAGATAAAGTTAAAGGTGGAATTACTATTATTGCTTAATTAACTTAGCTCTGCAATTGACTTTTTTATAGATTCTATCTTTTGTTCAGCATCCTTTATTTTTTGTTTTTCATTTTCAACAATAGCATCAGGAGCGTTGTTAACAAAATTTTCATTTTTCAATTTATTTTCAACTGATTTTAAAAAACCTTTATTATAATCTAGCTCTTTTTTTAACTTATTAATTTCAGAAGCCTTATCAAAACCATCTTCAAATGGAATAAAGAATTCATAATTTTTGATTATAAAAGAAGTTACCATATCAAAATTTTCTTTAGTTGATTCCTCAAGTTTATCTATAATTGCGATCTTTTTAATTATTTCAATATTATTTAATTGATTATCATTTGGAATAAAATATAAATCCAATGATGTTTTAAATGAAATATTTTTTTCTTTTCTGTATTTTCTTATTTGTGAAATTATCTCTTTCGTAGTCTCAAATTCTTCTAAAATTAAAATGTTATATTTTTCTTTATTTGGCCAGGGAGATGTTGTTAGAGGATTTGAGTTATTTGAATTAGGAATATTATGATAAATCTCTTCAGTAAGAAAAGGCATAAATGGGTGAAGTATTTTAAGATTTTTCTCAAATAACTCTATTAATTCAATCTTTGACTTTTTATCAATTTTAGCTCCATAGCTGGGTTTTAATATCTCTAATAACCAGGAACAGAAATCATCCCATATTAATTTATATGATGACATTAAAACATCTGATATCCTATAACTATCAAAGTTTTTATCAATCAACTCCATTGTATTATTAAACTTATTATTGTACCATTCTAATGATAATTTATTTTCGATTGGCTGGGGTTTTTTTTTCATCAATTTCCCATCCATTGATTAGTTTTAGAGAATTCCATAGTTTATTTGTAAAATTTTTGCCTTGTTGACATAAAGACTCGTCAAATAGCAAGTCATTCCCAGCTGCAGAACTAAGCATTAAACCAACTCTAACAGAATCGGCACCATATTCTTCAATAAGTTTAATTGCATCAGGAGAATTACCTAATTGTTTAGACATTTTTCTTCGCAATTTATCTCTAACAATCCCGGTAAAATATACATTAGAAAATGGTTTTTCGTTTCTAAACTCATAGCCTGATATTATCATCCTTGCTACCCAAAAAAATATAATATCTGGTCCAGTAACTAAATCTTGAGTTGGGTAATAATATTTGATTTCATCATTATCTGGATTCCTTATACCGTCAAATACTGATATTGGCCAAAGCCAAGAAGAAAACCAGGTATCTAAAACATCATTATCTTGACTTAAATCAGCTTCTTTGTATTTTTTATCTGCCTTATCATTATTTATTTTTCGTAATGCCTCTTTTTTATTTACAGCAACCACATAGTCTTCACTATTACCGTAATAAAAAACAGGTATTTGATGGCCCCAAGATAATTGTCTTGATATATTCCAGTCTTTAATATTTTCAAGCCAATATTTATATGTTGATTTAAACTTACTTGGGAAAAACTTGATATTTTCATCTTTTAAAACATTATCAATTGCAGGTTTGGTAATGTCATCCATTTTTAGAAACCACTGTTTAGATAATCTTGGCTCAACTACTGCATTAGTTCTCTCTGATCTACCAATATTATGAGTATAATCTTCTTTTTTAATTAAAAGATTGTTTTCTTTAAGCTCAGCTTCAACTTCCTTTCTAACTGTAAACCTATCTTTACCCTCATAATGCATACCATGACTATTAAGGACTGCATCTTCATTAAAAATATCGATAGTCTCAAGATTATGTTTAATACCAAGATTGTAATCATTAATATCATGAGCAGGAGTAACTTTTAGGCATCCCGTTCCAAATTCTAGATCTACATAAGTATCAGAAATTACAGGTACTTTTCTATTACAAATAGGCACAATTGCATTTTTACCTATAATCTCTTTATACCTATCATCATTTGGATTAACACAGATTGCTGTATCACCAAATATTGTTTCAGGTCTTGTAGTGGCAATTTCTAGATCAATATTTGAGTCCTCTATTAAGTATCTTATATAGTATAAGCTTGAATCCTCTTCAATGTAATTTACTTCTTCATCTGAAACAGTAGTTTTTGCTTCAGGATCCCAGTTTATCATTCGATGACCTCTGTATATTAATCCTTTTTTATGAAGAATTTCAAAAGCTTTGATTACAGATTCATACATATCATCATCAAGAGTAAATTTTGTTCTATCCCAATCACATGAACAACCCAACTTTTTTAGTTGATCTAAAATACCTCCTCCATATTTGTCAGTCCAGTCCCAAGCATATTTTAAAAATTCATCTCTTGAAATATCTTTTTTATTAATTCCCTTTTTTTTAAGATTTTCAACAACCTTTGCCTCGGTTGCAATAGATGCATGATCAGTTCCAGGAACCCAGCAAGCATTTTTACCCAACATACGGGCTCTTCTGACTAGAATATCTTGAAGAGTGTTATTGAGCATATGGCCCATATGAAGAAGTCCTGTAACATTTGGAGGTGGAATTACAATAGTGAAAGGCTCTTTATCATTTGGAATTGATTTAAAAAGGTTATTTTCCATCCAATATGAGTACCATTTTTTCTCAGCTTCAATATGGTTATACTTAGGAGGAATTTGCATCAATTCATAAATATTTTAATGTAAAACAAAAATAACATACCTTGAAGTATATTTACAAAATTAAGTTAAATAAATGCCAACAATCTCAAAAAAAGGTAATAATATTCCATCCTCACCTATAAGGAAACTTGTCCCCTATGCTGATAAGGCAAAACAAAATGGGATAGATATTCTTCATTTAAATATTGGTCAACCAGATATTAAGTCTCCAGTTGAGTCTATTGATGCTATAAAAAATATTGATTTAGAATTATTAAAATATGAATACTCGCAAGGATCTTATGAATTTAGAAAAAATTTATGTGCATATTATTCTATTCATAATATTGATGTGTCTCCTGATGATATAATTACGACTGTTGGAGCTAGTGAAGCATTATCCTTCACAATGAATTCAATATGCGATCCTGGAGATGAAGTTATTATTCCTGAACCTTTTTATGCAAATTATAATGGATTTGCTCATGCATCAGATGTAAATGTTATTCCAGTTACGTCAAAAATTGAAGATAATTTTGCACTACCCTCTATAGAATCATTTCAAAAAAAGATTAATGAAAGGACTAAAGCTATCCTTATTTGTAATCCATGTAATCCTACGGGATATGTTTATTCAAAAGAGGAGATTATTAATATAGCAAATCTTGCAAAGAAAAATGATTTATTCATAGTAGTTGATGAAGTTTACAGAGAATTTATTTATACTGATTTGAAACACTATTCAATTTTAGAAGATGAAATGTTTTTTGATAATGCTATTCTAATTGACTCCACATCCAAAAGGTATAGTCTATGTGGAGCTAGAATCGGTTTTATAGTATCAAAAAATTCAAATTTTATTGAAACATGTTTAAAGTTTGCACTTGCAAGATTATCTCCTCCTACTATAGCTTTAATTGCTGCAAACAAAGCATTGAAATCTGATCAGAAGTATATAGATGATGTTATATCAGAATACGGTCATAGGAGAGAGATACTTATAAGTGAATTATCTAAAATTAACGATATAGAATTTTCAAACCCAATGGGTGCATTTTACTCGATTATTAAGCTTCCAGTCAAAAATGCTGAAGATTTTGCGAAGTTTTTACTTACAGATTTTTCTATTAATAATGAAAGTGTAATGGTTGCTCCGGCATCTGGATTTTATAGTTCTGAAAATAATGGAGAAGACGAAATAAGAATAGCATTTGTTTTAAACTCTGAGAAAATTAAAAGAGCAATTAATATAATAAATATTGGCTTGAAAGAATATATTGGATAATTAATGAAAATTAATAAAGAAGCTTCCCTTAAAAAATTTAATACATTCAATGTAAGTGAAACTGCAAATTGTATTTATGAAGTTGAGAAAATAATTGAGCTTAAAAGAATTTTATCAGATAATAAAGGTCAAATCCTAATTCTGGGCGGCGGAAGTAATGTATTATTTACAAAAAGATTTGAAGGTACAATTATAAATCTTAGGAATAAGGGAATTAATGTTATAAGAGAAGATAAAGATTCAATTCTAGTTGAGGTATGCGCTGGTGAAAACTGGAACGATTTTGTGATTTGGGCTGTTGAAAATAATTATGGTGGTGTAGAAAACCTTTCATTAATACCTGGAAATGTTGGAGCTGCTCCCATCCAAAATATTGGAGCATATGGTGTAGAGCTAAAAGATATTTTTTATAGCTGTTTAGGAATTAAATTGGATTCTTTAGAGGAATTTGAGATGAAAAAACCAGAATGTAAATTTAGTTATAGGAACTCAATTTTTAAGACTGAGTTAAAAGACAA
>CABYMF010000006.1 GCA_902519955.1 uncultured Bacteroidota bacterium | reverse complement strand
CTTGCCATTCTTAAGGCCTCATTTGTAGAATATACTCCAACATCAACATTATCACCAACTAGTCTAACCTCATGAGCAGTTATCTTAGTATTGATTTTATGAGGATCTTCTTTTATTTCTCTTCTAAACCTCCTATTCGATCTTCTTCTTCTTATTGCTATAATAACTATTTTTAATTAATATTAAATTTTGGGATACATTCCGAAACCTCTTTCTTGATAATATCCACGAATTCTTCAACTTTCATTATACCTAGATCCTCACCATGATGTCTCCTTATTGAAACTGAATTATTTTTAACTTCATTTTCACCTAAAACAAGCATAAAAGGAATCTTTTTCATTTCAGATTCTCTAATTTTCTTTCCAACAGTCTCGTTTCTGTCATCTAAGTGGGCGCGAATTTCGTGATTTTCTAAGATATTTAAAACTTTTTGACCATAATTTTTAAAGTTCTCACTTACAATTAAAATTTCTACTTGAATAGTTGTTAGCCATAAAGGGAAAACACCAGCAGTATGTTCGATTAAAATTGCAACGAATCTTTCCATACTTCCAAATGGGGCTCTATGAATCATTACAGGTCTTAAATCTTCATTATTACTTCCTTTATATGTTAAATCAAACCTTTCGGGAAGATTGTAATCAACTTGAATTGTACCAAGTTGCCAGCTTCTACCAAGTGCATCTTTAACCATAAAGTCAAGTTTTGGACCGTAAAATGCAGCTTCTCCATATTCAACATTATAGTCAAGACCTTTTTCTTTAGCAGAATTAAGAATTGCCTGCTCAGATATTTCCCAATTTTTATCAGAACCAATATATTTTTCCGGGGTATTAGGGTCTCTTAATGAAACTTGTGCAGAAAAATTGTTAAACCCAAGCGAATTAAAAACATAAAGAACCAAGTCAATCGTATTATTAAACTCTGAGTCTACCTGTTCTGGTGTACAAAATATATGGGCATCATCAACTGTAAATCCTCGGACTCTGCTTAAACCATGCAATTCTCCACTTTGTTCATACCTGTAGACTGTTCCAAACTCCGCAAGTCTTAATGGAAGATCCTTGTAACTCTGTTGTTTTGCATTATATATTTCACAGTGGTGAGGACAATTCATAGGTCTTAAAATAAAGGTTTCAGAATCATTTGGAGTAGAAATTGGTTGGAAACTATCAGCACCATATTTTTCATAATGTCCAGATGTTTCATACAATTCTTTAGCTCCAATATGAGATGACATAACTTTTTTATATCCAGCTCTTTTTTGAGCGTCTTCAAGAAAGTCTTGTAACCTATCTCTTAGTTCTGTTCCATTAGGAAGCCAAAGGGGAAGACCATGTCCAACTCTACTAGAAAATGTAAATAATTCAAGCTCTTTACCAATTTTTCTATGATCTCTTTCCTTTGCTTTTTCAACAAGCTCAAGATACTCAGTTAGTAATTTTTGCTTTGGAAATGAAATACCATAAATTCTTGTTAATTGATTGTTCTTTTCGTCACCTCTCCAATAAGCACCTGCAATATTTAAGAGTTTTACAGCTTTAACAATTCCGGTTGATGGTATATGACCTCCTTTACATAAATCACTAAAGTCTGAATGATCGCAGAAAGTTATAGTTCCATCCTCTAAACTTTCAATTAGTTCAACCTTATATTCATTTTTTTCTTTTTTATAAAATTCTAGAGCTTCATCTTTAGAAACACTCTTCATAATAAATTTGAAGTCATTTCGTGAAAACTCAAGAAATTTAGATTCAATTTTTTCAAAATCTTTTTCTGAGATACTTTCATCACCAAAATCAACATCATAATAAAACCCATTTTCAATTGATGGTCCAATTGTTAGTTTAGATTTCGGATAGAAAAATTTAATAGTTTGAGCTAATATATGAGCTGAAGAATGCCAAAATGCTTGTTTCCCTTCATCATCATCCCACGTATAAAGTTTAATACTCCCATCTTTAGTTAACTCTGAGTCAAGTTCAAGAGTTTCATCATTAAAGGACGCTGAAATAACTTTTCTTGCTAAACCTTCACTGATACTTTTTGCCACATCAATGACTTTAACCCCTTTATCAAACTCTTTAACGGACTCATCTGGAAAAACTATACTAATCATAATTAAAAATCTAATTCAAAAATAAATCAATTTAATTTATTCTTAGGTCCAAGAGTACCATTTAATATATTATTAATCCCTCTATATCCGTAAAAAATAGCTAATACAAGAAGTATTGCCCCTATAATTAAGACAACCAAAAAGAATGGGTGGTCTTGATTATTAAACGCCTGTGAGACAGTTACTGGTGCGATAAAGCATAATGATATTCCCACAAAAACTTGAATAAAACCCTTTCTTAAGTATTTATTCATTTGAATAATTATCTATAGCAGATCGGATACTCTTATACTTTACAATAAGTTCATCAGCTTTTTGCTCATCAACACCTAACTCTTCCATAAGTATTCTTCTAGCTCGTTTATTAAGCTTAGCATTACTCATCTGCATATCAATCATTTTATTCCCTCTAACATGACCATCAAGAATCATTGAAATTGTAGAAATCATATTTAAGATAAGCTTCTGAGCAGTTCCTGCTTTTAATCTTGAGCTTCCAGTTAAAAACTCAGGTCCTACTATTACTTCAATTTTATAATCTGCGTATTTTGATAATGGAGAATTTTCATTACATACAATACATCCTGTTGAAATATTTTTTTCTTGACAGGCTTTTAGACCACCAACAACATAAGGAGTAGTTCCTGATGCTGCAATTCCAATAACAAAGTCATTTTTATTGATATTATGTTCGGAGAGATCTTTCCATGCTTGATCTAAATCATCTTCAGCAATCTCTATTGAACTATGTAACGCAGGTATACCTCCAGCTACAAGCCCAACAACTTTTTCAGGTGGTGTTCCAAAGGTCGGGGGACATTCGGAGGCATCCAAAACACCTAATCTTCCACTAGTACCAGCTCCTATATAGAATAATCTACCACCCTCTTTTATTCTAAGAGCTAAATTCTCAATTAAATTGGTGATATCATGAAGAACTTTATTTATAGCTTTGAGAGCATTGTTATCCTCTTCATGCATTGCATTTACAAGTTCACTAACAGACTTTTTTTCTAAATCCTTATGATTTGATTCTTGTTCCGTTACTTTATAAAAACTCATTATTCTTTTGAATTTAATTTTAAGTCTAAATTCTTCTTAAGTTCATCTAAAAACTGTTGTGTAGTAAGAAAATTTGAATCCACAAGGTCATCCCTAAATACAAGCAGAGCTAAGTCCTTTGTCATTTTTCCATCCTCTACAGTTTCTATACAAACTTCTTCTAAAGTTTTGCAAAACTTAATTAACTCTTTATTATCATCAAGTTTTCCTCTATGCATTAGTCCTCTAGTCCAAGCAAAAATTGACGCAATTGGATTAGTAGAAGTCTCTTCACCTTTTTGATGTCTTCTAAAATGCCTAGTTACAGTTCCATGAGCTGCTTCAGCCTCCAAGGTTTTTCCGTCTGGAGTAACTAAAGTAGATGTCATTAGTCCAAGAGAACCAAACCCTTGTGCTACAACATCAGATTGAACATCTCCATCATAGTTTTTACATGCCCAGACAAATCCACCTTTCCACTTAATTGCAGCCGCAACCATATCATCAATAAGCCTATGTTCGTATGTTATATTTTCTTTTTCAAACTTATCTTTAAACTCATTTTCAAAAACTTCCTGAAAAATATCTTTAAACCTTCCATCGTATGCTTTTAATATTGTATTCTTTGTAGAAAGATAAAGAGGCCATCTTTTTGTTAAAGCCATATTCATACAAGATCTTGCAAAACCATATATAGAAGAATCAATATTATACATTGACATTGCAATACCATCTTCTTCGAAATTATATACTTCCCATGTCTTTGAGTCTGAGCCATCGGAAGGTGTAAACTTCATCTCAAGCTTCCCAGGACCATGAGTAGTTACATCTGTAGCTCTGTATTGATCACCAAATGCATGTCTTCCGATACAAATTGGTCTTGACCATCCCTGAACATACCTTGGTATTGATCTACATATTATAGGTTCTCTAAAAACAGTTCCTCCAACTATGTTTCTAATAGTACCATTGGGAGATTTATACATCCTGCCAAGAGAGAATTCTTCTACTCTTTGTTCATCTGGAGTAATCGTTGCACACTTAATACCTACATTATATTTTTTTATAGCATTAGCAGCATCAACAGTGATTTGATCATCTGTCTCGTCTCTAGACTCTATCCCAAGATCATAATATACAACATCAAGGTCTATGTAGTCTAAGATCAACTTCTCTTTAATAAATTTCCAGATAATTCTAGCCATTTCATCACCATCTATTTCGACTATGGGATTGGCTACTTTAATTTTTGACATGAGATTTATACTTCTTTAATCCTTGCTTTCTTTCCTCTAAGTTCTCTAAAGTAGTAAATTCTTGATTGTTTAACTTTACCTTTCTTATTGACTTCAATTTTATTTAAAGCAGGCATATTTAGTGGGAAAATTCTTTCAACTCCAACTGTACCAGACATTTTTCTGATTGTAAATGTTTTAGATTCTCCTCTTCCTTTAATTTGAATCACTACACCTTTAAAGGATTGAGTTCTAACTTTATCACCTTCTCTAATTTCATAATATACTGTTATAGTATCACCTGATGAAAAAGTCGGAAATTCATTTTTATTGATAAGTTTCTCTTGAACTAAATTTACTACAGATTCCATTGAAGTTTATTTAAAAAGTTTGATTAATTTCAAACACGCGCAAAAATAAACCTTTTTTAATCATTATCAAAAAGATTTGGCCTAAGTAATTTTGTTCTTTCGATTGATTTTTCATCATTCCATTTTTGAATCTCTTTTTCATTACCTGATAAAAGAACCTTTGGTACTTGCATGCCTTTATATACTTCTGGCCTTGTATATATTGGAGGAGATAATACATTATCTTGAAAAGTGTCAGACAAAGCAGATGATTCATCACCAATGATTCCAGGAAGAAGTCTAACTATAGAATCACATAATACAGCTGCAGGGAGTTCTCCTCCAGATACAACAAAATCTCCAATCGATATTTCTTTAGTAACAAGGTGTTCCCTAACTCTGTTATCAATTCCTTTGTAATGACCACAGATTATAATAATATTTTTTAATGTTGATAAGTAGTTTGATGTTTTCTGATTTAGAAGGTCTCCGTCAGGAGTTAAATAAATTATTTCATCATAGTTATTCTTTTTTCTTAGATATTCAATGCAATTATCAATTGGTTCAATTTTTATTACCATTCCAGGAAACCCCCCATAAGGATAATCATCTACTTTTCTTGAATTTTCGGCAAACTCTCTTAGATTATGTGATTTAATTTTAACCTTCTTCGAATCAATTGCTTTTTTTATAATTGAGAATGAATTAAGATTGTCAAAGATATCTGGAAATAGAGTTAGAACATCAATCCTCATTAATTTGAGCTTTTTTTCAAAGTTACAATAGCTGTTTTTAATCTTCCTTCTCTTACAAAATCAACTTCAACTTTATCACCAGGTCTCTTTGATGATAGGTATCCTGATAGATCAGAGAATCTGTTGATTTTAAAACCATCAATCGATTTAATTATATCACCTCTAGTTAAACCAGCAGTGTCAGCTCCAAATCCTTCTTCGATTTCATCAATATAGAAGCCCTCAGTTTCAGTTATATTTAGTTGTCTGGAATATGAAGATTTTAAGGCTACACCTCTAACTCCTAAAAGTCCTTTTTGAACATCTCCATATTCTATAATATCTTCAAATATTTTTCTCACAGTGTTACTGGGAACAGCAAAAGAATATCCTACATATCCTCCGGTCATTGATTGAATAAGTGTATTTATTCCAATTAACTCTCCTTGAATATTAACTAAAGCACCACCACTATTTCCAAAGTTGACCGCTGCATCAGTTTGAATAAATGATTGATTCTTTTGATCATACTCATTTAGGTCTCGAGACTTAGAACTTACTATACCTGCTGTAACTGTTGAATTTAAATTATAAGGATTTCCAACTGCAAGAACCCATTCTCCTATTAATGTTGAGTCTGAATCACCAAAGAAGATATAATCAAGATTAATATCAGATTTAATTTTAAGTACTGCTATATCTGTAACTTCATCAAATCCAATTATTTCTGCCTCATACTCTTTATTGTCGTTTGTTGTTACTATTACTTCAGATGAATTTTCGATTACATGATGATTAGTAATTATGTAACCATCGGGTGATACGATTACCCCTGAGCCTGTACCTACCTTTTTTTTAGAATCATCACCATAAAAAAATTGTAAAGCCCAGCTATCACTCTCTTCAACTATGCTTGTGTTTTTAACGTGTACTACTGCATCAATTGTTTTACTTGCAGCAAAAGTTAAATCTGGTAGTGTTGATTTGCCAGGGTTTCTTTGTACCAAATTACTAATTGAGAATTCAGAGATAGAATCACTTATCAATTTAGTTTCATAATCAATTTTATCCTCATTATTAATTCTATTAAATAATAATAAAGTAATGACAGAACAAGCAATGGAAATACCAAGAATTTTGAGATAAAGCTTCATTTTTTTTTTGTAAAAATAAGATATTAAATATTTAATATTTATATTTTAACTATTGTTTAACTAGAGTATAATGAATTTAAAGCTTAGAGCACTTGAACCTGACGATTTGGATATAGTTTATGAAACAGAAAATGACGAATCTCTCTGGATTTATTCTAATAATTCATCTCCTTTTTCTAAACATACTCTTAAAAAATTCATACAAAATTCACATTTAGATATTATTGAGCATAAACAATTAAGACTGGTAATAAGTGA
This sequence comes from uncultured Bacteroidota bacterium, assembly GCA_902519955.1. Lineage (GTDB taxonomy): Bacteria > Bacteroidota > Bacteroidia > Flavobacteriales > Flavobacteriaceae > Marisimplicoccus. Next base: position 49,925 of record CABYMF010000006.1, on the reverse strand, counting down.
TGACAATAACGCTCTAGGTTTTATAGACCTTTTTGACTATGACTTTATAAATAGAAGGGTAGGGGTTGGGATTATTATATTTGAAAAATACCGAATGAAAGGCATAGCTTCAAAATCTCTGGAGTTAATTGAGGATTATTTAACTAAACACGTTCCAATTCATCAACTCTATGCAAATATTACATCTAATAATAGTGAAAGTATATCTCTTTTTGAAAAAAATTCATATGAAAAAGTTGGCTTAAAAAAAGATTGGATATATTATAACAACATGTTTTGTGATGAATTGCTTTATCAAAAAATTATAAAAAAATGAAGTATTTAAAAGTATTAATACCGGTATCAATTCTTTCATTAGTGTTTATTATTGACTATTACAATAAGTTTTACAAGCCAAATACTTCTTTCGAAGATGAAAGTATTTTTCTATATGTAATGAAGGGTGATAGTTTAGCTTTTAGGGATTCAATTTCCAAATATATTAAATCAGAAAAAACATTTTATAAAGCTGCTGAAAAGTTAGATTATTTAAAAAATCAAAAGACAGGAAGGTATAAAATATCAAAGGATATAGGGAATAATAAAATTGTCAACTCATTGAAATTCAATAATACACCTGTTAATGTCACATTCAATAATCAGGAAAGAATTGAGAACTTGGCAGGAATAGTGTCAAAGCAAATATATGAGGACAGTACATCATTAGTTAAGGCATTTAGAGATAGACAGTTTTTAGAAAACAATAATCTAAATGAGCAAAGTGTCCTTTCAATCTTTATCCCAAACTCTTATAATATTTATTGGAATACTACTCCTGAAGATTTTAGAGATAGAATGTTAGCTGAATATAATAAGTTTTGGAATAAAGATAGATCAGAAAAGGCAAAAAAACTAGGTCTTACTAAGTTAGAAGTTATTTCACTTGCGTCAATAGTCCAAATTGAAAGTAGAAAAAATGATGAGCGTCCAAGAGTTGCAGGTTTATACATTAATAGAATTAATGAAAAGATGAGACTTCAAGCTGATCCAACCGTTATCTATTCTTTAAAGAAATACTATAATAACTATGATACAATTATAAGAAGGGTCCTTTATCGTGATCTTGAAATAAATTCTGAATTTAATACGTATAAGATCAGAGGTATTCCTCCTGGACCCATAACAATGCCTGATATATCAGCTATCGATGCTGTTCTTAATCACGAGAATCATAATTATCTCTTCATGGTTGCTGATCCATCAAATAGAGGATATCATCTTTTTGCTAGTGATATAGATGGACACAACAGGAACAAAAAGGCATATATTCGCTGGATAAACAGCAAGGGGATTTACAGGTAAAAGCTAATTGGAAAGTTTCTGATTTAAATCTTCAACATATTTCCTAAACTGTTTATCAGTGAAGCTAAGATTGTCAACTGTTTTACATGCATGTAAAACTGTAGCATGATCTCTTCTGCCAATTTGTGAACCTATGCTAGCAAGAGATGCTTTTGTGAATTTTTTTGCAAAATACATTGCAATCTGTCTAGCCTGAACAATATGTCTTTTTCTTGTTTTAGATTGCAGTGTCAGTATATCCATTTGGAAGTAATCAGAAACAACTTTTTGAATGTAGTCAATTGACACTTCTCTTTTGTTGTTCTTAACGAACTTATTAATTACTTCTTTTGCTAATTCAACAGTAATTTCTGCTTTATTAAATGAAGATTGAGCAATCAAAGAAATAATGGCACCCTCAAGTTCTCTTACATTAGAATTTATATTTTTTGCAACAAATTCAATAACATCATCTTGAATTTCAACACCATCTCTATAAAGTTTATTTTTTAAAATTGAGACTCTAGTTTCATAGTTTGGATTTTGTAGTTCTGCAGAAAGCCCCCACTTAAATCTTGATAAAAGTCTTTGCTCAATATCTTGCATATCAATTGGAGCTTTATCAGAAGTTAAAATAACTTGCTTGCCATTTTGGTGAAGATGATTAAATATATGAAAGAAGACATCCTGAGTTCCTGATTTTCCAGATAAAAATTGAACATCGTCAACAATTAAAACATCAATAACTTGATAAAAATGAATAAAATCATTTCTGGTATTTTTCTTAACTGAATCAACATATTGTTGAGTAAATTTTTCAGCAGAAATATATAGCACGGTTTTATCTGGATATTTTTGTTTTACATCTACTCCAATTGCATGAGCAAGATGGGTTTTGCCTAAACCTACACCACCATAGATTAACAATGGATTAAATGATGTTCCTCCTGGTTTATTTGATACAGCTATACCTGCTGATCTAGCAAGTCTGTTTGAATCACCTTCTAAAAAGTTTTCGAAAGTATAATTTGGGTTAAGTTGTGATTCAATTTGTAAATTTCTAATTCCTGGTATTACAAAAGGATTTTTAAGTTCAGAAGCAAATGAACTAAATGGTGATTCAATTGACTGAGACTTTATCGAGCTACTTGATGAACTTGGTATTTTTTCAGTAAATGGCATCTTATTACCAAAAGTATTCTCCATTTTGATAATGTAGACAAGCCTAGCTTCAGACCCTAACTCTTTTGTAAGAGCCAAACGTAAAATTTTTACATAATGTTCTTCTAGCCACTCATAGAAAAATTTACTAGGAACCTGTATGCTTAAAATATCATCAGTAAGTTTAATAGGAATAATAGGTTCAAACCATGTTTTGTATGCCTGAGGCTGGATATTATCCTTAATAAAGGTTAAACAGTTGTTCCATACTACAGAAGGTGTTTGACTCATTTTTTCTTGACTAGATATTAATTGAATATATTTATGAAATAAAGTTTTAGGTTGATTACAAATATTAGTTAAAAAAAATCAAAAAAAAATAAAGATTGCTATTGATTATTAATTTTTTTTTAATTAAAATCACTCTGGACAAATTTGTAGGAAAAATTATAAATTCCTTCATAAATCAAAAATAATGAATTACACTACAGGTAAAATTAAAGTTAGATATAATGAAACTGATCAAATGGGAATAGTTCATCATAGTAATTATTTAAAATTTTTTGAATTTGCAAGAATTGAGTGGCTTGAAAAACTAAAAATGCCATATCTGGAGATTGAGAGAAATAAAATTATACTTCCAGTAGTTAATTGTGAATTAAAGTTCCTAAAACCACTTGTTTTTGGAGATTCTTTTAAAGTTAAAGTCCATTGTTCTAAGAAACCAACATCATCAATTGAATTTTCATATGATATTTTTAATAGTAGAGGAGAAAAAACAACAGAGGGAAGGACATTACTTGCTTTTTTAAATTCTGACACCATGAAACCTTTAAGATGTCCAAAAATTATAAGTGACTTATTTTAATTTATCTTCCTATTAATCACATAAAGTATATCATCTCCTATATCACTCTTTGTAAATTTTGAGAAGTCTACATTAGGACTTTTAATTCCACCTCTAATATTTTTATTCGATTTAAATACTCTAATGGAATCCCATAAATCATTATTAAGAAAATGATTTATTGTTTTTGTCCCACCTTCAATCAATACTGATTGAATTTTCATATCATAAAGAGACTCTATAATTTTTTGAATATTCTCAAAATTTGAAGATTTTGTATAATTGGGGATGAGATTATTCTCTTTCTTAGATAATATTATTGTTTTAGAAGTTTGAGATAAAACCTTGGAATCAATTGGAATTCGAGAATTTGGATCTAATACAAACCTAATTGGACTCTTTCCATAAACATATCTTGTAGTCAGTAATGGGTCATCATCAATTATTGTCTGTACCCCAACCAAGATTGAATGTTCTTCACTTCTCCATTTATGATTTAATTTTTTTGAATTTTCTCCTGAAATCCAATTTACTTTTCTTGGTGACTTATTAGATTTTAATGGACTAATAAAACCATCATTTGACTCAGCCCATTTTAAAATTATATAAGGTCTTTTGTGTTTGTGATATTTAAAAAATCTTTTATTAAGATTAGAACATTCTGATTCCATTACTCCAACAAATACATCACATCCACTTGACCTCAGCTTATTTATTCCATTCCCATCAACTAATCTATTGGGGTCTTTTGAGCCAATAACTATTCTTTTAATATCGTTATTTATGATTGCATCTGTGCATGGTGGAGTCTTTCCATGATGATTACATGGTTCAAGATTTACATATAGAGTTGACTCTCTTAATAATTTTTTATCACTAACACTGTTTATGGCATTTACTTCTGCATGACTTTCTCCATATTTAGCGTGATAACCTTCTCCAATAATTTTATTATTATAGACTATTACAGAACCAACTAATGGGTTAGGATAAGTGTAACCTATACCCTTTGATGCAAGGTCTATACATCTCTTCATAAATTTAATATCATCCACTTAACTATGTAATAAAATTAGAATTGTAAATTTAAGTCAAAAAGCTCAACTATGCTTATTAGACCAATAATCAAATCTGATAACAAGCCTTTAGCAACTATATTGAGAGAAGTTCTAATTGAGATGAATATACCTAAAATTGGTTCTGCATATGAAGACCCTGAGATTGATAATATGAATAACTCTTATAGTTCAGCTAGATCAAGATATTTTGTAGTTGAAGAAAATGGTAAAATATTAGGAGGTGCAGGTATTAACCCCCTCAGAGATGGTAGACCTGATATCTGTGAGCTTCAAAAAATGTATTTTCATAAATCTTTAAGAAGAAGGGGAATTGGTGATAAGATGATTGAGCTTTGTTTAGATTTTGCAATTAAATCTAATTTTAAAAAATGCTATATAGAGACTATGCCAAATATGATTAATGCGCAAAAATTATATTTAAAGAAAGGATTCAAATATATTGATGGACCTCTAGGCAATACAGGTCATACTGCATGTCCTGTGTGGATGATAAAAACCTTAGTATGAATATTATTGAGATGAGAAGTGTTTATCGAGAAAAATTAGACCTTTCAATTGATGAATGTGATTTTATTTATAAAATTATTCTAAAGGAGCTATGTGATATAGATCCAATTAAAATTGCTTTAGATCCTACTTTTAATTTTTCCTCTGATTTAGAGGACAAATTACTTGAAAGTATCAATATGATAATTAATGAATACCCTATTGACTATATAATTAATAAAAAAAACTTTTATGGTAAAGACTTTTATGTAGATGAAAATGTCCTAATACCTAGACCCGAAACAGAGGAGCTTGTAGATTGGTTAATTAAAGATAATTTAAATATAAATGATGAAAAAAATGTAATTGATTTATGTTCAGGATCAGGTTGTATAGGGATATCATTAGACATTAATAATAAATATTTGAATGTTACTCTGTCGGATGTATCAACTAATGCCTTGAAAGTTTGTGAGATTAATAAAAAAAACCTGAACTCAAATGTTAAAATAATTCAACTTGACCTCAATTCAACTTCTACATTCAATAAAGAATATGATATAATTATTTCAAACCCCCCTTATATATCTTTAGATGAATCAAATCAGATAGGCAAAAATGTTAGATATGAACCAAAGATTGCTCTATTTACTCCCAAAGACAAACCTTTACATTTTTATGAGAAAATTTTGGAATTTGCATCAACAAATCTATCAAAAAATGGTGTAATTTATCTTGAGATTAATCCAAATTTTATATCAGAATTTAATCAATTATTAACTAATTATACTATAAATCATATTAACTTTAAGGATGACTTTAGAGGTAAAAAAAGATTAGTAAAACTCAAATTTTAAGATGAACGAAATAGAATCTAGAATTTTAGAGTTAAGAGAAATAATTAATAAGCATAATCATAATTATTACAATCTTGACAAAAACTTAATTAGTGATTTTGACTATGATAAATTACTAGATGAGTTAATTAATCTTGAGTCAAGATATCCCGAATATTTTGATGAAAATTCTCCATCAAATAGAGTTGGTGGTGGACTGTCAGATAAGTTTAACTCTGAATCCCATATTTATCAAATGTATTCTCTTGACAATACATATTCAAATGAGGAACTAGAATCTTGGTATGCAAGAGCTTCTAAAATACTGGATACTGATGATTTTGAATTTTGCTGTGAATTAAAATATGATGGTGCATCTGTCAATTTATTATATGAAAACGGTAAACTTTTACGAGCTCTAACAAGGGGTGATGGAACTCAAGGTGATAATATTACTAATAATATAAAAACTATTAGATCGGTACCATTAAATATTGATAATTCATTTTTAAAAAAGTTTGAAATTAGAGGTGAGATAATAATACTAAATGATTCTTTCAAACAACTTAACAGAAAGAGGGAAGAATTAGGAGAGCCAATATTTAAAAACCCAAGAAATACAGCATCAGGAAGCATTAAACTTCTTGATTCAAATGAGGTTGCTAGAAGACCCTTACAATGTTTCCTTTATTCAATAGTATCAGATGAAGTTAAAATGAAAAGTCACTCAGAGCTTCTAAATATTGCAAGAGATATGGGATTCGATGTACCTAAATATGAAAAGGTTGTAGATGGATTGGATGGAGTTAAAGAATACATAAACTATTGGGATAAAAACAGGTCAAGCTTACCATTTGAAATTGATGGAATAGTTATTAAAGTAAATTATATAGATTTTCAAAAAAAATTAGGTTTTACATCTAAGTTTCCTAGATGGGCTATTGCATATAAGTATAAGGCTGAAAATTTGGTAACAAAATTAAATTCAATTTCATTTAATGTTGGAAGAACAGGTGCAATAACCCCAGTTGCAAATTTAGAGCCGGTCTTAATTTCTGGATCAACTGTAAAAAGAGCTTCTTTGCATAGTTTCGATCAAATGATGAAGCTCAGGCTTAGAGTTAATGATAGTGTATATGTTGAAAAAGGAGGTGAAATCATTCCTAAAATTACAGGAATAGATATTGAAAATAGAGGCTCAAAATATGATGAAATTAAATTTCCAACAAATTGTCCTGAATGTAATTCTGAATTAGTAAAACTTGATTCTGAGGCTAACTTTTTCTGTCCAAATGTTAAAGATTGCTCACCACAAGCTATAGGAAGAATTCAACATTTTGTTTCAAGAAAAGCAATGAATATTGATGGCTTAGGCGATGAAACTATCAAGCTCCTTTATCACAAAGGGTATCTAAAAGATATATCAGACATTTTTGATCTTGATTATGATTCAATTTCCTTAATTCAAGGTCATGCTGACAAATCAGCCGAAAACCTGAAAATGGGTGTTGAAAATTCTAAATCAAAACCATTTCAAAAGGTTTTATATGGTCTTGGGATTAGGTATGTAGGTGAATCTGCCTCAAAAAAAATAATAAAAAAAATTAAATCAATTGATGAGCTTATGAATATGAGTATAGAATCATTATCTGAAATTGATGAAATAGGAGAAAAAACTGCAGTGAGTATTAAAGAGTTTTTTCAAGATGAGGATAATAGGGATCTTATTACTAGACTTAAATCAGCTGGTCTTGTTTTTATTGACAATAGTAAAACTGACATAAGTTCTTCTCTGTCAAATTTAACATTCGTAATCTCTGGTGTTTTTGAAATGCATACTAGAGAGGAAATTAAAAACCTTATAGAAATTAATGGTGGAAAGATAAGCACATCTATAAGTTCAAAGACAAGTTATTTAGTGGCAGGGAGTAATTTAGGTTCTACAAAATATGCTAAAGCAAATAATCTTGGAGTTCCTATTATTAATGAAGTGTCATTAATTGATCTAATTTCATAAACTTATATTAAATTTGCCATAAGACTTAATATTAAATGTTTAGATTATATCTTTTTGTATTTGTTTCTCTTTTGATTTTCTCATGTAATGATTACCAAAAATTACTAAACAGTACTGAAAATGAAATTGATAAGTATAATGCAGCAGAGGAGTACTATCAAAACGGAGAATTTAGAAGAGCTAATGCCCTGATTGAGCAAATTATTCCTAGTTACAGAGGTAAACCTCAAGGCGAGAGACTAGTTTTCTTTTTTGCTAATTCGTATTTTGAAACAAGGTCATATTATTCTTCAGCAATTCAATTTGAGAATTTTATTAATTCCTATCCAAATAGTCAAAGAATTCAAGAGGCTTATTTTATGGAAGCAAAATCTTACTTTATGCTTTCTCCAATTTACACACTAGATCAAGAGGATACATTCACAGGCATTGATAAACTCCAAGTATTCATAAATAGGTTTCCAAATAGCGAATATGTTGCTGAAGCTCTCGAATTAATGGAACAATTACAAAACAAAATTGAAAAAAAAGAATTTGAAGTTTCAAAACAGTATTACACAATTAGAGATTATAGCTCAGCTCTTAAATCTCTCGATAATTTTATTGCAGATAATCCAGGAACAATTTATAGAGAGGAAGCGCTTTACTACAGGTGGTTATCACAATATGAAATAGCTGTAAATTCAATTGAATCTAGAATTAATGAAAGAGTAACAGAGCTTGAAAGATCACTAGAAAACTTTTTAAGATATTATCCAGATACTATCTTTATTGATGATTTGTCTGAAAAAATTAATAATGCAAAACAACTTTTATAAATAAAACTATGAATAAATATAGAAAAACTAACGCAGCAAATTCAACAAAGACATATAATAAGCATGCAATTGAGGACCCTACAAATAACATTTACGAGGCTATTTCTATAATTGCAAAGAGATCAAGTCAAATTAATTCTGAAATAAAGAAAGAGCTTCATGATAAACTTGATGAGTTTGCCACACATAATGAAAGTCTTGAAGAAATATTTGAAAATAAAGAGCAAATTGAAGTCTCTAGATTTTATGAGAAACTTCCTAAACCCTATGCAATTGCTGTTCAGGAATGGTTAGATAATAAAATTTACTTCAGAGATACTAAATCTGAAACTGAGCAATAAACATTCAAAATATGAGTGTTTTAACTCAGAAAAATATTCTAATAGGAGTTTCAGGTGGAATAGCTGCTTATAAAATTCCCTTATTGATTAGACAGCTCGTAAAGCTTAAATCTAATGTAAAAGTTGTAATGACTCCCTCATCCAAAGAGTTTGTTACACCTCTGACTCTTTCCACAGTTTCAAAAAATGATGTTTTTTCTGAATTTACAACTGAAAAAAATAACAACCCAACTTGGAATAACCATGTAGAGCTTGCTGAGTGGGCAGATATTTTAATTATTGCACCAGCAACATCCAATACAATATCTTCAATGGCTAGTGCTCGATGTGACAACTTACTATTAGCATGTTATTTATCTTCTAAATGCCCTGTATTTGTTGCTCCTGCTATGGATCTGGAAATGTATAAAAATACTCTTAATCAAATAAATATTAAGAAATTAGTATCAAATAATACTAACGTTTTACCTGTGGGTTCGGGCTCTCTAGCTAGTGGACTGGATGGGGAAGGTAGGATGCTAGAACCAAATGAGATAATTGATTATGTTGAAAATAAATTTAAACAGTCTTTAACATTAAATTCTTTAAATTTTTTAATAACAGCAGGACCTACTCATGAAAAAATAGACCCAGTTAGGTATATTGGAAATAGCTCGTCAGGTAAAATGGGATATTCATTGGCGAAAACTGCAAGTGAACTTGGAGCTAATGTGAAACTTTTGTTAGGCCCAACTAATCTCTCAATGGATCTATCTAACATTGAGTGTATAAGAGTTCAAGATTCTGATGAAATGTATGCCCAGACAATAAAACATTTTAAAGAATCCGATATTGTGATTTTTTCTGCTGCTATTTCAGATTTCAAGCCCAAAAAAATTAACAATCGTAAGATAAAGAAAGAGACCGGTCTAGACTCTATAGACCTTCAGCCAACACTAGATATTCTTAAGGAATTAGGGAAAATTAAAACATCACAATTTTTAGTTGGTTTTGCTTTAGAGACAGATAATGTATTTGAAAATGCAAAGAGTAAACTAAAGTCTAAGAACCTAGATGCAATAGTAGTTAATAAAATTGGAGATTTTAACCCGATTTCAAGTGACTATAATCAAATTGATTTTATAAATTCGAATTTAGAGATAACATCCTTTAAGAAAAAATTAAAGATTGATGTTTCAAATGATATTATAAATCAAATTATTGAGAATGTTAACAAAGCTAAAAATTAATAATTACGCATTAATTGATTCTTTAGAAATTTCTTTTAATAAGGGAATGACATCAATTACAGGAGAAACAGGTGCAGGTAAATCAATTATCCTAGGTGGGTTATCATTGGTTTTAGGCTCTAGAGTTGATAATTCTAAAATTATCAATAAAGAAAAAAAATGCTTTGTTGAGGCATCATTTGATTTAACTGATATATACTTAAAGGATTTTTTTATAAAAAATGATTTAGACTATGATGAAATAACTATAATTAGAAGAGAAGTTAATCAAAATGGAAAATCAAGAGCATTTATTAATGATACTCCAGTAAAACTTGATCATCTATCTGAACTTACAAATAAGCTTATTGATGTTCATTCTCAATTTAATAATCTAAGTATCCTTAACTCAAATTTTATTTTTTTGATTTTAGACTCATTATCAGAGAACCAAGATATAGTTAAAGAATACTCAAGTAACTTTAAATCACTAAAATTTCTTGAGAAAGAACTTAATGATAAGATATTACTGAGGGATAAACTAAATTCTGATTTAGATTATAATAAATTCTTACATGACGAATTCAATGATCTTGAAATCAATAACATTAATCTAGAAGAGCTTAATGATAAGATCAAAGAAGCTGATGATTTAGATCAAATTAAAGATGTATTATCAATTACAATAGGTCACTTAAATTCTGAAGATGTTGGAGTTTTGGATAAACTTCAAGATATTTCAAGAAACCTCAACAGACTATCAAATTCTTCTGATAGGATCAGCTTGCTCTGTACAAGGATACAAGCAATAATTGAGGAGTTAAACATAATTTCTATTGATACAGACTCAATATTATCTGACATAGATAATAATCAAGAAAACATTGATGATTTAAGGAACACGCAAGATAAGATTTACTCACTGCAAAATAAGCACAGGGTTAATACAATTGAAGATTTATTAAAAATTAAAAATGATATTGAATTCAAGATCTTGACACAAAATGATATAGACAATGATATAATTAAAATTGAAGAATCAATTAGAAGTCTAATGTTAAATCTTAGAGCAGAGGCAGTTAAAATTCACAATAAAAGAAAATCTGTAATTCCTGATTTTGAAAAATTAATGAACAAGAATTTAATTGAGTTAGGTATGGAAAAATCTGATATAAAAATTGATCTATCAGAAACAGAAATAATTCAAAAAAACGGTATAAGTATTGGTAAGCTTCTTTTTAAATCAAATAAAGGAAGTCTGTACAGTGAGTTGAAGGATATTGCCTCAGGTGGAGAGGTTTCAAGAATAATGCTATCTATAAAGTCAATTCTTTCTAAATACACAAAGTTAGCTTCAATAATTTTTGATGAAATAGATACAGGGATTTCGGGTTCAGTTTCCTCTAAAGTTGGTGTACTAATGAAATTTATGGCACACAATATGCAAGTAATAGTTATAACACATACTGCTCAAGTGGCATCTAAGGGTGACTTCCATTTTAAAGTATTCAAAAGAGAGCATAATGATAAAATCATTACTGATATTAAATTGCTATCCGATAAAGAAAGAGTTAACGAAATTGCTGAAATGTTATCTGGTGATAAATCTAATAAGTCAGCAAATGAGCTAGCCAATGAATTATTGAATTAAACTATATTTACATTATGGGAAACAATATTTTAAAAGGTAAAAAAGGAATAATTTTCGGAGCTCTAGATAACAGCTCAATAGCATGGAAAACTGCAGAACGTGTTTATGATGAAGGAGGCAAATTTATTTTAACAAATGCCCCGGTTTCTATAAGAATGGGAAGTATAAATGATTTAGCAAAAAAAACAAATTCTGAGGTTATTCCTGCAGATGCTAGTAATTTAGAAGATCTTGAAAACTTAATCAACGCAACTACAAATAAATTTGGTGGTAAACTAGACTTTGTATTACACTCAATAGGAATGTCTGTTAATGTAAGAAAAGGTAAGCATTACACAGATTTAAATTATGAATGGTTGAAAAAGGGTTGGGATGTTTCTGCTGTATCTTTTCATAAATTAATGCAATCTCTATTTAAATTGGATGCAATGAATCAATGGGGAAGTATTGTTGCATTAACATACATTGCTGCACAAAGAACATTTCCAAATTATAATGATATGGCTGACAACAAGGCATATCTGGAATCTATTGCAAGAAGCTTTGGATATTTCTTTGGTAAGGAGAAAAATGTTCGGGTTAATACCATATCTCAATCACCAACTCTTACTACTGCTGGTAAGGGTGTCAAAGGGCTTGACGACTTTATTAAATATGCTGATTTAACATCACCACTGGGTAATGCAACTGCTGAAGATTGTGCTGATTTGACTGTCTCTTTATTTTCAGATTATACTAAAAGAGTTACTCTTCAAAACATTTTTAATGATGGAGGTTTCTCAAGTGTTGGTGTAAGCCAGGAGATTATTGATAAATTAAATTCAAAATGAAAATTGTTGGATTAACTGGAGGTATTGGTTCTGGTAAATCTACTGTTCTCAATGAATTTAAAGATCTTGGAATAAAAACATATTGTGCTGACAAAGCCGCAAAGAATCTTATAAACTCTGATGTAAGATTAATAGACTCAATAAAAAAAGTTTTTGGTAATAATATTTACAAGAAAAATAAATTAGATACTTATCAGTTATCTGAAATTGTTTTTCAGGATTCAGATAAATTAAAATTGCTTAATTCGATTGTTCATCCTGCAGTTTCAAATGATTTTGATTCTTTTATCAAAGCAAATGATGAAATATATATTGTTAAAGAGGTTGCAATAATCTTTGAGACAAAATCCGAAAATGCTTATGATAAAATTATTTTAGTTAGAGCACCATTGGAAGAGAGAATTAAAAGGGTTTTATTAAGAGATGACACCTCAAGAGATGACATAATTAAAAGGGTTAATAATCAGGTAGATGAGTCTTCAATAATTAATAAATGTGATTATATAATCGACAATCATAACCTATTAGACTTAAAAGATAAAGTTTTTCAAATTCATAGAGATTTGATTAGATAAGTATGACATATTAACATTTCGTTAAGAAATTTTAATTTAAAAATTGAGAATTTTATATAAATGAATAGAAGATTTTACACTTCATTGGTTTTATTAATGTCCTTTTCTCTTATTGGTATTATTCTAATGCAGGGCTATTGGATATATTCCTCTTGGCAAAATAAAGAAGAGGAATTTTCACTTGCAGTTAATAGAACCCTTCGAGAAGTTGTTGACGAGATTCAAAGTAGAGAGCTTAATGACTACGTATATACATATCAGATGTTGATTGATTCAATCGGTACTCCTGATGAGTCTAATTTTACAGATGTCTTTCTTTTCTTAGACGAAGACCAGTCTTCAAACCTTTCAACATTTTTTGCATATGGAATTCTTGAGGAGGACTATAATATAAACCTTCCTAATAATTTATCAAACAGATACGGAAATGATGAACTAAGAGATTATAAGGCAGTTAAAACGACTATTGTAAATAAAAATATTTTTGATAGAAGAGAGAATAGACTAAATTCATCAATATCTAAATTAAAAAGTGTTGAGGAAATTGATATATTTAAATTTGAAAAATATAAATCTGCTTTTCAAGAATATGCTTCATCTCTACCAATTCACAAGAGAACAACCTCTAGAGAAATTCAAGCTTTATTAGACCAAGGCTTTAATGATAGAAATATTATTACTTCATACGAGTTTGGAATTTACAGTAATGAATTATCAACAAAAGTTAAATCAAATAACTACTTGGAAGAACAATCAGGTCCAAAATATTCTATTCCATTTCTTTATGACAGCTCAAGTCCAATAAAATATGATTTAGTAGTTTCATTTCCAGATAAACAAGAATATGTTTTATCAGGTATTATTGGTGTGGCAACTCTATCTTTTATGCTTACTTTAGTAATTATTGTGATCTCAACAAGCGCGTTTTATCAAATAATTAAACAGAAAAAGTTATCTGAAATTAAAAGTGATTTTATTAATAATATATCCCATGAATTTAAGACACCTATTGCCACTATTAATTTAGCACTGGATGCTATGTCAAGTTCAAAAGATAATTTGAATGATAAATTTAATTCTTACATGGGTATGATTAGAGAAGAAAATTCAAGAATGCTTTCACAAGTTGAAAATATTCTAACCATATCTCAACTTGAAAAAAGCTTAAATCCTTTCGAAATGGAGGAAACAGATATACATGAGGTTATTGAGGATGCAATTGAACATGTAAAATTGATAATTGATAGTCGAAATGGGTCTATTGAGATCACCTTAGATGCTGTCAATAGTATGATAAGTGGAAATAGTAATCATTTAGAGAATATAATTATTAATATACTCGACAATGCAGTAAAGTATTCTAAAGATAATCCCAAAATAATTATTTCATCTCATAATTCAGATGGAAATATTACTATTTGTATTGAAGATAATGGTGTGGGGATGGATAAAAATATTCAAAAATTAATCTTTGAGAAATTTTACAGAGAGCAGAATGGAAATATTCATGATACAAAGGGTCATGGACTAGGGCTGTCATATGTCAAAAAAATAATTGATTTCCATAATGGTAAAATATCTTTGGAAAGTAAAAAAGGAGTAGGAACTAAATTTTATATAACATTAGAAAATATTTAATATGAAATCGAATAAAAATATACTATTAGTTGAAGATGATCCAAATTTTGGCAGAATTTTAAAGGATTATTTAACAATAAATAATTATGAAGTTACATTAGCAGTAAACGGTATCGAAGGATTTGAAAAATTTAATAGATCTGAATTTGATCTATGTATATTAGATATAATGATGCCTTTTAAGGATGGATTAACACTTGCTAGGGAAATTAGAGAGATAAATGAAGTAATACCATTAATATTCTTAACTGCTAAGAACTTAAAAGATGATGTTCTTAAAGGCTATAAGATTGGTGCAGATGATTATTTAACTAAACCTTTTGACTCTGAAATTCTCCTAGCAAAAATAAAGTCAATCCTTAATAGAAAATCAAATGTTAATATCGAGGAAAAAGATGTCTTTGAATTTGAGTTTGGAGAATTTAGTTTTAATTCAAAGCTTAGAATACTTTCTCACAAAATGGGTGAATCTTATAAACTATCTCCCAAAGAGAATCAATTACTTAAAATGCTTGTCTTAAATTTTGATGATCTTTTGCCTAGAGATATTGCACTTAATAAAATATGGAGAGACGCTAACTACTTTACTTCAAGAAGTATGGATGTTTATATTGCGAAGCTAAGAAAATATTTAGATAAAGATATGTCTCTCAAAATTATTAATGTTCACGGTGAAGGATTTAGGCTTATGCAGGAGTAAAACTATTTATTTCAAATAAGTATTAATATCATTTAATAGACTAATCACACTTTTTGGGTCGTCTATGTAAAACCTAGCATTGGTTTTTTTAATTCCAACTTTGATAGTTGTAGAATTTTGATTCAGGTTCTTAAACATATTCTCATCGGTTACATCATCTCCAATACAAACTATATGATCGTATTTCTTATTTTTTGTTAATTCATTTACTGCTGATCCTTTGTCAAACTTTCTACTAGTAACTTCAATAGCTTTGTCAAGGTTTAAAATTTGAAATTGATCAGTTAATAAGCTATTTAAAACTGTTTCTATCTCTACAACTCTTTCTAAGGCTAATTCAGGATCAGTTTTTCTAAAGTGCCAAACCAACCCACTCTCTTTTTTTTCAGTGAATGTTCCTGGTGTTCTATCAGAGAAAGATTGAAGGATTCCATGTATTTCATTTAAAAAAACTTTATCAATATTTCCAAGGTTTATCCAATTTTTATTCTTCTTTTTGAAGAAGTGACCATGTTCTGCAATAATACTTATATCAAGTTTTCCTAGATTATGTTCTAGGAATAATTTATCTCTTCCACTTATAATTGCAACATCCATCCCTTTAACTCTAGATAAGTTATTCAAAATGTCTATTAAATTTTCGTCGGGAAGAGCTAACTCTGGTTTATCTTTGAAGTTGACTAAAGTTCCATCGTAATCAAGTATAATTAACTTATTTTTTGAAAGCTTAAGTTTTTCGAGTAGTTTATCTTTTTCTAATAAATTGAAATAATTAGTGACTGAATTCTTATTAGATTTTGCTCTAGAAATTAAATTTTTCATAAAATCATTTGCCCAATAATTGACTGTATATCTACTTAATCTTTCTTGCATACTTCTATTTCGTTCAATTTGTTCTTTCTTAGGCATTTTAATTGCTTGTAAAATTATATCAGACATTTTATTTAGATCGAATGGATTTACAGTTATAGATTCATACAATTCTTTTGAAGCCCCTGCCATTTCACTTAGAATTAAAACACCATCTCCATCAACTCTTGTTGCAACAAACTCTTTAGCTACAAGATTCATTCCATCCCTCACTGGAGTTATCATTGCTATATCTGAAATAGTATACAGATCAATTAATTCATCAAAACTCATAGATCTGTAATAATACCATATTGGGGTCCAATTTACTAAAGCAAATTTACCGTTAACTCTACCAACTATTTCATCAGTTTGTTTCTTAAGCTTTATATAATCATCAACATCAGATCTTGACGGGACAGTAAGCATTATAAGTCTTACTTTACCTCTGTATTCTGGATTATTTGTAAGAAAAATCTCGAATGCCTTAATTCTGTTAATGACTCCCTTTGTATAATCGAGTCTATCAATAGATAATATTAATTTACTGTCAGATGAAGTCTTCTTATGATCCTTTAGTTGGAGTCCAAGGTTAGACATCTCAGACTTTTTTTGTTTATTTTTTTTTCTAGCAGCATCATTATATTTTGCATAGTCAATTCCCATAGGGAAAGTATCAACTAAAACCTCTCTTGAACCAACATTAATTTTATTAAAAACAACATTATACCTTAAAATTCTTTTTACAGAGCTTAAAAAATGTCTCACATAATCATAAGTATGAAAACCTATAAGATCAGAGCCAAGAATACCCTCCAAAAGCTCTTCTCTCCATGGAAAAATTCTAAAAATTTCAAAAGAGGGAAAAGGTATATGTAGAAAGAATCCAACAGTTAAGTCAGGTCTTTTAGTTTTAATCATTCTTGGACAAAGTAATAACTGATAATCATGAACCCAAACTACATCATTTTTTTTTGCATACTTAATTACACTGTCAGCAAATTTCCTATTAACATTAACATAAGACTTCCAATGAGACTTGTTAAATATTGAAAACTCTAAAAAGTAATGAAATAGAGGCCATAGAGCTTCGTTACTTGTGCCATAATAAAAATCGTTTATTTCTTTTTTTTTCAGAAATACTGGGATATAATTTTTTTTTTGTAATAATTTTTTTGCTTTAGTTAAATTATTGCCTAAAGATTTCTTATCTATTCCTGGCCATCCAATCCATAAAAAATTATTTTTTTTGTGAATTGATTTCATTCCTGTAGCCAATCCTCCACTAGTTGAAGAAAATTCAAAAGATTTATCTAAATTAGATATCTTGATAGGTAATCTATTTGAAACAATTATTGTCCTACTCAAATCATTAAATTAAACTCTAAAATATGGAAATAAGAGATTCTTATGGGTATAGAGACAACCTTAATTATGGAATAATAGGAAATTGTCAATCATCAGCATTAATTTATAAGGATTCTTCAATAGATTGGTGTTGTTTACCAAGATTTGATTCTCCATCGATCTTTGCAAAAATTATTGATAATAGTGTTGGCGGTTTTTTTAAGGTTGAAACAGCAGGAAACTATAATATAAGTCAAGAATATTTGAAAAATACATGTATTTTGAAGACGAGTTTCAATAATGGTTTTGATGAATTTCATATCATAGATTACATGCCAAGGTATGAAAGTAAAAACAAGAGTTATTACTCTCCACCTGAAATTACTAGAATCATTAAGCATATTAAAGGCAATCCTAAAATAAAAATAATATATGATCCTAGACTAGACTACTCTGGTGGTGAGACTAAATCATATGTTAAAAGTGATTTTATAGTTAGTATTTCTGAAAATGAAAATTATGAAACACTTTATCTATATTCAAATGCTAGTTTGAATTCAATTATGAATAATGATTTTATTGAATTAGAGTCAGATATATTCTTTAAAATTTCCTATTATGAAAAGTTAATCAATCCAAAATTTAAAGAAATATTATTAGAGCTTAATCAAACAAAAGAATACTGGACTAATTGGATAAAAAAAACCCCAAATTTCAAAAAGTATAATAATGAAATATTAAGGAGCGCACTTACCTTAAAGCTACTTACATACCAAAAAACTGGAGCAGTTTTAGCTGCTGCTACAACTTCATTACCTGAGACAATAGGTGAGGAAAGAAACTGGGATTATCGCTTTTGCTGGATTAGAGACGCTTCTATGGTAATTAAGGTAATTGCAAAATTAGGACATAAAAATATTGTAAAAAACTTTATAAAATTCATAATAAATATTATTCCTGATAAAAATGAAAAACTTCAGATAATGTATGGAATCAATGGTGAAAAAATACTTGAAGAAAAGACTCTTGATCATTTCTCAGGTTATCTAGATTCATCGCCAGTTAGAATTGGAAATGCTGCATATAATCAAAAACAAAATGATATTTATGGGATTCTTATGGACGCTATTCATTTTCAAATTGAAAAATTTCCTACTGAAAATGATGAATCCGAGGAGTTGTGGTCAATTGTTAAATCAATAGTGTGGATAGTAAAAAATAATTGGAAATTACCTGATAAAGGAATTTGGGAATTTAGAAATGAAGATAAACATTTCACCTTTTCTAAATTATTAAGCTGGGTTGCAATTGACAGAGCAATCAAGATCTCAATTTTAATTAATAAATCCTCAAATATTAAGAAATGGAAATTAATAAAAAAAGAAATTTACAATGACATATTAGAGAATGGATGGAATGAAAGACTTGGTGCATTTACGCAAACTTATGGTTCAGATAGTCTTGATGCATCATTACTTCTCATGGAATCATTTGACTTTATAAAGCCTAATAATTTAAAATACGTAAAGACTGTTAAAGCAATTGAAAAAGATTTAATGAATGATGGGCTTTTGTTCAGATATAAAAATAAAGATGATTTTGGTTTCCCTTCCTCATCTTTTACTGTTTGTTCTTTCTGGTATATAAACAGTTTATTCAAAATAGGTGAGAAGGAAAAATCAAAAAATTATTTTGAGAAGATATTAAAATACAGTAATCATCTTGGTCTATATAGTGAGGATCTAGATTTTAAATCAAAAAGATTATTAGGTAATTTCCCTCAAGCATACTCACATCTTGCATTGATTGATTGCGCACTTAATTTTAATTCGGAATAATCTATTTCCTAGGATGAAATTTCTTTAGAACATCGTCCAAGTCATTTATATCTAGATGGGTGTATATCTCAGTAGTTGTTATGCTTTCATGTCCAAGTATAAGCTGAATAGTTCTAAGATCAGCTCCATTTTTTAAAAGATGAGTTGCAAAAGAATGCCTTAATGTATGTGGGCTTATTTTCTTATCTAGAGTAATCTTTTTAAAACTATCGCTTATAATTTTAAATATCATAGATCTGGTTAACCCTCTTCCATATCTATTTAAAAATAATATGTCTGAGAATTTAGAGTCTATAATATTTCTATTTCTAATTTTTAGGTATTTATTTATTTCATTTGATGCTATGTTACCTAAAGGAACAAACCTTTCTTTATTACCCTTTCCCAAAATTTTTATAATATTTTCTTTAAAAAGAATATTTGATAATTTCATGTTTATAAGTTCACTTACCCTTATTCCTGTCCCATAAAGGACCTCAATTATTGTTCTATTTCTTTGACCAAAATTATCATTCAAATCAAATGACTCGATTAATTTAATAATTTCTGTTTCGGTTAATACTTCTGGAAGTTTTTTCTCAAGTTTAGGAGATTCAATATCTGACATAGGAGATTTTTGAATATGCCCCTCAAAAATAAGATAGTTAAAATAGCTTTTTAATGCTGAAATACCTCTTGCTTGACTTCTAGATTTTTTATTTGATAAATAGTTATATAGATAATCTTTAAGAGTATCAGATTTACAATTAATGGGTGTCTTTAAAATGTGATTAGATTCAATATAGTTTTTAAATAAATTTAGATCATACTCATAACTTTTAATTGAGTTAATACTGAGGCCTCTTTCTAATTTTAGATAGTTTTTAAAATCCTCAAAGCTAGACTCCCAATCCATTTTTTTTTAATTAGTCTTTAAGCATTACCTTTATAATATATGAAAATAACAATAATTAATGGTCCAAACCTTAATCTTCTCGGAACAAGAGAGACTGACATCTATGGCAGTGAAAATTTTGAGTCATATTTAGACTCACTTAAGTCTTTATTTAAAGAGGTGGAAATTGATTATTTTCAGTCAAATGTTGAAGGTGAAATAATTAATTTTATTCAAAAGTCTAAAAATTCTAATGGCATTATATTAAATGCTGCTGCGTATACTCATACATCAGTTGGAATAGCAGATGCAGTTAAGTCAATTGACTGTAAAGTTATTGAAGTTCATATTTCAAATATTTTTTCAAGAGAGGAATTTAGACATAATTCATACCTCTCACCTGTTGTAGATGGAATAATAATTGGTTTTGGACTGAGTAGTTATAGATTAGCTATTGATAGTATAATTAAAGATGAATAACTTCATCATAGGCAGCTGCAACAGCTTCCATTAAAGCTTCACTCATTGTCGGGTGAGGGTGAACTGCATTAAGTATCTCCTTTCCTGTTGTCTCAAGCTTTCTTCCAAGAACTGCTTCAGCTATCATATCAGTTACTCCAGCACCAATCATGTGGCAACCAAGCCACTCACCATATTTTTCATCAAAAATTACTTTTACAAATCCATCAGAATGACCAGAGGCTTGAGCTTTTCCAGATGCAGAAAAGGGGAACTTACCTACTTTTATTTCATAACCTTTTTCTAAAGCCATTTCTTCAGTTAATCCAACTGAGGCAACTTCAGGGGTACAGTATGTACAGCCTGGAATATTTTCATAATTAATAGGCTCAACATCATGATTAGCAATTTTTTCAACACATAAAATTCCCTCAGCTGACGCTACATGAGCAAGTGCTTGACCAGAAGTGACATCTCCAATTGCAAAATATCCAGGGATATTAGTCTTGTAAAATTCATCAACAATAATTTTATCTTTATCTGTAGCAATCCCAACATCTTCAAGGCCAATATTATCTATGTTACTTTTGTAGCCTACAGCTGAAAGCACAATATCAGCATTATATTCTGATATTTGACCATCAGATTTAACTTGAACCTTAACTCCCTTACCTTTTACATCAGACGATATAACTTCTGAATTGGTTAAAATATTAATACCTGATTTTTTAAAATTTTTGTTTAGTTGATTAGATATATCTTTATCTTCAACAGGTAAAATTCTGTCCATATATTCAATGATTTGTACATCAGTTCCCATTGAGTTATAGAAATAAGCAAACTCAATTCCAATTGCACCTGATCCAACAATAATCATTTTTTTTGGTTGTTTTTTTAATGTCATCGCTTCCCTGTAACCTATAATTTTTTTACCATCTTGAGGAATTGAATCGATAACTCTTGATCTGCCGCCGGTTGCAATTATAATATTATCGGCTTCAAAATCTTCTTTAGTTCCATTGATTTCTACTGAAACAACTTTATTTGGTTTAATTTTACCATAGCCATTTATAACCTCAATTTTATTTTTTTTCATTAAAAAATTAACCCCTTTACTCATACCATCAGCTACATCTCTACTTCTCTTTACTACTGCATCAAAGTCTTTATCAAAATCCTTTATTTTTAAGCCATAAGTATCAGCTTTCTTTAAATATTCAAAAACTTGTGCAGATTTAAGTAAAGCCTTAGTAGGTATACATCCCCAATTTAAACAAACTCCTCCCAGACTTTCCTTTTCAACTATGGCGGTTTTTAATCCTAATTGAGATGCTCTTATAGCTGTTACATATCCTCCAGGTCCACTTCCTAGAACAATTAAGTCATATTTTTTACTCATTTTTATTGTTTATAAAATTTATACTTGCAGAGTTTACACAATACCTCTTCCCTGTCGATGTTGGTCCATCATCAAATACATGGCCTTGATGACCCCCGCAATTAGAACATATTATTTCTGTTCTAATCATGCCTAGACTAGTATCTTTTTTGTAGGTTATAGCACCTGGTAATGCACTCTCAAAGCTTGGCCAACCACAGTCGGACATAAACTTATTATTACTCTTGAAAAGAGCCTGTCCACAACCTTTACATCGATATACGCCTTCTTCAAAATGCATATTGTAAATACCAGTATGTGGTCTTTCCGTACCTTTATTTCTAAGAATATCATATTCTTCAGGAGATAATTCTTCTCTCCACTCTTTGTCTGTTTTACTCACTGTATAAGTTATTTTTGGTTCCTCAAATTTTGTGTTTGTTTGACAATTTAGCACTGAAAGGCTAAAAATCAGAACACTAAATAAGTGTATTTTATTGAACATCTATTTTTTTGACAAATATATATATCTTTTGAATTATTTGCTTAATTTGGGAATCATTTAAATTTATGTCTAATAAAAAAACCGATCATCCAAAAGGGAGTAAAAAACTAATTGGAGCATGGGCTATATATGATTGGGCAAACTCAGTTTACTCTTTAGTTATTTCTTCTGCTATATTTCCAATTTATTATTCACAGTATGTTTTTTCTCAAACTAACTCAGTAGAAATATTAAATTTTAATATTAATAAAGATACACTGATAAGCTCTGTATCTGCTCTCTCCTTTTTATTAATTGCATTTTTATCTCCTCTACTAAGTGGAATTGCTGACTTTATTGGGAATAAAAAAATATTTATGAAATTTTTTGTTTACATTGGTTCTCTTTCATGTATTGGTTTATACTGGTTTGAACTAGAAACAATAGAGATTAGCTTGCTGTTTTATACACTAGGCCTACTTGGATTTTGGGGAAGTCTGGTTTATTATAATTCATATCTAACAGATATAACCTATCCAAATCAAACCAATAGGGTAAGTGCTAAAGGTTATACAATGGGCTACATTGGTAGTGTAATACTTTTATTAATTAATCTTATTATGATTAATTTTTATGAAACTTTTGGATTTGAGTCTGAAGTATCTGCTATGAAATCTTCATTTGCAATAGTCGGTATGTGGTGGCTTGCATTTAGCCAATATTCATTCTATCACTTGCCAAGTGGAAACAAAGGTGTTAAAATCCCAAAAAATATTATATGGAATGGTTTTAGAGAATTAAAAAGCGTTTATAAATTTATTAGGACTAGTAAAAGATTTACTAGATTCTTACTAGCATTTTTTATCTTTTCATTTTCGTTACAAACAGTACTTTATATAGCATCATATTTTGGTGTAAGTGAGATTGAATGGTCAAGTTCATCCGAACAGACATCTGGTCTTATTATAAGTATTTTACTTATTCAAGTTGTAGCCATTGGGGGAGCATTCATATTTACAAAAATGGCACAGAAATTTGGTAACATTTTAGTCTTAACCTTTGCAATATTTCTGTGGGGAGGAGTTTGCCTTTATGCATATTTTATTAAGTCACCAATTCAGTTTTATATGATTGCTAGTCTTGTTGGACTGCTTATGGGAGGAACTCAACCAGTTGCTAGAGCTACATACTCATTGTTTATACCTGACACAAAGGATACTACATCTTTTTTTAGTTTTTATGATGTTACAGAAAAAATTGGAATTGTTTTTGGTATGATATTTTACGCTGTTGCAGCCCAAATTACAGGTACAGTTAGATTTTCTGTAATAATTTTCATGTTCTTCTTTTTCTTAGGAGCGATTCTTCTTACTAGAGTTCCAAAAATTGACAGAAATAAATTGGCATAGCCTTTGTCCTTATTAAAGTGTTAATTCTGTTGTAAAAATAAATTCAAATTATTGTTATAATATTATGACAAAATGGCTTAAAAAGATTTAAATGAGTTTAATATTCAATAATTTAGACAAAATGTCATTTGATAATTTAGGTGAGGAATCTGAATTTATCCCATTAATGACATCCGAGGATGAAGAGGCTTTAGAAAAAGAAAATCTACCAGAGGTTTTACCTATATTACCCTTAAGTAATACAGTCCTGTTCCCAGGTGTTGTAATTCCAATAAATGCTGGAAGAGACAAGTCAATTAAACTTATCAATGATTCTAATAAATCAAACAAACTAATTGGTGTTGTCGCTCAAAAAGATATTAAAATTGAAAATCCATCAATCGAAGATATATTTAACATTGGAACAGTAGCAAAAATTTTAAGAGTTTTAAAAATGCCTGATGGTAACACAACTGTGATTATTCAGGGTAAGAAAAGATTCAAAATTAAATCGGTAGTTAAAACTGATCCTTACATTCAGGCTACAATAAATTCAATAACTGATAAAAAACATAAAAAATCAAATTCTAAATTTACTGCGACAATCGATGCAATTAAAGACATTGCACTAAAAATTATTAAGGAAAACCCCAATATTCCATCTGAAGCCTCATTTGCAATCAAAAATATCCACAGTCCTGCATTTTTAATAAATTTTGTTTGTTCTAACATGAATATTAATGTAAAAGATAAACAAGATTTGCTTTCAAGCTTAAATGTAGAAGGCAGAGCACTAAAGTGTTTAAAATTCCTTAATGTTGAGTATGAAAAACTTGCTCTAAAAAATGATATTCAGTCAAAAGTAAAGAATGATCTAGACCAACAACAGCGTGAGTATTATCTTCAGCAACAGATTAAGACAATTCAGGAAGAACTTGGGGAAAATTCATATCAAGAAGATATTCAAGAGCTTATAAAAAAAGCAAAGGATAAAAATTGGAATCAAGATATTAAGACTCATTTTGAGAAAGAATTATCTAAGCTCAAAAGAATGAACTCTCAAGTAGCGGAATATTCTGTACAGCGAAATTATCTTGATTTAATTGTTGAACTTCCTTGGGAAAATTATTCAGAAGATAATTTTGATCTTGGTAAAGCACAAAAAATACTAGATAGAGATCATTTTGGGCTGGATGATGTAAAAAAAAGAATTATTGAACATTTAGCTGTGTTGAAATTGAGAAGTGATATGAAATCCCCAATTCTTTGTTTATATGGACCTCCTGGTGTTGGTAAAACATCATTAGGTAAATCTATAGCAAAATCAATAAATAGAGAGTATGTTAGAGTCTCTTTAGGTGGCCTTAGAGATGAGGCTGAGATTAGAGGTCATAGAAAGACCTATATTGGAGCAATGCCTGGAAGGATTATACAAAGTATTCGAAAATCGGGCACATCAAATCCAGTTTTTGTCCTAGATGAGATAGATAAGATATCAAGCGGAGCTCAAGGTGATCCAAGTTCTGCTCTTTTAGAACTTTTAGACCCCGAACAGAATAATTCTTTTCATGATAATTTTCTTGAAGTCGGATATGATTTATCTAAGGTTATGTTCATTGCAACTGCAAATAATTTATCTTCAATGCATCCTGCACTATTAGACAGGATGGAGCTAATAAACGTTTCTGGCTATACTTCCGAAGAAAAAGTCTCAATTGCTTCAAAGTTTCTTATCAGAAAACAGCTAACTGAGCATGGTATGAAGTTGAATGACTTTAAAATATCAAATAATGTTTTAAAAGATATAATCAGTGATTATACTAGGGAGTCCGGTGTGCGTAATCTAGAAAAACAAATTGCTAAGTTAATAAGAAACAGAGCTAAAAATATTGTATCTAATTCAGTACTTAATAATTCAAAAGATGAAAATTTTCTAAAAGATGTTCTTGGTCCAAAAAAGTTTTTCAGAGATAAATACGAAAACAATTCTGTAGCAGGTGTAGTTACTGGATTAGCATGGACATCCGTTGGTGGTGAAATATTATTTATTGAATCATCAATATCTGAAGGAAAAGGAAATCTCTCCATAACAGGAAATCTAGGTAAAATAATGAAAGAGTCTGCAATTATTGCGCTAGAATACATAAAGTCTAACCAAAATGAATTAGGAATTGAAAAAGAGCTTGACTACTCCAAATATAATATTCATATTCATGTCCCAGAGGGAGCTACTCCTAAAGATGGACCAAGTGCTGGTATTACAATTTTAACTTCACTGGTGTCATTGTTTACACAAAAAAGAGTTAAAAGAAGTATTGCTATGACTGGAGAGATTACTCTAAGAGGTAAGGTTCTTCCTGTTGGTGGAATAAAAGAAAAGATTCTTGCAGCAAAAAGAGCAAATATTAAAGAAATTATTTTAAGTTCATACAACAAAAAAGATATTCAAGAGATAAATCCTAAATATCTTAAAGGACTTAAATTTATTTATGTTGACACAATGAAAGATGTTATTTCAAATTCTATAATAAATAGAAAAGTTATTAACCCTAAGTTAATTTGATTTGAATAAAGTAATTATTGCTATAGATGGGCAAGCATCAACAGGGAAAAGTACTCAAGCAAAGAAAATAGCTGATAATTTAAGTATTAATTATAGGGATTCTGGAGCATACTACAGAGCGATTACACTTTACCTATTAAATACCAATATAAATTACGATTTTAAAATTTCGCAAGAAATCTTAGATCAAATTAGTATCAGTCAAGAATATAAAAAAGGAAATTTTAGAATTTTCCTAAATGATGATGATGTTACGAATAAAGTTAGAGGGCACATGGTATCTTTAAGCGTTAGTAACTATGCAAAAAAACCAGAAATTAGAAAGTTTGTATTTGATCAACTCAGAAAGTCAGCTGAGTCTAAGTCTTTAGTGGTTGATGGAAGAGATATTGGTACTGTTGTGTTTCCAGAGGCCAATTTTAAATTTTTCTTAACTGGCAAGCCACGAATTAGAGCTGAAAGAAGGCATAAGCAAATAGATGACGATTCAGTTAAAGTTGATATCATTGAACAAGAGATTAACATTAGAGATAAAACCGACTCAACAAGAGAGATTGCTCCATTGAGAAAAGCTGACGATGCTTTTAAAATAGATGTATCAGACCTAACAATTGATGAAGTTTTCAATAAAATACTTCAAAAAATTAAATCTGATTAGATAAAAAACTAATCTTATTTTGTCAATAACTTAATTAATTATATTTTTGCGCACTATGAGTGAAGAAAATACTGTAAATACTAATATAGAGGAGTCTAAAAAACCTAAGAAAGTTTCTGCCAAGAAGGCTACCAAAAAAAAAGCCTCCACTAAAAAAGCTAATACAAAAAAAACTGTACCTCAAGATGATTTCCTTTCCAGTTTCAATTGGCATCAATATAAGGAAGGAATTGATGAGCTTGACGAAAAACAGATTAAAGAATTTGAAAAACTTGTCGAGAAAAATTTTGTTGACACATCAGATGATAATATTATACAAGGAGAGGTTATCCATTTAACTGAAAAAGATATAATTATTGATATAAACGCAAAATCTGAAGGTGTAATTTCAAAAAATGAATTCAGATACAACCCAGAATTAAAAATTGGAGACAAAGTTGAAGTGATTGTTGATACCAGAGAAGATAAATCTGGACAACTAATTCTCTCTCATAGAAAAGCAAGAGTTATTAAAGCATGGGATAAAGTCAATGATGCTCATGACAAAGGTGACGTCGTTCAAGGCTTTGTCAAATGTAGAACTAAAGGGGGAATGATTGTAGACGTATTTGGAATTGAGGCTTTTCTTCCAGGTTCTCAAATTGATGTCAAACCAATAAGAGATTATGATCAGTACACAAATAAAAACATGGATTTTAAAGTTGTTAAAATTAATCATGAATTTAAAAATGTAGTAGTTTCTCACAAAGCATTGATTGAAGCTGATATTGAAGAACAGAAAAAGGGGATTATAAGTCAACTTGAAAAAGGTCAAGTGCTTGAAGGTACTGTTAAAAATATGACCTCATATGGAGTCTTCATTGATCTAGGTGGTGTTGACGGTCTTATTCACATTACAGATTTATCCTGGAGTAGAATAAATCACCCCAATGAAATTCTTGAGCTTGATCAAGCTATAAAAGTAGTTATCCTTGATTTTGATGATGATAAATCAAAAATTCAGCTCGGGTTAAAACAATTGACAGATCACCCATGGGACAAACTAGGAGATGACGTTAAAGAAGGTTCTAAAGTTTCTGGTAAAGTTGTATTAATAGCTGATTATGGTGCATTTATCGAGGTTGATGAAGGAATTGAAGGTCTTGTTCACGTATCAGAAATGTCTTGGTCTACACATCTGAGAAGTGCTCAAGATTTTGTAAATGTTGGTGAGAATATAGAAGCTATTGTTCTTAACCTTGATAGAGAATCAAGAAAGATGTCGCTTGGTATGAAACAGTTGACTGAAGATCCATGGACTGATATTACAAAAAAGTTTCCTATAGGATCTAAACATAAAGGTTCAGTCAGAAACTTTACAAACTTTGGAGTATTTATTGAATTGGAAGAGGGAATAGATGGTCTAATATATATTTCTGATTTATCATGGACAAAAAAGATCAGGCATCCTTCAGAATTTCTATCACTTGGGGACAAAATAGATGTAATCATCTTAGACTTAGATGTTGAAGGAAGAAAGTTGAGTCTTGGTCATAAACAGACTAAAGATAATCCTTGGGATTTATATGAGAAAGACTTTGCAGTTGACACAATTCATAAATCAGTGGTTTCTGAAGTAATTGACAAGGGTGCAATCATTAATTTAAATGATGACATCTCTGCATTCTGCCCTCAAAGACATTCAGACAGGGTCGATGGCTCTAAATTAGAAAAGGGTGATGAAGCAGAATTTAAAGTTATCGAGTTTAGTAAAGAATTTAAACGAGTTGTTATTTCTCACACAGAGACTCATAGTAGTGATAAGATCCCTGAAGACTTAGATAATGAAAAAGTAAAGGATAAGAAATCTAAAAAAAAAGATGAAGAGTAAATTTAAATCCTCAATTATTTGAGGATTTTTTTTGTTTAAAACTTAAAACTTAAAATTTATATTTTTGTATAAATAAAAATTATGCCAAAAAAAGTTCTTTTAGACTCTAAAAAAATAGATATTATTTTAAATAGACTTGTATGTCAGTTAGTTGAAAATCATAAAGATTTTAATAATACTGTATTAGTTGGTTTGCAACCAAGAGGTGCTTTTTTAGTTGATAAGATTTTAGAAATATTTAATAGAGATTATCCTAAAATTGAAATTAAAAGTGGTGTTTTAGATTTTACCTTTTTTAGAGATGATTTTAGGCGATATGAGAAAACCCTTTCTGCTAGATCAACTCAAATGAACTTTTCAGTTGAGGATAAAAACGTTGTCTTGATAGATGATGTTCTTTTTACAGGCAGAAGTATTAAAGCCGCTATGTCATCAATGGACTCATATGGAAGACCTAATTCAATAGAGCTTTTGGTATTAATTGATAGAAGATATAAAAGAGAAATCCCTATTGAGGCTAATTACTGTGGAGCAAAAATTGATACTTTTAAAGGGGACAGAGTTAACGTTGTATGGGGAAACAATCCCATGGATAATGTAATTTATATCGAAAACTAATGGATAAATTGAGTGTAGACCATCTTTTAGGTATTAAATCTCTTAAAAAGTCAGATATTAATTTAATCTTTAAGACTGCTCTACATTTTAAAGAGATTATTAATAGACCAATAAAAAAAGTACCTACTCTTAGAGATATAACAATTGCTAATTTATTTTTTGAAAATAGTACTAGAACCAAAATATCTTTTGAATTAGCTCAGAAAAGATTAGGAGCAGATGTTGTAAACTTTTCTAGCTCATCTTCTTCGGTCAAGAAAGGAGAATCTTTAACTGATACAGTAAATAATATACTTGCTATGAAAGTAGATATGATTGTTTTAAGACATCCAAACCCTGGATCACCTTTACTCTTGTCTAAAAACACCAATTCGTGCATCATAAACGCAGGAGATGGTGCCCATGAACATCCAACTCAAGCTTTATTAGATTGTTTTTCATTAACAGAGAATCTGGGAGATTTAAAAGATAAAAACATATTAATTGTAGGAGATATACTTCATTCTAGAGTTGCTCTCTCAAACATCTATGCACTTAATCTTCTGGGAGCAAATATTAAAATATCATGTCCTTTAAGTTTGATACCAAGAGAAATTGAAAGTCTTGATGTCAAAATCGAGAGAGACATAATCAAGGCTCTGAAGTGGTGTGATGCAGTTAATGTTTTAAGAGTCCAAAAGGAAAGAATGGAAAAATCCTATTTTCCAAATGATAGAGAATATTCAATGTTATATGGACTTGACACTACAAAAATAAATAATATAAAAAAAGATATCTTAATTCTTCACCCTGGACCAATTAATAGAGGTGTAGAAATTACCTCTGAAATTGTAGAATCAAATAATTCAATTATTTTAGATCAAGTAGAAAATGGTGTAGCCATAAGGATGGCTGTTATTTATTTACTAGCATCGAAGATGAATTTTTCAATAAGTGAACAATGAAACTATTTAACTATAGAAAATTTTATGATAAAGACTCATTAAGTATTAATGATGTAGGAGATGATCCCATTGAATTCTTTAAAAAATGGTTTAAAGATGCAGAAGGGTCAGATGGAATAATTGAGCCTAATGCAATGACAATTTCAACTGTTGAGGATAACTTACCATCATCCAGAGTTGTTCTTTTAAAAGAGATTAAAGACAGAAGTTTAGTCTTCTTTACAAACTATGATAGTAATAAAGGAAGAGCAATATCAAATAACCCTAATTTATGTGCTTCATTTTATTGGCCTTCTTTAGAGAGACAAGTTATTTTTAAAGGAACAGCAAAAAAGTCAGATAAAAATTACTCGGATTTATATTTTAGCTCAAGACCCTTTAATAGTCAAGCTGCTGCAATTGTATCAAATCAAAGCCAAGTAATTGAAAGTCATCAAGAGTTATTAGATAGGTATAATAAATTTTTAAATGAAAATAAAGGCTCAGATTTGAAAAGACCTGATAACTGGGGAGGTATAGAGTTGTCTATTAAAGAAATTGAGTTTTGGCAAGGAAGGGAAAATAGACTTCATAATAGAATTATTTGTTGTTTAACAGATGATTTATGGGATATTCAAATTTTATCACCTTAGATGAAGGTAATTACTTTTTTAAGGCATTCTAAATCTTCATGGGAAAATAACATAGAAGATATTAATAGGCCTTTAAGTGAAATTGGTATTGAAAAAATTAAAAAAATTTCTAATTTATCAAAGGACCATTTTATTTCATCTGAAATAATATTCACTAGTTCTGCAAATAGAGCATTATATACTTCAGTTTTATTATCAAGAACTTTATCAATTAATTTAGATAAAATTAAAATTTGTGATGAACTGTATACTTTTAACTATAATAAGGTGTTTGAATTTATAGAGACTATTGACAATAAATACTCAGATGTTGTATTAGTTGGTCATAACCCGGCATTTACTGAGATATCAAATTATTTTTCTGAAAATAAAATTTTAAATTTACCGACTGCAAGATGGTTTTCCTTAAAATTTAAATCTGATAATTGGTCGGATATTATAAATTTGAAACCAATATCTTATTTAAATAATTTTAAAATTGGAATCTAAATACATAAATAGAGAGTTAAGCTGGTTAGATTTTAATGCAAGGGTGCTGCAAGAGGCATCTAACGAAGATGTTCCAATATTAGAGAGGTTAAGATTTATTGGTATATTCTCAAATAATCTTGATGAATTCTTTCAAGTTAGATATGCAACAATCAAGAGAATTGCTGATGCTAGAGCTTCAAATAAAAATAACAAGGATAATATAGCCGCAAAAGACTTACTTGATAAAATAACTTCAAAAGTTATAAATCTTCAGTCTGAAAGTTCTTTAATACTTAATTCAATTGAAAAATCACTAAGTAAAGAAGATATAGTATTTCTTGATGAAAATAATGTTCCAGATTCACACAAAGAATTCCTAAAAGATTACTTTATTAGAAGAATTAGTCCATCACTAGTTACAGTCATGCTCTCAAATAATAAATATCATGATTTTAATGATAATAAAGCTTTTCTAATTACAAATCTTAGATTAAAAAATGCTGATGATATACGTGCTTTAGTAGAAATCCCCAGAAATATTAGTAGGTTCGTAGTCCTCCCTAAAAAAAATAATAAGCAATATATAATGTTTATTGATGATATAATTAGATATAATTTGGACATCTTATTTAGCTTTTTTAATTACTCTAGTATAGAAGCGCATATGTTGAAGATTACAAGAGATGCAGAGCTAGATATTGATGATATGGATTTATCAAAAAGCTACATAAAAAAAATTCAACAGTATGTAGATCAAAGAAAAATAAGCAACCCAGTAAGACTAGTCTATGATGAATCTATTCCTGAAAGAACATTAAATTATCTTATTAAAAAAATTAAAATTACTTCTCATGATAGTCTAATACCAGGAGGTAAATATCATCATAGAAGTGACTATATGAACTTTCCTGATCTAGGAAGAACAGACCTTTTATATCCAAAAGATAAGGCCTTAGATATCAATAAGTTTAATATTGAGTTAAACCTTTTGGATCAACTTCTGGATAGAGATTACCTAATGTATACTCCATACCATTCATTTTCATATTTAATATCAATTTTAAGACAGTCAGCCATTGATCCTACTGTAAAATCTATTAAAATAACATTGTATAGGCTATCAAAGAAATCTAATGTGATAAGTTGTTTGATAAATGCAGCTAAAAATGGAAAAAAAGTTTTAGTCCAGATAGAACTACAAGCTAGATTTGACGAGGAAAATAATATAAAAGTTTCTCAAGAGTTAAAAGCTGCTGGTGTAGATCTGATTTATGGAGTTAAAGGACTAAAAGTTCATTCAAAGATCTGTTTAATTGAAAGGTTTAAGAGTAAAAAAAATAAATATTATGGTTTTGTTAGCACTGGAAATTTTAATGAGTCTACAGCAAAAGTTTATTCTGACTTCACTCTATTCACATCTAATCAAAAAATATTAAAAGAAATAAATAAAGTATTTGATTTCCTCCAATCTAATTATAAAATACTTGATTATAAACATTTGATTGTTTCACCTCACCATACATCAAGAAAATTATTTGACTTGATTGATAACGAAATAACTAACGTTAAAAAAGGCCTTAATGGAGGAATTATTTTAAAGTTAAATAGCTTTACCAGTTATAAATTTGTTGATAAACTATATGAGGCCAGTAGATCAGGAGTTAAGGTTAAATTATTAGTCAGAGGAATATGTTGTCTAATTCCAAATAAATTCGGTCTCAGTGAAAATATTGAGGTTAAAAGTGTTGTTGATAAATATCTTGAACACTCAAGAGTTTATGTCTTTGAGAATGGAGGTGATAAAAAAGTATACATCTCTTCAGCTGACTTAATGACAAGGAATATTGAAAAAAGAGTTGAAGTTGCATGTCCAATATATCAAGAAGATCTTAAAAATCAAATACTAGAAACACTTAAAATAAGTGATGAGGATAATATAAAAACTAGATTGATTAATAATGAACCTCAAAATAAATTTGTTAATAATTCAGATAAAAAAATAAGGTCACAATGGGACACTTATGATTATTTTAATAATATCTTAGAGTAGTTGAAAAAGATTGCTGCTATTGATATTGGATCCAATGCTGTTAGAATATTAATTTGCTATGTGATTCAATCAGAAAATCAAGATATATTTCAAAAAAATTCCTACTTAAGATTGCCTTTAAGACTAGGAGAAGACTCTTTTAGGGATGGTATAATCTCAGACAAAAAGATTAAAACACTTTCTGAAGCACTTATCTCATTTAAATATATTATGAGAGTCCATAATGTTGATGAATATCAAATTTATGCCACCTCAGCATTAAGAGAGTCAAAAAACTACTTAAAAGTAATTTCAGAGGTTGAAGAGACATCGGGTTTAAAAATCAATTTAATTAATGGTCTAAAAGAAGCTAAAATTATAGCCAAAGGTA
Source organism: uncultured Bacteroidota bacterium (assembly GCA_902519955.1). Lineage (GTDB taxonomy): Bacteria > Bacteroidota > Bacteroidia > Flavobacteriales > Flavobacteriaceae > Marisimplicoccus. Next base: position 15,625 of record CABYMF010000006.1, on the reverse strand, counting down.
ATCCATTATCTAAATTAGAATTTAACAAGACTTATCTATATGTTGACGTTGGAGGTGGGAGTACCGAATACTCTATTTTAAGAAGAGGCTTAGATAAAAAATCTAAATCATTTAAAATAGGTACGGTTAGGCTTTTAAATAATACAATAAATCCCTTAACCATAAATGAGATAAAGAAATGGTTAAAATCAAATATTGAACAAAATGATAAAGTCAAGTTATTTGCAACAGGAGGAAATATTAATAAAATACAGACGATGACAAGCACTAAAACCGGTAAACCGATTTCATATATTTCTTTAAAAGATCTACTCAACAACGTGCAGATACATAGCTTCAAAGAAAGAATGATTAAGTATGATCTAAATCCTGATAGAGCTGATGTAATAATACCTGCATTAGAAATATTTATCTTGACTATGGAGTCAGTAAGGTCTAATAAAATGTTTATTCCAAAGGTAGGCCTTGTTGATGGAATGATTAAAGAGATCTTTTATGAGAAAAATGGCTGTAAATTAGATCCTTAACTTAAATTCCTCAATTAGAGAGCTTATACTATTATTGCTTTCTTGAATAATTTTAAGTTTTTCATTACTATCTAAGAATGTCTTTTTACCTGTTTCTTCAGATAATATTACATCTATAGTTAAAGAATAATTATTCAGTTCTTTTGATATAAATGTTTGTATTTTACTCTTATATTCTTTCATCTCTTTAAAATTCATCTTATTGACTGTATTGACAATAATTATATTATCATTTATAGATGGTAGATTCATATTTAATAATGATAGAATATTCTTGTTACCCTTATCTCTTTCAGACTCACAGAACTTCTTCCACGCTATTTGAAAATCATTCTCAGTAAAATCATCGTTTGGTAGCTCTAAATCTATATCATTAGCTTCATCTTCAACAGACTTTTTAAACCTTAGACTTGCTATGGATAATGATGAAACATCTTTTTTTATAGGTTGGTTAAATAATTTCTCAGAATCTTTGGATTTAACAACTTCAATGTCAGGTAATGTATTTTGAATGCTATTTACTAACTCAGTTGTCTTAATTAAAGACTTTTTTTTTTAATGCTATTTAAAGATGCTAATTTCATTAAACAGAGTTCAAGATGAATTCTTTTGTCATTAACTTTTTGATAATTGATTAAAGTATCATTAATGATATCTATCATTGATATTAAATTATTATTTGATATATATTTCGAATGATCTAAATATCTGTTACTTAGCTCATTTTTATAATCTGAAAGTTTATCAGATGAGTTTAGACTATAGATAAGTAACTCTCTTAAATGCTTTGATAATCCATTCAAAAAATTTATATCATCAAATCCTTTAATATATACTTCATTATATAGATTAAGAATACCTGGAATGTCTTTTTTATTAATTAATTCTGATATTTTGAAATATGTATTAAAGTCCAGAACATTCAGATTTAATGTTACTTCACTAATAGTAAGATTTGAATCAGTGAAACTAACTAACCTGTCAAATATTGATAAAGAGTCTCTAATTGATCCATCAGACCTTTCGGCAATTAATGAGAGAGAACCATCTTCATATTTAACCTTCTTTTCTTTGCATATTTTTGATAATAGCTTTATAATAGATTCATTATCAACTTTTTTAAAATCATATATTTGGCATCTTGATAAAATTGTAGGTAAAATTTTATTTTTTTCTGTAGTTGCTAGAATAAAAACAACATGTTCAGGTGGTTCCTCTAAAGATTTGAGGAATGCATTAAATGCTTGATTAGACAACATATGAACTTCATCTATTATATAGACTTTATATCTTCCAGTTTGTGGAGGGATTCTAATTTGATCGGTTATATTTCTTATATCTTCTACTGAATTATTTGAAGCAGCATCTAATTCAAAAATATTATACTCAAAGTCATCCTCTAAATTGTTTATCGTCTTTGCAAGAATTCTAGCACATGATGTTTTGCCGACTCCTCTAGGTCCACAAAAAAGGAGAGCTTGAGGGATATTGTCATTTTTTATTGCATTATTTAATGTCTTTACAATCGCATCTTGACCTATCATGTCATTAAAGCTTTTTGGCCTATATTCTGAAGCAGATGAAATTGAACTAATCATTTAAACAAATATAAAGATTGAGAAAATTTAATCTTCAATTGAAGTATTTTTTTTAATAAAATTATCAACAAATCTTATATTTGCTTTGCAAGCCTTCTTATCGCTGATTTTTCAGAGGAAAGTCCGGACACCGAAGAGCAATGTAGCGGGTAACACCCGTCATCTGTAATGGATAGGAATAGTGCAACAGAAAGTATGTACAGGTAATGCTGTAGTGGAATCTTGTAAACTCTACATGGTGAAACGCCAAGTATATCTACACTTTAAAACTGCTCGTTTTATGTAGAAGGGTAGGCGGTATGAATGTAATAGTAATATTACATCTAGATAAATGATAAGACTAGACAGAATCCGGCTTATAGGCTTGCTTTTTTTATAAAGCTTAAAATAGAACTTCCATATTTCCTTTCATCAATTTTATTATTCTTTTCTATTAAAGAAATATTTGAGCTATGTTCAATAATTATTTCCCCATTTTCAAATAGAAGATTTCTTTGTTTAATTACATTTATTAAATCAAGGTATTGATCCATTGAGAAGTTATAGGGCGGATCCAAAAAAATGATATCAAAATTCTCGTTAGTATTTAATAAAAAATCTTTAGAATTATTTTTCCTAGTGACAATATCAAATCCATGTTTTAATGCGGTATCTCTAATAAACTTTATACACTTAAAGTTATTATCAACTGAAAATATTTTCTTACATCCTCTTGAAGAAAACTCATATGATATATTCCCTGTGCCTGCAAATAAGTCTAAAACTTTAAGTTCATCAATTTTAAACTTATTTGATAATATATTAAACAGAGATTCTTTTACTTTGTCAGTAGTGGGTCTGCTTGGAAGATCTTTTCGAGCCCTAATTAATATGCTTTTTTTAGTCCCTGATATTATTCGCATTTATTACTGAAAAAAAATTATCTTCAAAATTTAGTATAGAATGAGCACCATCTTCAACAAAGTCAATCCTTGAATATTTGGATGCTAGATTATAATAATTGTCGAAGATTTCATGTTTACCTATAAATATAATTTTATCTTTTTTAATTGAACTTTGGAAGTTTTTCAGGACAAAGAAGGTATAATACAAGAACTCATTTTCATCAACTATTTTAAAGGTGTTAAAAAATACAAACTCATTTTTATTATATATCATTATTTCAAAAGATCCACTACTTATTTTTATAAAAAATGATAATCCATCAGAGTTGTCAACTACTCCACTTAAATAATTATATAACTGAGTAAAATGATTTACATGACTATATTTTTGTTTATTTAAACCTAAAATCTTTGATAAGTCTTTATTCTTTGAATAGACAACATTAATTTTTTGATCAGCAGATATATCCTCATCAATATTATTAATAGAGCCTATATTGGTTTCTAAATACTTAGCCTTAATATCTTTATCATAAAATTTAACTGGAATTATTGAGGGAGGTGAATTAAAATGTATAACCTCTAGTGAGTTTACAGGTGAATTTTTAAAAATTTTTGAAATTTTAGGCAATTTGACTTTATCGGTATATGATGATGAGATACTCTCACTCAAAAAGCGTAAATGAAAGAATGATTCAAACTGATAAATAGAAGCCTTACTAATCTTAGTCTTTGTTTTTTGCATCAAAAATTGTAGGCCAATTTCCGCTTGTGCTTACGTCACTCATTGATCCTAAAATAATCTCGGGTCCATTAACTCCGTCTACAGAGATAACTTTGTTTTCTTGATCTAGTAAATCTTTATTTTGGTCAAACAAAACAACATCTTTTTTTACTTTCACTTCAAAGACAGGTACTTGGTATCCATTCTTATCAATTATATCAGCTTTTATTGAGAACTCTGAGTCAGTACCTTCAATTGGAACTTTAGCCATCATTTTGTATGATTCGTTATCTCCAAATAAAGAATCTTTGACAGGAACAAATCCTAAAGTGTCAACAATCTCAACTTCTTTTAACATATCAATCCTGTAAGTCCTATTGTACTCTAAATAAGATGAATCTCTTTTTTCAATTACTGTGAAAATACCGTTATCAATAAAACTAACTAAACTATCAAAATTGTTTGCATAAACGCCATTTACATCTTTATGAGCAATTTGAGCAGTCCTAATATCCTTAAGTCTGTCTATAACCTGAGTATACCTATCGTTTTTTACTTGATTAAATTTTATTGGTCCGTTAATAGAACTGTATATTTGAGAGGCAAAAAATATTGAGAGAACCCATAAAAATAATTCTAATGCACGTTTTTTATTCATCTTGGTATTTTTTTGATTTAAACAAATCTACAATTTTTTTTTTTTCGTTAAACAATATATAAATGAATTATATTAGAAAAATATTTACACATGAAAACTATAGCCTTAATCCCTGCAAGACTTGAATCTAAAAGGTTTCCTAATAAATTAATTAAGGAAATAGATGGAGTGCCTATCATTATTAAGACCTTTAATGCTGCAATAGATACTAATCTTTTTGATGAGGTTTATGTGGTAAGTGGTAATGATCAAATAATTAAACTAATTAAATCAGTTGGAGGTAGGACATTTAAATCTATTAAAAATCATCAATCAGGTACAGATAGAATTGCTGAGGCGGCTATCGATATAGACTGTGATATTATTGTCAATCTTCAGGGTGATGAACCATTTATCAATAAAATTGCATTAGGAGAACTAATTAAATCCTTTGATGACCCAAAAGTCAGAATGGCTTCACTTATGACTAAATTTAAATCTTTCGATGAGATAAATAATCCAAATAATGTAAAAGTAACAGTTGATAATTATTCTGATGCTTTGTGTTTTTCAAGATTACCCATTCCATATGGATCAAAAAAAATTAATGATTATAATCGTCATGTCGGTGTTTATGCATTTTTGAAGAATGCTTTAATTGAATTTTCTAGATTAGAAAGGTCAAATCTAGAAACCATTGAAAATCTTGAAGGTCTCAGAATAATCGAGAACTCAAAAAAAATTAGAATGATAAATACCGACTTTCATGGGATATCTATAGACACTCCAGAGGATCTTTTAGATGCTAAAAAATATATGTCGTCAGATGATTAAAGCTTTATCAAAATTTATTTTAAAAAAAATAATTTGTTGGAAAGTCATAGGCTCACTACCCTCAAACGAAAAGTATGTCATCGCTGTAGTTCCTCATTCAAGTTATTTTGACTTAATTATTGCAGTATTAATAAGAACATATTCAGGTTTGAAAATAAAATTTATTGGTAAAAAAGAGTTATTCAATCCAATCACATCTTTCTTTTTTAAATTTCTAGGAGGAATTCCTGTAGATAGAAGTAAAAACACAAATCTTGTTGATGAAGTTGTCAATTTATTTAATCAAAATGAAATTCAAATCCTTGCAATAGCTCCAGAAGGCACAAGAAAAAAAGTTAAAAAGTGGAAATCAGGCTTCTATTATATTGCATTAAAAGCAAATCTACCCATTTTGATGGTCTCATTTGACTATATCAAGAAAGAGGTTGTAATTAATAATAAATTTTACCCCACAGGAGATATAAATAAAGACTTTATTAAACTTGAAAATAAAGTAAGTGATGTTATTTCAAGAAATAAACTTTAATCAATAGTCTTCATATCGTGATAGACATTTTGAACATCTTCATCTTCATCGATCATATTTATCAGCCTCTCTACCTTTAATCTTTCATCCTCATTTAAGGTCTTGTTGATTTTTGCCTCCCTTTCAAACTCACTAGAAGAAATTTCAAGTTCTCTTCTTTCTAATTCTTTTTGAATTGATCCAAAATCTTCAAACCTAGCTGTAATACTGATCTCATTTTCTAATTTACTCAATTCAATAACACCAAAATCTATAAGATCTAGCTCAAGCTCTTCAATATCAATACCTTGATCTTTTATTTGGAAGAAACATAAATGATCAAATAAAAAATCAACTGATCCTGAAGTTGCTAGGCCTCCATCACATTTATTAAAGTAACTTCTGATATTAGCAACAGTTCTATTATTATTATCTGTTGTGGCCTCTACAAGAATAGCTATACCATGAGGTGCATATCCTTCTAGAAGTAGTTCTTTAAAATTTTCAGAGCTTTTTTCAGATGCCTTTTTTATAGCTCTTTCAATGTTATCTTTAGGCATGTTCGCTGCCTTAGCATTTTGAATAATAGCTCTTAACCTTGAATTTGAAGAAGGATCTGGACCAGACTCTTTAACTGTAATAATTATCTCTCTTCCAATTCTTGTGAATGTCTTAGACATATTAGACCATCTTTTCATTTTTCTTGCTTTTCTAAATTCAAATGCTCTTCCCATATTGCTATATAAATGGAGGTCTAAATATCTCTGCCTTAACAAGGTTCTCTCTTATTTTAATATAAATAATTTTTTCTTCCAGATATTCATTGTCGATATATGCTAAACCAATTCCAATTTTTAAAATTGGAGAGAATGTTCCTGAAGTCACTTTACCAATTATTTTTTTTTCTAGACTGTAAATTTCATATCCATTTCTAGGAATAGATTTTTCTAGCATTTTAAAACCAATTAGCTTTCTCTTTAATCCCTTCTGAATTTCTGCCTTAATGGTATTACTTCCTATAAAATTAGTTTTGACCTTAGTAATCCATCTTAAATTTGCTTCTAATGGGGAAGTTTTTTCATTAATATCATTACCATACAAGCAATAACCCATTTCAATTCTTAAAGTATCTCTTGCAGCTAGTCCAATAGGTTTTAGATCATATTCTTTATTTGAAAATAAAGCATCCCAAATTTTTAAAGCTTTATTGTTTGGAATATATATCTCATATCCACCAGAACCAGTGTAACCAGTTTTAGAAATAATAATGTCTTCACATCCAGCAAACTCTCCAATTATAAAAGAATAATTTTTTAGTTCTAATAGACTGTCACTTGAGAAATTTTGACAAAATAATTCTGCCTGAGGACCTTGGATAGCAAGAAGTGAAATATCATCAGATAAGTTAGTTATAGAGCAATTAAACTTTTTATTTTTATCAACTATCCACTGCCAATCCTTTAATATGTTTGATGCATTTACTACTAAAAGATATTTTTTTGTTTCTAGCCTGTAAACAATCAAATCATCTATTATTCCTCCAGATTCATTGATTATACAATTATATTGAGCTCTCCCAACTTCAATTTTCGATATGTCATTTGAGCATAGCCTTTGAATAAATTCAGTTGAATTTATCCCCGAAATTTCAAACTCACCCATGTGTGAAACATCGAATATTCCAAGACTATTTCTCACGTGAATATGCTCTTCATTAACTGAAGTATAGCTTATTGGCATCATATATCCAGCAAACTCAAAAATTTTTGCATTTAATTCTTTATGCCTATCAAAAAGAATTGTCTTCTTCATTAATTTAATTTCTGTATAATAAGTACTCTTTTAACTCAGAGTAGTTTTCAATTGATGATGAAATCTTCTCTTTACCCATAATATCTTTAATTGCCTTTGGGTAGTTAATATTTCTGTTTATAGCTTTCTCAACAACGTCTTTAAATTTTATACTATGTGCTGTTGAAATAAATATTCCATTTATATCCTTAATCTTATTCATTGCCATATATTTTTTTAGCCCTAAATATCCAACAGCAGAATGTGGGTCTGATAGATAATTATATGAATTAAACAGTGATCTCATTGCTTCTTCTGTTGATTTATCATCAAAACTAAAGCCTGATATATTCTTTCTTAATTTTTGCAGATCATTATTAAATATTTTTTGAATCCTAATAAAGTTGCTTGGTTCAGATACATCCATTGCATTCGAGATTGTCCTTTTTGTTAGGTGAGGTTCAAAAACACCATCTTTTATATATCTTGGAATTGTATCATTAATATTTGTAGATGCAATAAAGTGATCAATAGGTAGCCCCATTGATTTGCTCAATATTCCAGCACAGATGTTCCCAAAGTTTCCACTTGGGACCGAAAACAAGATTTCTTTTTTATTTTTAATTTTTTTATAAGCTAAAAAATAATAAAACATTTGAGGTAACCACCTTGCAACATTAATTGAATTTGCAGATGTCAAAGCAATCTTCCTGTTAATTTCTTCGTCATTAAATGCTTTCTTTACCATTGATTGACATTTATCAAAATCTCCTTCAACCTCAATTGCTTTAACATAATTTCCATTTGTTGTTATCTGTTGCTCTTGAACACTACTAATCTTACCCTTAGGATATAAAATACAGACCTCAATATCTTTTGTATTTATAAATCCTCTTGCTACAGCACCACCAGTATCACCGGACGTAGCAACTAATACAGTTATTTTTTTTGAACTATAATTACTCTTAAAATAGTCAAGACATTGAGCCATAAATTTTGCACCGATATCTTTAAATGCTAAAGTGGGACCATGGAATAATTCAAGTGAATAAATAGAATTATCAATTTTTTTTAATGGTATTTTAAATGAAATTGTTTTCTCTATAATATCAATAAGTTTAGACTTTGGAATTTCATTACCTACATATCTATTTATAATTTCATAACAAATTTCAACATCATCTATAGTTTTAATTGATTGAATAAATTTTTTAGATAGAGTTATATTTTCTTGAGGATAATAAAGACCTCTATCAGGTGCCAATCCATTTATTACAGCCTTCATAAATGAGGTGGGGGAGGAATTATGATTTAAGCTAACATATTTCACTTTGAATAAAGAATTTTAATTCCTTGACTATTAATTTTAGATATAAATCCATCATAATCAATATTTAATTTTTTATAATGTTTTGATATACCATCTAATATTTTAGTAGAAGAAATGCGGTTATTTGATAAAGAAAAAATTGATGGACCAGACCCTGATATTCCAACTGCAATACAACCGTTCTTAATAGATATTTCTTTGACTTCATTAAACTCAGGTATTAAGAATGCTCTATCTGGCTCAACAACTTCATCTATTACTGATTTTGACATTAGATTAAAATCTTCTGTGTATAGACTACTTATAAATGAGCCCAAATTTGCAGATTGTTTAACCATTTTTTCAATACTGACTTTTTTCTTTACAACTTTTCTTGAATCTGAAGTTTTGATTTCAATATTTGGCCTAACAATAACTACTTCTAGATCTTTTGGTGAAGGGAGTTTTACAACATCAATTTCAGCTACAGATCTAACAAGAGAAATTCCACCTAAAATTATTGGAGCAACATTATCTGCATGATAAGATCCACTTACAAATTTTTCACCCTCCATAGAGAATCTGATTAAATCTACTTGACTAAAATGGGAGTCAAGAAGTTGATTTATTGCAAAGACTGTGCCTGCTGAACTTGCTGCTGAACTTCCAATTCCACTTCCAGGCTTAATACCTTTCTTTATTTCAATTTTAAATCCATTATTAACCTTAATTTCTTTAAGCATTGCTTGAGCTGCAATACCTGCTACATTTTCATTTATATCATTAGTCAAATTATAACCTTCAACGGTACTAATGATAATTCCTTTAGAGCTAGTTTTTGATACTGTTATTTCATCTCCTCGGTTTTCAAGACATAATCCAAGAATGTCATATCCACATGATAAATTTGTAATACTTCCTGGAGAAAAAACTTTAATACTATTCATTTCCTTGACTAGCTTTAATAATATCAGCAAAGACACCAGACGCTGTAAACTCTCCGCCTGCACCAGCACCTTTAACAACTAGAGGTGAATCTTTGTATCTCTCTGTATAAAATACAGTTATATTATCAGACCCTACTAAATCATAAAATGGGTGCTCAGAGCTAACTGATTCTAGTCCAACACTAGCTTTACCTTTATCTAATTTAGCTACAAATTTCAATCTTGAATTATTCTCTTGGGATTTTTTAAGAATAGTGTTAAAATGATCTTTGTTATTTTCTAGTGATAATAAGAAGTCTTCTTTAGATTCAGCTTTGATAGAATCATTTGGAAGAAAGTGGTTTATCTTAATATCTTCGATTTCTAATTTATATCCACTTTCTCTTGCTAGTATCAATATTTTTCTTGAAACATCTACACCACACAAATCTATCTTAGGGTCTGGCTCAGTATAACCAAGATCTACTGCTTTGGATACAATTTTGTGGAATGTATCAATTTTATTAAAACTATTGAAAATATAATTTAATGTTCCGGAGAGCACAGCTTCAATTTTTATTATTTTATCACCAGAATTAATTAAGTTATTTAATGTACTTATAACAGGTAGTGCAGCTCCTACATTTGTTTCATAGAGAAATGAGCAATTGTTATTTCTTGATAATGATTTCAAATTCTCATAGATATTAAGCGTTCCGGAATTAGCTATTTTGTTACAAGTTATTACTCCGATTCCATTATTTAAGTATTCACTATAAGTATTTGGTATTAAATCACTTGCAGTATTGTCAATAAATAGACTATTTCTTAGATTTAGTTCAAGAATTTTATTTTGAAAACCAATAGAATCTGCAACTATTTTTGATTTGTCAAGATCTTTTGACCAATATTTTAAATCAATTTCTGAGTCAGAGATAATCATTTTCCTTGAATTAGAAACTCCAAGAACTTTGAGGTTTATTTTTAGGTTTTTTGCAATAAACTCTTTTTGATTCCTTATTTGTTCAATTAGAAAACATCCAACATTTCCAACTCCTATGATAAATATGTGAATATCTTTAAGATTCTCCTCAAAAAAAGTTTCATGCAATGCATTTAGTGCTTTCTTAGTATTGTCTTTGTCAATTATGATTGAAATATTTCTTTCAGAGGCTCCTTGGGCAATTGCTCTTATATTAATATTATTTTGACCCAGAGCATGAAATAGTTTTCCACTTATACCTTTTTTACTCTTCATCTTATCACCAACAATAGCAATATTTGAAAGATTAGATTCAATCTGAGACTCATTTATTCTTTTTTGAGATATTTCAAATTCAAATTCATTGTCAATAACTTCCTTTGCTAGTTTGGCATCAAACGTGTTTACAGCTATACATATAGAAAATTCTGAGGATGCTTGAGTGATCATTACAACATTAATTTGCCTTGATGACAATGACTCAAAAAATCTTTTTGAAAAACCAGGGACTCCAACCATTCCTGATCCCTCAAAATTAATTACAGAGATATTGTCAATATGACTTATACCTTTTACAATTTCATCTTCATCAAGTTTCGTAGAGTTTGAAATGCATGTTCCAACTGCATCTTGATCAAAGGTATTTTTTATGTAAACAGGAATATTCTCTTCAATTAATGGTTGAAGTGTGGGAAAATATATCACTTTAGCACCAAAAAACGATAACTCCATGGCTTCTTTGTATGATAAAAACTCGATTGGTGAAGCATTTTCTACAATTGTAGGGTTTGCACTAAAAACTCCACTGACATCAGTCCATATTTCTAAAGATTTTGCATTACAATATTTTGCATATATAGATGCACTATAGTCAGAACCTCCTCTTCCAAGATTTGAAATTTCATCTAACTCATTCGAGCAAATATACCCAGGTGTAATTATTACCCTCGAGTCTACAAGGTCAATTTTATTCTTAATATTTATTGATGACTTTTCTGCGTCTAATATTTCATTATTATTCAGCTTTTTGGTATAAATTAATTCTTGTGAATTTATATATGAAATATCAAATCCTTTTTGTTTGAGAATTTGAAAGATTATATTACTTGATAGGACTTCTCCAAGAGTTAATACTTTTGAGACAGTTTTTTTTGTTACTTCATCAATTTTTGAAATAGCATCAAGAATTTCTTCAAGCTGATTTAATTTTTCTTTTAAAAAACTCTTTAGATAACCCTGAACATTAGTACTTGATAAATTGTTGATTATCTCAAGGTGTCTTTCTTCTATCTCCTTTAAAACATTATCAGTTGATTTTCCCTTGTGCGTCAAGCACTTTTGAAGAAGGTTCGTTATACCTCCAAGTGCAGAAACAACAACCAGAATATTATTATCTTGATTGTTATTCAAAATTGATATTACTTTAGATATTGATTCTGAATTAGCGACAGATGTACCGCCAAACTTTAAGACTTTCAAGAAGCTATTTCATTTTTATTAATTAATAATGTTAGTACCTCAGATTCAGATTTATGATCAATATATAACTTATCACCCTGCTTAATTTTTTCAGAAACAAGATTTTCTGCGATTAAGTCTTCAATGTATTTTTGTATCATTCTATTGAGAGGTCTTGCACCATTTTTTTTATCAAACCCTTTATCACATATAAATGCTTTTGCTTTTGCTGAGATAAATAGATCATATCCAATACCGCTAACTCTTTCTTTAAGTTTGTCAATTTCTATGGATACTATTTTATTAATCTCTTTTATCGATAATGAATTAAATATTATACAATCATCAATTCTGTTAAGGAACTCTGGAGCAAAAGTATTCTTTAGTGCTCTTTGAATAACTTTTTGTTCAGTTAGAGATGTCTGGTCTATTGATGATTTAGTCTCAAAACCTACACCAATGCCAAAATCATTAATTTGTTTAACACCTATATTTGATGTCATTATAATAATTGTATTTTGAAAGTTTATTTTTCTACCAACACTGTCAGTAAGAAAGCCATCATCTAATATTTGAAGAAGCATACTGTATATATCTGGATGCCCTTTCTCTATTTCATCAAATAATACTACAGAGTATGGTCTTCTTTTTACTTTTTCTGTTAGCTGACCTCCTTCTTCATACCCAACATATCCTGGAGGTGCACCAATGAGTCTAGATACTGAAAACTTTTCCATATATTCACTCATATCTATTCTAATAAGATTTTCTTCGGATTCAAAAATCTCAGAGGCTAAAACTTTAGCTAATTGAGTTTTACCAACACCAGTTTGACCTAAAAAGATAAAAGAACCAATAGGTCTATTAGGAGAATTTAGACCAGCTCTATTTCTTTGAATAGATTTCACAACTTTAGATATAGCATCGTCCTGACCAATAATTTTATCCTTAATAATACTTTCAAGTTTTGATAATTTATTTTTTTCAGTAGAGACAATCTTATTAACAGGGATATTTGTCATCATAGATACAACATCAGCGATTTCATTCTCATCAACTTTAATTCTATTTAACTTAGAGTCCTCATGCCACCTGTTTTGAGCTTCGACAAGTTTCTTTTCAACTCTTTTCTCATCATCTCGAAGTTTAGCAGCTTCTTCATATTTTTGCTTCTTGACAACTGAGTTTTTTAATTCTCTTACATCTTCTAATTGTTTTTCCATTAGCACTACTTCCTCGGGGACATCCATGTTATTTATGTGTGCTCTTGAACCAGCCTCATCTAAAGCATCAATCGCCTTATCTGGGAGAAACCTATCAGTTATATATCTTTGGCTAAGTTCAACGCAAGCAATTAAAGCTTCGTCAGTATAATTTACATTATGATGTGACTCATATTTATCTTTAATGTTTCTCAAAATTTCAATTGTTTCATCTTTATTGGTCTCTTCAACTAATATTTTTTGAAATCTTCTTTCAAGTGCACCATCTTTTTCAATGTGTTGACTGTATTCATTTAGAGTAGTAGCTCCTATACATTGAATCTCTCCTCTTGCAAGAGCAGGTTTAAACATATTAGAAGCGTCAAGACTACCAGTAGCACCTCCTGCTCCTACAATTGTATGGATTTCGTCAATAAATAAAATTATATTTCTATTTTTTTCAAGCTCATTCATTACAGCTTTCATTCTCTCTTCAAATTGACCTCTATATTTAGTTCCAGCAACAAGACTTGCTAGGTCAAGCGTTATGACTCTTTTACCATACAAAATTCTTGAAACTTTTTTTTGAATTATTCTCAAAGCTAGACCTTCAGCGATTGCAGATTTTCCAACACCTGGTTCACCAATCAAAAGAGGATTATTCTTTTTCCTTCTACTCAAAATTTGAGATACTCTTTGAATCTCTTTATCCCTCCCTATAACAGGGTCTAACTTATTCGACTCAGCCAAAGCGGTCATATCTCTACCAAAATTATCTAAAACTGGAGTTTTAGTATTAGATGAAGATTTAGTTTTTTGTTTAGAAGAAAAAGGGTTTTTGGATTCATCAGCATCATCTTTTTCGTCTGGGAATGCAGAAGAAGAAGGATATTCAATTATATCATCAGAACCTGGGTCGTTAATCATGGATTTAAACTTTTCTTTAACATTATCATAAGTAATATCCATTTTTAATAAAACCTTTGTAATAGGGTCATTATCATTTCTTAAAATACAAAGAAGTAAGTGTGCGGTATTTATGTTTGTACTTTGAAATAATTTTGCTTCTAAAAAAGTTGTTTTTAAGGCTCTCTCAGCTTGCCTCGTGAGATGAAGATTCTTTTTTTCATTCAGATTTAACGATGAACTATCTATAATAGACGGATTTAAAATTTCAATCTTTTTTCTAAGTTCATCTAGGTTTACATCAATTGAGTTTAATATTAAAATAGCTTTACCTCCACCATCTCTGAGCATACCCAGAAGTAAATGTTCAGTGCCTATCTGTTTGTGGCCTAGTCTTAAGGCCTCTTCTTTACTGTAAGAAATTACATCTTTAACTCTTGAAGAGAAATTATCATCCATCATATTTAAATTAGTTGACTAAAATATATCAATAATATAAATTAACAAAGAAAATACTCATACTAATTGCTTATTTCACGATAAAACTTTTCAATTAATAATGTTAATAAATTATATGTTTTTAGATAAATAAAGAGTTTAAAATATTACCTGATTAAGTATTTTAGCAATAATATATTGTTATGGAAAAAGAAAAGTTAATCCCCATAAAGATCGAAGATGAAATGAAGTCTGCTTACATCGATTACTCGATGTCTGTAATTGTTTCAAGAGCTTTACCTGACGTTAGAGATGGATTAAAGCCTGTTCATAGAAGAGTCCTATTTGGGATGAATGAAATGGGTGTTAGATCATCATCTTCTTACAAGAAATCTGCCAGAATTGTTGGAGACGTAATGGGTAAATATCACCCTCACGGTGATAGTTCTGTATACGATACAATGGTTAGAATGGCTCAGGAATGGAGTTTAAGGTATAATCTAGTTGATGGTCAAGGTAACTTTGGATCAGTTGATGGAGATAGTCCTGCAGCAATGAGATATACAGAGGCGAGAATGCAAAAAATATCTGAAGAATTATTATCAGATATTGATAAAGAGACTGTTGATTTTCAGCTAAACTTTGATGATACTATTATGGAGCCAACAGTGTTACCAACAAGAGTTCCGGCACTGATAATAAATGGAGCTTCAGGAATTGCAGTTGGAATGGCAACAAATATGCCTCCCCATAATTTATCCGAAGTTATTGATGGAATTATGAAGTATATAGACAATAATGATATAACAATAGATGAACTTATTCAATACGTAAAAGCTCCTGATTTCCCAACAGGAGGTACAATATATGGATATGATGGTGTTAAAGAGGCTTTCCATACTGG
>CABYMF010000005.1 GCA_902519955.1 uncultured Bacteroidota bacterium | reverse complement strand
ATCTCCTTGAGGAACTCTATCAGATTCAACAGCACCTATAGCACCAAATAGTGGGCCTAATTGGCTAACAAATCCAGCACCACCTGCGTTAAATGCATTGTTAATTCCGCCTACAGCTTGAGCTACACCACCTGCAATTGAAGCGTCAAGAGAAGGTACACCTTGCGCTGCAAGAGCACCAGAAGCAACAACACTAAATGGAAGTCCAAATTGTGCAGCAAGTCCTTGATAAGTCTGGGTTGTAGCAGCAGTTATAGCACCAGTTACGTATGCAGTAGCATCAGCAGCAACAGCATTTCCTAGGTCAGTAGCAATATCTGATCCAACTAACGCGTATGTATCTCCGATTGCAGTAAAGTTTGTAAACCCTTGGTTAACATATGAATATATATCAGCACTAATTCTTAACTTTTTACCAACAAAGGTGGTTAGTCCTAATTCAAAGTTTTCAACAGAATTAAACCTTCCCCCAGCTGTATCTCTATTACCAGTAGTTTGAGTAGGTTCGAAGAAATCATAAGGACTTAGAATTCCTGATCCACCAGATGGCCCCATATAGCTTGCGAAAAATGGAGTTAGTAATGGTTGAAGCGAAGGAGCCTGAGCATATAAACCTGCTAGAGAAGAAGCAGCAACATTACCATAAGGAATTGCGAGTGGCATTCCACCGCTTGCAGCTGAAACAGGAAGATCAACAGGAAGACCTGCTAAATCAATTACTTGAGTTGATGGATCACCAAAACGCTGTGGTGTACTTTGACCACTTAACCATGCACCTAAAACCCCAGGTTGTGCAGTTCTAATTGGGAAGTCAATATACATTGCAAGTGCAGGAGGTCCAGATAAAGCTTTGTTGTAAGCTAATCTCCATGTTGTCTTGTCTGAAGCCTTGTATACAAGAGCTGCTCTAGGAGCAAATTCTCCTGTGCTAATAAAACTAGCTTGATCATATCTACCAGCAACCACAAGATCTACTTTTTCTGACATTGCTAAAGTTCCTTGTCCATACAAACCATTGGTTACATAGTCATCAGTGTCCTCATTTCTTCCCCAGAGTGTATAATCGGAATTTGAATCAGTGTCTCTATAGTCATATCCTACTGTCCACTCTGAATCAAATAACCATGGCATGTCAAAATTATATTGAATTTGAGCTTCTATAGATGTTCTTTCAGCAACCTGACGTAACCCTGTACCATACAAGAATGTTGGGTTATCTGCGCTACCACCATCATTATGATCTATAAATGCTTGAGCATACCAGTTACCCATAGTAGCTTGAACTTGACCCCAATATGTATTTCCATCCGCATATGAAACACCTAAATCTTGAAAAAACAAACCACCACCATTACTCATACCAGCACTAACTTGATAGTTAGTATCGTCACTTGGTCTCCATTCTAGAGTTGTGTCAAATGCAACATTGCTGTAATTATCTATTATAGCATTTCCTCCAGTAAAATCATAAAGGATTTCACCATTTTGAGAAGCAACAGGGTCAACCATCATGTCTTTAATAATAGGTTGTCTAATTATACTATTAATTCCACCAACCTCATCAGCTATTGCTGCTTCATCATCATAGACGAAGTCATCACCAGAATTATATCTAGCATTAATTTTCCATCCAAAAGTTTTACTATCGTTCGCCCTTGCAATTCTAAACTCTGAACCAAAAGCATTCATTTCTCCACCCCAAAAAGATGCAGAATTACCTGTAAAGTCAATAGGACTTTTAGTTCTAAAGTGAACAACACCTGAAGTTACACCTGGTCCATAAAGAACACCTGCAGCACCTCTTACTACCTCTACTGAGGCTAGATCAAGATTTGATAGACCTTGTTGGAAACTAAAGAAAGTTCCTGCAGCTGGAGTTATTAATCCTCTGTTATCTTTCATTACATATGTAGATGTACCGAAAACTCCAGACCCAGCTCTCATCTCTATGTTGAGAGAGTTAGCAGTTTGTTGTTGGATTTGTACACCTGGAACAGAAACAAGTATTCTTGTTGGTTCTGTTACCTGAGCTGAATTTTCAATTTCTCTAGTAGAAATTACACTTACTGAGGCAGGAGCCTCTGTAACTTTTTGAGCTCTCCTAGAAGCAGATATCACTATTTCTTCAAGGTTTTGACCCACAGTAAGGGATACGTTAATATCTTGATTAGCAGAGGTAACCACAACTCTTTCAGCAGAGTACCCTACATAACTAACCACTATAGTTAAAGGAAGATCCTGACTTGTATTAAAGGAGAAATTTCCATCAAAGTCAGTTACTGTCCCAATATTTGTTCCATCAATGATAACGTTTACCCCTGGAATTGCCTCCATATTATCACCATCCATAACAGATCCTGATATTTGATTTTGAGAATAAACACTACCAAATAGAATTACAGCCATAAAGGCCAAATAATATTTATTTAAAATATTTTTCATATTAATTAGGTTTTGTTATTGCAAAGTTAATCCTTTTCAATAACTAGTTTATAAAATTATAACAAGAATATACGTTGTATATAATAAATTCAATGGTTTTCAACGTATTGCTTGATCTGATTTAAAACCAAGTTAATATAATTTTTTTCATCAACCAAATGAATTTAATCTAGTAAATGGAAGTTATTAAGTACAACACCTGTTAAAAGGTCCCTTCAAAAATTATATTCTTTCCCGATTCATGCCAGCTTAGATAGTTTTTATTGTATTTCTCGTCAACTGCTCCTCTTTTTAATTTTTGAGTTGGTCCAACAATTCCATTTTCCTGCGTCCAGATATCTTTAACAATAATAAGCGTTGAAATCTTCTTGTAATTTACAAGGCTTTTGTTGACAGTTGAAAGAGTATCAGAAAACCTTTTTGATAATTTATCTTCTGGTATACTTTTACCTATTTCAGATAGCTGAATTAAACACATCGGTTGAGCAATACCCAGACCCACTACACAGACTTCTTCAATTTCATTCATGTTAACGAAGAACTGCTCTAATGTCAGGGGCTCAATATATTCTCCTTTTGAAGTTTTAAAACTGTCTGCTACTCTTCCTGTTATGTGTAAATACTTATCATCATCTAAGAAACCTTTATCTCCTGTGTGAAGCCATCCACCTCTTAGTGTCTCATTTGATAACACTTCATTTTTATAATACCCAATCATTACAAATGGTCCACGCATAAGTATTTCACCTGTACCTTTGTCAATCTTAAGCTCAACTCCTTTCTGAGCCTTTCCAACAGTGTTTAGCTTTTCAAAATCTCTACCATCAACTGAGCTACATATGGCACAATTTTCAGTCATTCCATATCCATTTGTTATATACACGCCAACTTTTCTAAACCACTCTATCAATTCAACAGGCATAGGAGCTGATCCTGATACTGTTACTCTTACTTTACTAAACCCAAGACCTTTTCTAATTAATTTTTTTAGCACACCAGAAAGCAATGGAATTTTAAGCAAAGTGTCTAACCTTTTTTGAGGAAATTTAGATAGGATTCCCATTTGAAGTTTAGTCCAAACTCTAGGAGCTCCAGCAAAAACATGGGGTTGAACATCTTTTAAATTTTGGCCAAAAGTTTCAATAGATTCTACAAATGAAATAGTTCCACCATATCTGAATGAACACCATTCTATTACAACTCTCTCAAAAATATGATTTAAGGGCAAGTAGGAAATAAAATCATTGTTTCCAGTATGTTTAATACCTAGAGGATTGTTAGGGTCATCTAGAACTACTTTGATACCATCAATCGCTTGATATGTTAGCATAACTCCTTTTGGGTTACCTGTTGTACCAGATGTAAAAATAATAGTCCATAGATCTGAAAGCTTTGGGGTATTTGGGTTTTGAATTGGATCATGACTATTAATAAGTTCATGCCATTCATGTCCTATTGTAACATTTGAACAACCCTCATATTTAGGAAATCTTATAATTGGCATTTCAGCAGGTAAATCATTTTTGATTTCATCCCAAGTTTCAATTTTTCCAATGAAAAGAGCGTCAACGTCCCCATAATCCATAATGTAAGAGAGTTCTTTACCATTTAAAGAGGGAAAAAATGGAACAGATACATATCCTGACATTACGATTGCTAGATCTGAGATTATCCATTCTCTGCAATTTTTAGAATAAATACCAATGTGAGCACCCTCCCTAAGATTAAGAGATTTAAGTCCAGAGGCTAATCTTCTTGCCATATCCCCAACTTGCCCCCAAGTATATTCTTCCCATTTTTCACCAATTGGCTGTCTTAGATAAGGTTTGTCTTTAAACTTTTCCTCCCATTCGTAGAATTTTAATTCAAATAGTTCTTCATTTGCACTCATATCTTTTGGTTTTTATTTAAATATATAAGATTATTTTCAGCTTTAAAAACAATGATAGGCTTTGCAGTTTTAATTTTTTAGTTTTTCCCCTATTTACATAACAATGATAGTAATCAAATTAAATCAATTAGTATATTACACAAAAATGATAATCAGAATATCTAAATGAAAAAAAAATATAAGAACTTATTTGATTTAACTGATAAGGTAGCTATAGTTACTGGAGCCAGCAAAGGTATCGGAGCTTCAATAGCTAAGGCATTTGCAGAATTTGGAGCAAATGTAGTTGTTAGTAGTCGATCACAAGACGCCATTGACAAAGTTGTTAGTGAAATAAAGGCTGACGGATATAATGCAAATACTTGTATTTGTCATGTAGGAGAAGATGACCAGTTAACAAATCTAATTGAAACTACAATTAATAAATATGGAAAAATTGACATACTTGTTAATAATGCTGGAATAAATCCAGTATATGATCGACTGGAAAATGCTGATGAAAAACTCTTCAATAAAATACTAGATATAAATACAAAATCTCCTTTCAAACTATCTAATCTAGCATTTAAATATATGAAGAAAAATAAATCAGGATCGATAATCAATATATCATCAGTTGAGGGACATAAACCCGATAAAGGGCTGGGAGTATATTCTATAAGTAAAGCGGCTATTTCAATGCTTACTAAGTCTCAGGCAAAAGAGTGGGGAAAATATGGAGTAAGGTCAAATGCAATCTGCCCCGGATTAATTAAAACGAAATTAAGTTCAGTGCTTTGGCAAAATGAAGAAATGTTAGAAACCTGGCTTGGCGATCTTCCAATTCGAAGAGCAGGAGAACCTGACGAAATATCAGGTATGGCTCTCTACCTTGCTTCAGAAGCTTCAAGTTATACAACTGGAGAGACATTTAATATAGATGGTGGATATATGATAAATTAATAAAGTATTATGGAAAAACCTTATTCAACAGAAATAGAAAATTTAGAAGATTTAAATAAATACCTTGGAAAGGAAATTGGTATTTCAGACTGGTTTGATATGTCACAACAAAAAGTGAACTCATTTGCTGAATTAACTCAAGATAAACAGTGGATTCACCTTGATCAAGAAAAAGCTGCAAAATATTCTCCATATAAAAAAACCATAGCTCATGGGTTTCATGTATTATCTTTCGCCTCACAGGTTGTGTTTCAAACATTAAAGCTTAATAATATTGCTCTGGCAGTAAACTATGGCCTTGAAAAGGTTAGATTTCCAAATGCAACTCCTGCAGAATCAAAATTTAGAGGTAAAGTATCTTTAATTAATATTGAGGAAGTTTCAGGAGGAGCAAAATATACATTTAAAATTATATTTGAAGTTGATGGAGAGACCAAGCCTGTATGTGTGGCCGAAACAATATCTCTAATATATTCACTTCCAAGTTAAATAATATAAACCTATCTAAGAATTAAAAATGAACTTTAAAGAAGTAAAAGAAAAAATTAGAACATTTGTAAATGATGAATTAATATCACTTGAACCATGGATTGTTAATTCAGATTGGAGTGAGAAGCTTCCTAAGCTTAATGAGTTAAGAGAGAAAGTAAAAAAAATGGGCTTCTGGCTGCCTCAAGTTTCAAAAGAATATGGTGGTCTGGGTTTATCTCTAGAACAACATGGAGAGGTAAGCGAAATTCTTGGTGCAAGTCCTTATGGTTTTTATGTTTTTAATTGTCAAGCTCCAGATGCAGGGAATATGGAAGTGTTAATTGAAACTGGAACAGAAGAACAAAAGAAACAGTATTTACAACCTCTTTTAGAAGGAAAAATTAGAAGTTGTTTTGCAATGACTGAGCCTCAATATGCAGGATCAAATCCAACAAGAATGGGGACAACTGCAAAAAAAGAAAACGATAACTATATTATCAATGGTCATAAATGGTTTACCTCAAGCTTTGATGGCGCATACTTTGCTATAGTAATGGTAGTAACTGATCCTGATGGGGAGGATGTCCATAAAAAAGCCAGTCAAATAATTGTTCCATTAAAAACAGAAGGTATTGAATTTATTAGAAATGTCTCAATTATGGGGCATCCAGGAGCAGGATGGGAAAGTCATGCTGAAATAAAATTTAATAATGTACAAGTACCTATTACAAATGTTTTGGGTTCTGAAGGAGAGGGGTTTGCTATTGCTCAAAAACGATTAGGACCTGGAAGGATTCATCATTGTATGAGATGGATAGGTATGTGTGAAAGAGCATTTAATCTGATGTGTGAAAGAGCAGTATCAAGAGAAATATCTAAAGGAAAAATGCTTTCTGACAAACAGACTATTCAGAATTGGATTGCTGAGTCAAGAGCAGAAATCAATGCAGCAAGGTTGATGGTTCAAGATGCTGCAAAAAAAATTGATGCTCAAGGAACCTATAAGACTAGGGCTGAGATATCTATTATAAAATTTTATTGTGCTAATGTACTTCAAAAGGTTGTTGATTATGCCATTCAGGTTCATGGGGCACTAGGACTTACGGATGATCTTATTTTATCATCATATTACAGGCATGAAAGAGCCTCAAGAATATATGACGGTGCAGACGAAGTTCATAAAAGTCGACTAGCTAGGCTTATTTTAAAATCTTATAAAAATTAAAGCTTGTTATACATTTTATAATGTCTGAATTTATTGATAATCCAACCAAAATAAGAGAAGGTGAAGGCCTTGACAATAAAATTCTGAATAATTATTTATCAAATTTTTTGGACATTGATAAAAGTAACTTTGAGCTTTTTCAATTTCCATCAGGATTTTCAAATCTTACTTATTTGATTAAATCTAATAATAAAGAGTATATACTCAGAAAACCGCCTATTGGTGCAAAAATAAAGTCTGGTCATGATATGAGTAGAGAGTTTAATGTATTATCTGCATTAGATAAAGATTACAAGAAATCACCTACTCCAATTCATTATTGCAATGATAAAAGTATAATTGGTTCTGATTTCTATATAATGGAAAGGATTAGAGGCACTGTGCTTAGAAGTAATAACTACAAAAAAATACTTACTGATAAAACTAAATATAATTTTATAGCATCAGAGTTTGTAGACACACTTGTCGAGCTTCATAAACTAAATATTGAGAAAATAGGCCTGAAAGGATTTGGTAGACCAGAAGGTTACTCTTCAAGACAAGTCCATGGTTGGACAAAGAGATATGAAAACTCAAAAACTTCTGATATTCCTGAGATCAATTCTGTAATAAAATGGTTACACGAGAATATTACAGAATCGAAATATGTTTCGCTTATTCATAACGATTTTAAATATGATAATTTAGTTCTAGACTCTAATAATTTATCTGTTAAATCAGTTCTGGACTGGGAGATGTGCACAACTGGAGATCCTTTTATGGATTTAGGGACTTCACTTGCTTATTGGATCAATAAAGATGATCCTGATTATATGCGAGAAATTAACTTAAACATTACCTCTAATGAAAATAATCCTAAGAGAGGAGAAATATTGGAAATATATTCTAGTAGATTTGGTGCACATATAGAAAAGATTGTTTTTTATTTTGTTTTTGGACTCTTTAAAATAGCAGTTATAGTTCAACAAATATATTTTAGGTATAAAAATGGTTTGACAAAGGACATAAGGTTTAAACACCTAGATCTAGTTGTCTTATCATACGCAAGAATGGCTAATACATCAATTGATAAACAAAAAATTGAATTTTAATATAGACTATTAAAGTAATTTGGAATTACTTAACTAATTACTTTATTTTCCTTTTTTATCGTAATTGATGAGGGGTGTAAAAGTATATCAGCAAGTCCTTTTGTTTTTGGCAATTCATAAGCGTAAAAATATTCAAGAGTATCAAGCTTACTTTTATAGAAACTTGAATCATCAGAACTACCGCTTAATATTAACGAACGTTTACTGGCAACACCAATTTCAAGCCATGACCACCCAATTATAACAAGGCTGAAAAATTCCATAAAGATTGATGCGTCTGCTAAAAATCTTTCATAATCTCCTTTAGCAGCAAAAGGTATAAGATGAAATAAAATTTTTTGAGTTTGATCAAGTTGTAGACTTAATGAATCTGCCCACTTTTTAAGGTCTTCGTCTTGAATTGCCTCATCAATAGTCTTTTTAATTTCATCTAATAAAAGCTTAGCGCCCTCCCCATTGTTTAACATCATTTTTCTCCCAAGAAGATCTTGTGATTGAATTCCAGTTGTTCCCTCGTATATAGATGAGATTCTTATATCACGATAATATTGTTGTAGAATAAAGTCTGAGCAAAATCCATATCCCCCTAATACTTGAAGTCCATTGTTTATTGAATAAATACCAGCCTCTGAAGGATAAGTTTTCACTACAGGAATTATCATCTCAAGCAAAGTATGATATTTACTCTTTTCTTTTTCATCATTGCTGTTGTGTTGAAGATCATAATATTTTGCAGCTTTGAAGATAATATTCATTGAGCCTTCAACCATTGACTTTTGGAGTAGAAGCATTCGCCTTACGTCAGGGTGTTCAATAATTAAGCTTTGTTTATCTTTTAAGTTCTTTGTCCCATCAGATGAAAGTTTACGACCCTGGGGGCGTTCATTGGCATACTCTAAAGAAGCGTAATATGCTGCACATGCTATTGCTGAAGCACCTCGGCCTACCGCAATACGAGCACCATTCATCATAAGAAACATATAATTCAGACCATTATTTTCCTCACCTACTAAATAACCATGACAATCATCTTTATCTCCAAAACTTAGATGAGTAGTACAATAACCTTTTTGACCCATTTTCTCGAAATCAGCAACTGTAGTGACATCATTATTTACTAACTCACCGTTATCATCCAATCTTTTCTTAGGAACTACAAATAATGATATACCTTTTGTTCCAGCGGGAGCTCCATCTATTCTTGCCAGTAAAAGATGAACTATATTTTCAGCATATTGATGATCTCCACCTGATATAAATATTTTTTGTCCACTTATTTTGTAGGCTTTGTTTGCATCTGGAGTAGCTTTTGTAACTATATCAGATAAAGAGCTTCCAGCTTGTGGTTCAGTCAAACACATTGTTCCTCCCCAATCTCCAGTAAGCATCTTGGGAGTATATTTTTCTTTAAGTTCTTTACTTGCAAATTCTATAATTAGTTCCGCAGCACCAGAGGTAAGTCCAGAGTAACCTGGTAAATGATTATTGGCTGCATCTAAAATATAGTTTGCAGCAGTATGAACAAGTAGCGGTAATTGAAGACCTCCATCTTCATAATTAAATGGTGCAGAAATTAATCCCATAGCACCTCCTTCTTTCATCATCTTTTCAACTTGTTGATGAACATGGATTGAGCCATCTTCATAATGAGCAGGTTTTTCGTCCATTTCTTTGATATAGGGAAACAACTCTCTATCAGCAAACTTTTTAACGGATTCAATATAAAGGTCTACAGACTCTATATTGTAATCAACAAACCTTTCTTTATCCAATATTTTTTCTAATTCTTGTACATTGTTCATAAAGAATTTAACTGTCTTAATATCAATATATTTAGATGCCATAATTATGTAAACTTTGAGCAAATATATTCTATTTAAATCTAAAACTCTTTTCCTTTAAAAGGATTATAATTTTATCTTAATAAATTATCAAAATTGAAGGGCTATTAACTTTTAAATTTTAATCCAAGAACATATATTTGCACTTTAATTTCATAAAAACAAAAAATGTCAAAAAATATAGGTAAAGTTTCAAAAGTAATTGGAGCTGTTGTTGATGTTGAATTTTCATCAAAAGATAGTTTGTTGCCAGAAATATATGATTCTCTAGAAATCCAAAAAGAAGATGGTACAGTGTTAGTTCTTGAAGTTCAATCTCACATTGGAGAAAATGCTGTTAGGACAATTTCGATGGATTCTACGGATGGTGTCAGTAGAGGTACGGAAGTAGTATCTACTGGTAATCCAATTCAGATGCCAATTGGAAAAAATGTATACGGAAGACTATTTAATGTTGTAGGAGATCCAATTGACGGACTTGAGGTATTACCAAAAACAGAGAATGATGGTATGTCAATTCATAGAGAAGCGCCTGCATTTGATCAGTTATCTACCTCAACTGAAGTTTTATTTACAGGAATTAAAGTGATTGATCTTATTGAGCCATACGCTAAAGGTGGAAAGATTGGCCTATTTGGGGGAGCAGGTGTTGGAAAAACAGTATTAATCCAAGAATTAATTAACAACATTGCCAAGGGTCATGGTGGATTATCAGTTTTTGCAGGAGTAGGAGAAAGAACAAGGGAGGGAAATGATCTTTTGAGAGAAATGATTGAATCAGGAATTATTAATTATGGAGAAGAATTTAAAGAGTCAATGGAGGCTGGAGAATGGGACTTAAGTAAAGTTAATAAAAAAGCATTACTAGAATCCAAGGCTACGTTTGTGTTTGGTCAAATGAATGAGCCACCAGGAGCAAGAGCTAGGGTTGCTTTATCTGGTTTAACAGTAGCAGAATATTTTAGAGACGGAGGAGGTGATGGTCAAGGAAAGGATGTATTATTTTTCGTTGATAACATTTTTAGATTTACTCAAGCTGGCTCTGAGGTTTCTGCATTACTGGGGAGGATGCCTTCTGCGGTAGGATACCAACCTACTTTAGCAACCGAAATGGGGGCTATGCAAGAACGAATTACTTCAACAAAAAATGGATCAATTACATCTGTACAAGCAGTATATGTTCCAGCGGATGATTTAACAGATCCTGCACCTGCTACTACTTTTGCACATCTTGATGCAACAACAGTATTATCAAGAAAAATTGCTGAACTTGGTATTTATCCAGCTGTTGATCCACTTGATTCTACTTCAAGAATTTTAACTCCTGAAATTTTAGGAGATGAGCATTATGATTGTGCTCAACGTGTTAAAGAATTACTTCAGAGATACAAAGAGCTTCAAGATATTATTGCAATTCTTGGTATGGAAGAGTTGTCTGAAGAGGATAAATTAGCTGTATCTAGAGCAAGAAGAGTCCAAAGATTTTTATCACAACCTTTTCATGTAGCAGAACAATTTACTGGAATTCCAGGAGCATTAGTGGATATAAAAGATACAATTAAAGGATTCAATATGATAATGGATGGTGAGCTTGATCATATTCCTGAAGCTGCGTTTAACCTTAAGGGTACTATTGAAGAGGCAATTGATGCAGGTGAAAAAATGCTTGCTGAAACAAAATAATAATGTATCTAGAAATAATTTCACCAGAGAAAACTTTATTCAAAGGAGAAGTGGAATCAATTCTTTTTCCTGGAACTTATGGAGACTTTCAGGTGCTTAATAACCATGCGCCAATTGTATCAACTTTAACTAGGGGCAAGGTCAAAATTATAGGTAAAATTTCTGTTGAGCAGGGGGCTAAAGATAAATTTGAATTTACCGATAGGGAAACAATACTAACTATTGAATCAGGTACAGTTGAAATGAATAATAATCAAGTTATTTTACTAGTCGATTAAGACATTTAAATATTAAATCAGCTTCCCAGCCCTTTTGAGTTAAGCGTCTAATTATCTTATTCCGAACTTCAAACGAAGATCCACTAGTTTGTTTAATTTGCTTCTCACAAATTTTATTTAATTTTTTTTCATATTCTGTATTATCTATTTTTTCTAGTGCATTGTTAATATTCCATTCAGAAATATTTCTTGACTTAAGCTCTTTGATAATTTTAATACGACCCCAGTTATTATTATTAAATTTACCTCTAACATAAGATTTGGAATATCTTGTTTCTGATAAAAAATTTTCATCAATTAAATAGCAGATATATTCATCCACTTGATCACCATAGACTCCAAGCTTATTTAGTTTGTTATTAACATCATAGTGACATCTTTCTTGATATGCACAAAAATGTTCGATTTTCTTTTTTACAGAAGACTCCATACTGTAATATAAAAAAAACCGCTTAGAAATTCTAAACGGTTTTTAGTAAGTATTATTTTAAAATTTTTGATCTGTTATTCATTAAATTATATTGAAGATATAGGTAAGAGTCTCTCGGAATAACTTTAATTCGCCTCTTATGTTGAAAGCTCCACTTATTCTTTAATGAAAATAGACCTTTGTCTATAAACGCTGCTACAAATGGATGAGCATGTATGTATATTGCTCCATTCTTGTAGCGCGTGTTCTTAACAACTTTGTTAAGTTCTGTGTTAATTTTGTCAACCAGTAAAATAGGTGCTTCTACTTCTAACTCCTTATTTGGATTAGCTTCTTTTGTTTTAATATTCATTTCAGGTCTTACTCTTTGCCTTGTGATTTGAATTAATCCAAATTTACTTGGAGGAAGGATCTTATGTTTTGTTCTATCTTTTGCCATCTCTGCACAAAAGTGATCAAACAACTTTTTTCTGTTTTCTCTTTTAGTTAAGTCTATAAAATCTACAACTATAATACCTCCCATATCTCTTAGTCTTAACTGTCTTGCGATTTCCGCAGACGCAATTAAGTTAACTTCCATGGCAGTATCTTCTTGTGTTTTTGATTTATTGGATCTGTTTCCACTATTAACATCAATAACATGAAGAGCTTCTGTATGTTCTATTATTAGATAAGCTCCTTTTTGCATAGAGACGGTTCTTCCAAATGAGGATTTTATCTGCCTCTCAATTCCATATTTTTCAAAAATAGGAGTTACCCCTTTGTAGAGTTTAACAATTGATGATTTTCCTGGAGCAATTAGCTTAATATATTCTTTAATTTCGCTGTGTAAATTAGGGTCATCTAGATAAATGTTCGAGAATGAATCATCAAATACATCTCTTAGTTTTGATGTCGTCCTATTTATCTCTCCTAAGATTTTTGTTGGATATGAATCAGACTTACTAAAATTTATACATAGCCTTTTCCATCTTAAAATTAAATCTTTAAGATCCCCTTCGAGCTCACTTACGGATTTGTTTTTTGCCACTGTTCGAATTATTACACCAAAGCCCTTTGGTTTAATATTCTTTACTAAGGTCTTAAGCCTTTTCTTTTCATCTTGACTTTTAATTTTTTGTGAAATTGAGATTCTCTCGGAAAATGGAATCAAAACCATATATCTACCTGCTAAAGAAATTTCAGAGCTTAATCTTGGCCCCTTGGTTGATATAGGTTCTTTAATAATTTGTACTAAAGTTGTCTGCTTTGATTTTAGACAATCTTTAATAAGACCATTTTTTGGAATATCCTTGGCGAAATCAAACTTACTAAATGAAAAAGATTTTACTTTTTTAGCGTCAATTTGATCTACAAACTTGGATAATGTTAATAATTTAGGTCCTAAGTCATGATAATGTAAAAACCCATCCTTTTCATGTCCTACATTTACAAATGCAGCGTTAAGTCCAGGAATGGTTTTACGTATTTTTGCAACAAAAATATCACCTACAGAAAATTTGTTTTTACCTACTTCTTTGTCAAGCTCAACAAGTCTACCCTCATTAAGCATTGCAAAATCAACAGCACTTGAATTTGACCTTATAATCAATTCTTTTTTCACTGTTTTAAGTTTTATTTCTACTATTTTGTAGAAAGGTTAAACATTTTAAGTTATATAACATTTGTTATATGTTATTTCAAAGAACTTGGGATTTTTAAAAGTGAAGTTCCCTAACACTATTTCTTTTTATGACGATTTGCCCTCGCTCTTTTCTTTCTCTTATGAGTAGCAACTTTGTGTCTTTTTCTTTTTTTACCGCTAGGCATATCTGTCTAATTTATAATCAGCTAACTGGAACATTTTGTTTCACAGATTTGACAAAAGTTTTTGAAGGTTTAAATGATGGAATATTATGAGCTGGAATAATTACAGCAGTATTTTTTGAAATATTTCTGCCTGTTTTTTCTGCCCTTGTTTTAATTATAAAACTTCCAAAACCTCTTAGATAAACATTATTTTTATTTTGAAGAGAATTTTTGATTTCATCCATAAACTTTTCAACGATCATTTGTACATCTGTTTTATCCATCCCTGTCTGATCCGATATATTTTTTACAATATCTGCCTTTGTCATTTCTGTTATATTGGTTATTCAATTAGTTTTTAAGGGTAGCAAATATATAAATTAATATTTTAAATTAGTTATTTAATAACATATAATTAGCCACTAATAAATTGCTTGATGTCTATAGAAAATGAATTACTTAAATGGTATTTAATTAACAAAAGAGACCTGCCATGGAGACAAAATAAAGATCCATATAGTATCTGGATTTCAGAGATAATTCTTCAACAAACTAGAGTCTCTCAAGGAATTCAGTATTACAGTAACTTTATTAAAAGATTCCCAAACATTGAGGAGCTCTCTATTTCAAATGAGAGTGAAGTTCTTAAGCTCTGGCAGGGCTTGGGGTATTACAATAGAGCAATCAATCTTCATAAAACTTCAAAAGAAATTTTTAATAATCTTAAGGGAATATTCCCATCTAGATATGAAGATTTAATTAAGTTAAAGGGAATTGGTGATTATACTGCAAGTGCTATATCCTCTATTTGTTTCGATGAATATAACCCAGTTGTTGATGGAAATGTTCTAAGGTTTCTAGCAAGATATTATGGTATAAAAGATCCGATTGATTCAAAAATAACTCAAAATAAAGTAAAAGAAATTGGAAAAAAATTAATTGATAAAACAGATAGTCCAGGAGACTTTAACCAAGCTATGATGGAATTTGGTGCATTGATCTGTACTCCTTTTCCTGATTGTAATTTATGTGTTTTAAGTTCAAAATGTTTTGCACTTAATAACAACAAAGTTGAAACATTACCATTTAAATTAAAAAAGAAAAAAGTAAAGGAAAGGTTTCTCAACTATTTAGTTTTGATTGATACTAAAAATAATACTATTGTTGAAAAACGTGTTAAAAAAGATATATGGTTTAAACTTAATCAATTCCCATTAATTGAAACTAATTTTAAAGTTGATGATATTATGGGAGTATCTAGTTTTAAAAAATTTATTAATTCGCAAGAGCTAATTATTCAAAGTAAAACGTATTTAAAATATAATGTTAGACATGTTTTATCACATCAAATTTTACATATAACATTTCATAAATTTAAGATTGAAAACGAGATTTCTTCAGGAGTAAATTTATCTCAAATAAGTAACTATAACTTCCCTGTACCAATTAATAATTTTATTATTAAGAAATTATTCTAGGTACTCTATTTTTGTATATTAGCTATATAAACATATATATGAGTGGAACTCTAAACAAGGTTATGTTAATAGGTCACTTGGGTGATGATGTAAAAATTAAGCACTTTGATAATGGTGGATGTATTGCAAGATTTCCCATGGCAACTAATGAAACATACACCAACAAGTCAACAAATGAAAAAGTAACAAACACAGACTGGCATAATATTGTATTAAGAAATAAAGCAGCGGAAATATGTGAGAAATATCTTTCCAAAGGAGATAAGGTTTATGTTGAAGGAAAACTAAGAACAAGAAAATGGCAGGGAGATGATGGTGCTGACAGGTATACTACTGAGGTAAACGTTGATGAATTCACCTTCCTATCTACAAAAAAAGAGTCTTCCACTAATGTTGAATCTAATCAATCAACAACTACAAATAATCCGACAAGTGATCAAACTGAAGACGATTTACCATTCTAGAATCAATTTTGAATATATACAAATTAAAATCTAGAACTCAGTGTTAGTTAAATATCTTCTAATCTTTTTATTCTTAATTTTATCAGCCTTAACATCTGGCTCTGAGGTGGCCTTTTTTTCTTTAGATAAGTCAAACATACCACATGAAAAGGGCGATAGATTAATATCCAAAATACTTTTACTTTTAGATAAGCCTAAAAGATTACTTGCTACTATATTGATATCAAATAACTTTATCAATATTGCTATAGTTATATTATTTGCCTCTATTGACAATCCATACTTGAGTTCGCTTAATAGCCCTATACTCGAAACCATAATTGAAGTAGGCTTAATTGGAATGTTAATTTTATTTATTGGAGATATTCTTCCTAAAATTTATGCTAATAGAAACCCATTGGTTTTTTCTAAAATAATGGTGAATCCAATTTACTTTCTGGATAGATATGTGCTTTTCCTATTCAATAGACCGATGAGTAAATCTATGAGCTATTTAGAATCAAACTTAGTTAAGGACTCAAAAAAACTTTCTGTCGATAAACTTTCTAAGGCATTTGAACTTACTGACTCAAAAGAAACAAGTAAAGAGGAGAAAAAAATTCTTAAGGGTATTGTAAATTTTGGAAATGTTGAAACAAGACAGATAATGTGTCCTAGAGTTGATGTTTTTGCACTTGATGTAAATAAAAAGTTTACTGAAATAGTTGATAATCTAGTTGATAAAGGTTTCTCAAGAGTACCAGTTTATAATGATAACCTTGATAAGATTGAAGGTGTACTTTATGTTAAAGATCTATTACCACATCTTGAAAAAGATGATTTTAATTGGAAGGCCTTACTTAGAAAACCACTATTTATTCCTGAAAATAAAAAGCTTGATGATTTATTGACAGAGTTTAAAACTAAAAAAATACATATTGGAATCGTGGTTGATGAGTATGGAGGAACATCTGGTATAATTACATTAGAAGATGTTATTGAAGAAATATTTGGAGAAATCAGTGGAGAGTTTGATGATGAAGATAATTTGTTTTCTAAACTAGATGATTTTACATATATCTTTGACTCAAAAATTAATCTTCAAGACTTTTACAGAGCAATAAATTTAAAAG
Organism: uncultured Bacteroidota bacterium; assembly: GCA_902519955.1. GTDB lineage: Bacteria > Bacteroidota > Bacteroidia > Flavobacteriales > Flavobacteriaceae > Marisimplicoccus. The sequence goes on along the minus strand of CABYMF010000005.1, from coordinate 40,533 downwards.
ATTCAACCTCATTTGATGATATTTCCACAGAGATTGAAACTCTTGGTGGGTTTATAATTGAAAAAGTTAAAAAAATCCCTAAAGCAGGACAGGTTATAAAACACGAATCTTTAAAGTTTATTATAGAAATAGTTGATAAAAAAAGAATTAAGCAAGTAAAATTGATAATGCCAAAAAATAAATAATCAGTGAACTTGAATCTAAGAAAATGGGGAACTTTGATTATTTTATCTATTATATGGGGAAGCTCATATATACTCATTAAAAAAGGCTTAACTGGCCTTACACCAGTTCATCTAGGATCTATTAGAGTAATTATAACAACTATATTAATAGCTCCTATAGGCTATAACAAAATCAAACATATACCAAAAAATAAAATGAAATGGGTTGCTATTTCAGCATTTGTAGGTTCATTCTTTCCGGCATATTTATTTGCATTTGCAGAAACTGAAATTTCAAGCTCGGTTACTGCTGTAATGGTTTCACTTACCCCTCTATTCACGCTGTTAATTAGTGTAATAATTTTTGGAGAGGAGTTATTAAAAAAACAAGTACTTGGTGTAATTATCGGGTTTTTAGGAATTATAGTATTGATACAGAATGAACTTCTATCTTCATCCTTTAATATATTATATGTTATGTTTGTTGTTCTAGCAGCTTTTTGTTATGCAGTAAATGCAAATCTTTTAAAATATAAACTTCCAAATATTCCTGCACTAGGTATAGTATTTATGAGTTTTTTATTTATGTTTATTCCAGCTTTTATTGTACTATTTTTCTCTGACTTCCCATTTTCTGATTTTACATCAGATCCATTAATATTAGAGTCTATAGTTTACATAGTAATACTTGCACTATTTGGAACGGCAATTGCAAAGGTGATGTATATAAAATTACTGGCTATATCTACGCCAGTGTTTTCTGTATCAACAACATATTTAATGCCAGTTGTTGCAATTTTTTGGGGACTGTTAGATGGTGAAGAATTTAAATTAACTCAGTTTATTGGAACAAGTATAATTTTGCTAGGAGTATATTTAGTCACAAAAAAAAAGGCACCCACTAAAGGTGCCTCTAATTAGTCTTTTTCACTCTTAATTAAAATCAGAATCTGAAGTTTTTACATCGAGCTTAATCTTACTAAACTTTATAGTAATTCCACCAGGTATTGGTAGAGTAGGAGTTACCTGATTTATTTCGCTAGGGATTAAAACTCCATCAACTTCTTCATACTCATTTACAGTTGTTTCAACAACAATCTGATTTCCTTCTACCTCTGAAGTCTCTATCTCTTTTACTTTTAGACCTGATTCAATTGAATAGTATTCAGTTTTATTATCAGTTATTTTAATTTCATAAACTTTTTCGTCGTTTACAACGGAAGTTCCAATAAGCTCAATCGTTGAAAAATCATAATTTAATTCAGAGAATAAAGCTGAATCAATGATTGCATTTTCAAGTTCTGAATCTGATAAAGGGATTCTTTGACCATTAACTTCATTGTAACCTTGATATTTATTAAATACACTTTTTTGAACTACCATTCCACCTGCGGTAACTGTTGAGAGTGATTGATTTTGATTATTTTTCAATGAATAAAATTCTAGAACAAAGCTTTGTCCCTGCATATTCAGGTTAGCACCTCCCATAACTTCAATTGACTCTACTTTTTCTAATCTTTCACGACCACCTATTATATCAATATAATTATTGATTACGGATTCAACTGAAATACTTTCATCAAATGAATAATCCGGCTTATCAATCACGTTTCCTGCCTTATCATAATAATTGATGTTTAATTTCTTATCATTGTATGAAAGGTTTTCTAACTTGTCAATTAATTCTGAGCCTTTTCCAGCTATTATTATTGCTCCTTGATTTGTATTAAAATATTTATTCGAAACTTCAATAATATCATCAGAAGTAACTTGATTTACATTTCTTATAAAATTCTTGTAGTAGTCATTTTCTAATTCCTCAATCTTAACGTCAACAGAGTACTGGGCTATAGTACTAGGTGACTCAGAATCTCTAACAAAATCTCCAAAATAAGCTGCCTTAATATCACTAAGCTCTTGATCTCCAACTTTCACTTTTTTGATCTTATCAATTTCTGATAAAAGCTCGATTACAGAACTATCTGTTACTTCTGCTCTTGAACTCGTAAATGCATTAAAAGTTGTGCTAGAATACTTGTCTGATCCAAAATTTGATCTTGCATAGTATGCATAGCCTTTGTCCTCTCTAATTTTTGACTCAAGTCTACTCTCAGGCTCACCACCAAGAATTCTGTTAGCAACTAAAAGAGAGATATAGTCTGGACTATTCTTCCTCATATTTATCAGGTTCTGAAATCTAATCTCTGACTGAATTGCATTAGGCATATCAATAAAATGAATTTCAGTTTGGTCAAAACTATTATTTACAGTTATATCCTCTGTCATAATTTCCCCATTTTGCCATTCGCTAAATAAACTGACAATTCTGTCTTTTGTTTCTTCAGCTTTAACATCACCTATAATTACCATATAAGCATTATTAGGGATAAACCTTTTTTTGAAGTATGGTTCTAAATCACTAAAACTAATATTATTTATAGATGATTCGCTTGTATACTCTGCGTTTGGATGATTTTTCCCATAGACAATTATATCTCCAACTCTGCTGGCTATACTTGTTACACTTTTTTCATTTTCTTTAATAGATTCTAGAAGCCTATCTTTCTCTTTTGAAAATTCTTCTTCATCAAAAACAGGATTAAGTAATCCATCAGCTAATAATTCTAATATTCTTGGAAAGTATTTAGAAAGGGAAGATCCATAAGCACCAGTTGTGTAGAGAACTAGATTTGAACCCATGAAGTCTATTTCTTCAATAAAATCGTCTTTTGATATATTTTTTGTACCCTTACCAAGTAGACTTGAAGTTATAGAGCCAATACCAGTTTTTCCCTCGGACGAATAACTTTGTGAATCAATAAATAAGTTTACCGATGCTCTTGGCAACTTATTATTTTCAACAATTATTAGTTTAAGCCCATTGCTTAATTCATATTCAAAAGGTTCACCCAGCTTAATTTCTGGATCAGGACCTGATGGAGGAATCTGACTCCTGTCTACTTGTGAATAAATAAAATTTGAAGCAACTAATGCAGTCAATAAAATATATTTTTTTAATCTTGTGGTTGTTATGTTTATCATGATTTATTCGTTTTCAGGTAAATACTTAAGTTCTAATCTTTGATTTTTCCCAAGCAGTCTTTGAGCTACTTCTCTTATTTCCTCTTTTGATATTGATTTATAAATATCCAACTCAGTATTTATATGATTTGTGCTATCATGGAAAAAGTAGTTATGTGCAAGAGAATTTCCAATTCCAGCTACTGTTGAATTCGAACTAACAAACCTATTTTCAATTATGTTCTGAATTTTTTCAAAATCTTTATCTGAAATTAAATCTGTTTGCATTAATTCAATTTCTGAATCAATTTCACTCAGAATTGTTTCCATGTTAGTTTCTCCCATTGGAAGACTGAAAATAAAGTATACACTATAGTCTTCTAAAGAAAGATTTTGAGAACTAATTTGAAGTGCTAATTTTTTTTCATCCACTATTCTTTTATAAAGTTTGGAGCTTTGCCCGCCACTTAAATAAATTGAAATCATTTCCATTACATATGCTTCTCTTTCATTGTGTCCAGGTGTCCTATAACCTAATAAGTATGCAGGAATTTGAATATTTTTATCAAAACTTTCAACTTTAATAGCGCTTGTAATTTCCTCTTCCATCGGATAGTCCCTTGGAATATCGATTCCTCTTGGAATATCACTGAAATATTTATTTATCATTTCTTTAGTCTTTTCAATATCAATATCACCAGCGACAACTAATGCAGCATTATTTGGAACATGAAATTTTTTATTGAATTCAAGATAATAATCAACAGATGCTGAACTTAAATCATCCATAGATCCAATAACAAAGTTATTGTATGGATGAACTTTGAATAAGTTTTCAGATACAACTTGAAATAAATTACCATATGGTTGGTTTTCTCTTAGTCTTTTTTCCTCTTTAACAACCTCTTGCTGTGTTTTAATTGCTTTTTCTGTGATTATTGGATGAAGCATTCTCTCTGATTCTATCCAAAGTGTAAGTTCTAGCTTATTTGAAGGAAAATTATTAAAATAATATGTTCTATCATGACCAGTATTTGCATTGTAAAAACCGCCATTTGCATTAACAATCTTATCCCATTCACCTTCTTTTATGTTTTTAGAACCAGTAAATAATACATGTTCAAAAAAGTGAGCAAATCCAGTTTTTCCCTTGTCTTCTTCTTTAGATCCTACAAGATACATCACTGATGTAGAAACAACTGGTGCAGAATTATCTTGATGCAAAATCACATGCAATCCATTATCCAAGTCATATTCAATAAAGTCAATTTTTTGAGCATTTGAAGCACAAAAAGTTAGAGCTAGAAATGCTATAGCTAATATTTTTTTCATTAAAATTTGTATTAAATTCAGGTCAAAGATAATAAATTGTAATTAACTTTATCGTATGAAATCCCAATTTTATTGGGTTTACAATAGCTTTTTTAAATTATATGGATATAGAGGAATTAATTTCAATAGTTACACTCAAAAAAATTGGAGACAATAAATTTGAGGGTCAAAACTATAAAACAGTCTGGGGTAGAATCTTCGGAGGACAAGTTTTAAGTCAGTCACTTCATGCAGCATATCAGACTGTACCTGAAAATAGAATTGCTCATTCTATGCATGGGTACTTTATTTTACCTGGAGACTTAAATGAAGCAGTTACTTACGAGGTTGATAATATTAGAAATGGTGGAAGCTTTACTACAAGAAGAGTTGTAGCATTCCAGAAAGGAATGGCAATTTTTAACATGGCTGCTTCTTTTCAAAAGGATGAAGAAGGGTATGATCATCAAATTCAAAAACCTAATGTTTTAAGTCCAGACTTATTGCTTACAGATTTTGAGCAAGCAGAAAAGTTTAAAGATGAACTAGCAGAAAGGTATCAAATATTTTTGGCTGCTCATCCAAAGGTATTTGATTTTAAACCAGTTGGAACCAATACTTTTTTGAGAAAAGAAAATGCACTTCCAATTAATCATTGTTGGTTTAGGTTAAAGGATAAAATAGACATGCCCCTTCAATTTCATCATCAACTATTAGCATTTGTTAGCGACTATCAACTATTAGCCACTGCATCTCTTCCTCATAGAAAAGAAATTGCAAAGACCCGAGCTTATTATGCTAGTCTTGACCATGCTCTCTGGTTTCATCGTGATTTTTCTATTAATGATTGGCTGCTTTATGATATGGAGAGTCCTAGTGCATCAAATTCTAGAGGATTTGCAAGAGGGAGTATTTTTAAAGAAGATGGGACTATGATTGCTTCAGTTGCCCAAGAGGGATTAATGAGAAAATTAAAGAAATAATAATGCATAAGTATTTCTTGTTTTTTTTGATTATAATTGGCTCATGTCAGAAAGAAGGAAATAAGTCAACCAATAAAGCATCCACTGAGGAACCTCAATTTAATCAACTAAAAATCTCTCAAGAACTAGATAGGGATAAAATAGATTCAATTTTAGTTTCAACAAATATTTTTGAAATTTCATACAATGAAATTTTTGAACAACCAAACTGGGTTAAATACACGGTTAGAGACATTTTTAAAAATGCAGATAGAGATGGAATGAATTTCTACACTGTTGATTCCATCTATACATCAGATGACAATGATTATTACTCAAACAGATGGGATAGAGGTCACATGGCTCCAGCAGGTTCATTTAATGATTCATATGAGAATTTATATTCAACTTTTACTTATTTAAATGTTGCACTTCAATATGATGATCTTAACAGAGGTGCTTGGGTAGACCTTGAAGAGCAAGTGAGAGAATGGGCTGATGAGTTTGGGGATATTGATATTGAAATATATTTACAGTTTGATTCTAATCACATAATTCTTGAAACTGGTGCTCATGTGCCTTCTGCCTTCTATAAATATGTCGTTTTCCCTGATAGTTCGAAAAAATGCTTTTACTTCCCTAATTTATCTCCTGATAAGTTATGGAATGAATATGAGATAGAATGTGATTGATATTATGTAAACTATTAATCAAATAAATAATTATTCATAAATTGAATGTATGAAAGAAAAAAAAGAATGGAGACCATTACCTGATTCTATTACAGTAAAGGATAGTAAAATTGAAGGTCTTGGTGTCTTTGCTACTAAAAATATTTCTGCAAATACCGATCTTGGGATATCTCATGTTTATGACGAAAGATTCCCAGATAATTATATAAGACTTCCATTAGGAGCATTTATAAACCATCATGAAATGCCAAACTGCAAAGCAGTAGTTTCTGAATCACATGAATCAATTGGGAACATAAAACACATAAGAATAATTGCTGAAAAAAATATTTTATCAGGCGAAGAACTTACCTTGAATTATATAATCAATAAACTTGATAATCCCCTTTGGGAATTTGAGTACGAGATGTCCCAATAGTTATTTAACTTTTAATCCTTCTAAATAAAAAACTGTTCCACGAGGTATTCCACCTACAGGATCATCTAAAGTGGTAGCACTTCCCTCTATTTTATTTTCTCCTGTAAAATAAAACCTAACATCTGAACTAATACCATCTGAGCTCATACTATTAAAACTTATTACTCCATTAGTAAATCTCACGTTTCTTACTACAGAGTTGTAAAAACTTTGTCCTTGAAAAGACCAAACAATCCTTGAGATAGTATTTCCTTTTTTTGATGTTCCGATTGTCAAATAGGCTTCAAAAGGAAATTGAACAGATGGAATTTCTACGTCAAATTCGTACACTCCATAATATTTATCATTTGGATCATTTTCAATATTATAAGAGATAGGCTTTGTAGATGAACATGATAAAATTATCATGTTAAAAACTATGATGGAAATTACTTTTATTTTATTTAATTCGCTCACCTTTAAATTTAAATTTTCCTGCATAAAAACCTGAAATAGAGTTCTCATCATCAAAGTAAACTTCCATTTCAACATTACCAGCTTCTGGATCAACTAGGTTTATAAATATTGCCCCTTCAAATAACTCTGTGGCATTAACTGTTACTTGAATATTTTCTTCTCCGTTGAAGTATTATATAGTTGATGAAAGTGTTGACTCTTCAGAAAATATTTTTAATGATGCATTTATATCCCCGTATGGTTCTCCAAATAAAATTGATAAGCTATAACTACCTTCAATTTGATTTTGAGTATATTCATCTTGAGAGGATGCTTTATAATCATCAAGTGATTTCATTATCCTTAAAGATTTACAGGAAGAAAAATAAATACTAAATAAAGTAAATAATAAAATTATTCTTTTCATAAATTATCTAGAAATTGTTCCTTCAAGTTCGAATTGATCGTGAAGGTATCCAGAGACTTTGTCCTCATCAACATAAATTTCAAAAACTGTATTTAACCCATATTCAGGGACATATATGTCTATGAATAAAATTCCTTCATCAATTGTTGTACTCAGTATCTCCATAGTAGTATAAGTCTGTTCATTAAATGAAGTTTTTAAACCACTTTCATTTTTTGATACAACCATTTGATAGTCTATATCTCCAAGACCAGGTATTCCGTAGGCTGTAAGATCATATGTTCCTATAAATTTCTGTGTTGAATCAACTTCAGCCACCTCTTTAACATAGGTAGTCTGTTTTGAAGAAGTATCAGCAATAATAAATATACCACATGATGAAAAGGTAAGTAAGAAACCAACTATTATTATTTTATTTCTCATTTTTTAAATTCCTATTAGATATTGAAATTTAAGAAAAATTGAGATCTATTTACATTAAAAGGCTGAAAAAATTCTCTGGTTTAAATCAAAAAAATACTTTTATTTTTTATTTGTCACTTAGACCCATCTTTCTATTTAGTGAAAAAACCTCGTCAGGTTTGTATTTATCTAAATGCAGTAATTTTAGCTGCTTATTTAATAAGTCTCTTTTTTTGTGAAGTTGACTATAAAACTCCTTAATATTAAGGAACTCAGAATTTTGGGGTAACAAACCAATTACATCATCCATATAATTTAAAACAGCAGTAATCTGGTTTGGAATCCATGATATTATTGGAGTTCCTCCAGTTGCCTTAGCATATTTTGTATTGGCCATTATATATTTTTGAACAAATTGCCAGTGACCATTCCTGAAATAATATATTTCATCAAGAATTTGAATTAACATACATAGCCCCTCTTCATTATTTGACTCCTTAAGCTCATTAAATAATCTGTTATTTCCCATTTCATTTTTAATATCTTCTAAAAAGTTTTGTATGCACTTTGGTCTATATAATCTTAAATCCAGTAAATATTTTGTAAGATCATTTGATGGGTAATAATAAATAACGCCTGTAAAAATATCAGCAGTTGGAATAATATTATCTTGGGCTCCTGTCTGTCCTCTAAATTGTAATGGCTTATCAGAAACTCCTTCATAAATTACTCCATTACCAAATATTTCATCATTTCCTTTAATACCCATTATAAATACCCTAAAATCATTGTAGTGTTTCCATCTTGAAGCTTGCCACATTATTTGTCTTCTTTCATTTATTTTTTTCATTGATGACAGACACTTCTTAAGAGAATTATTTACTTCAGTTGAATCATTGGAATTTAGATAGTCAAATATGCCACCAATTAATTCAGGGGAATGTTGATTAATATCAACATGCAGCATTATAAAGCCTCTCTCATCATCCATACCAGAAAATTTTGCTGCCATTGCAAGATTTTCCCACTCATGACCTTTAGTATCATCTATCTTTACGTAATTACCTAAAGAGTATGCATAGTGGTAATCTAAAAATGGATAGACATCAAGTTTTTTACTAACTATTGCAAAAGGCTCAGCAACTTGAGCAGGTAAAGTAGTGTGTGCCTTTCCATATTTTTTTGTTTCAATATAACTAAAGTGAGCAGGTGCCAGTAGGTAAGCACTTGTGAGAAATGCATATGTTCGAAATAAAGCCTGAACTATAAAAACATCATCTTCATTATTAACCAGATCTTTTAAATTTGATAAATTATTAATACGATCTTCGATAGCTCCTTTTTTTGAAAGCAATCCATTGCTTCCGTCTTCTTTTTTAATTGGCATTTCATAAATTAATCTTTGAAGCTCATTATATCTTTCAGGGAGTTTTGATAATGGGTTTTTCTTAGGAAGAAATCCATTTTTATTATTTACCTCAAAGAAATCGTCTGTGTAATTATCTAATCTCAATTAAATAGGTTTTATATAAATTTATGGAAAATTAATAATTACACTTACCGATAACCCATCTATTTACACCTTCAGACTCAGCAACGCATTTATTTGAATATGTAATATTGTCACATCCACAAACAGGCATATACTCTTTAGTGCAAGCAATTAATTTTTTTGTTGACTTACATCTATTATTTTCATCTTTATTGCAACTAATTAATACAACACTAAACAATAAATAAAAGCTTAAATGATTTAACATTAATATAAATTTAATAATTATGTAAATAATTAAAACCTACTTAAATCCCTTATTAAGTCTTTTAGATAGTTTTAACTAAAACTTAATTGACTAATGTTAACCAATTTTTGATTAGCCTAAATATTCGATTATATTTATCAAAAGTATATAGAGAAGTATAGTTCAAATTTCTCTGCAAATATTATTTCAATCAAGTATAGTTTTAATTAATATTATCCTTTTTTAATGAAAAACCTTAGTTATACAAAACTTAAAGAAAAAGTTAAAAAGGCAAATAAAAAAGAGTATTATGCACTTTTAGCAGTACTTTGGTGGATACCTCTGGGTTCAATTTGGTGCGCTATTGCAATTTGGTTAAGATCATCTAATCAAATCAAAAGTTTCCTAGGTTTAAAAAAAAACCTGAATGAATAGAAAATCATATCGAGAACTCTTTCTTCTTGCCTTTTTGATGTCTACCTTTTTTAATTCTTATTCACAAATAAGATCTCATGTTTTATATAAGAAAGATTCTAATCAAATAAATATTGATGGTGTTATAACTAACAAAGAAATTGAAAATTCCAAAGTTTTTAATATCAATAATGAAACCTCACCAGGATATAATATTCCATCTAAATATAAAACATTGGGTTATATGTTTTACACAAACAAATTTCTTTATGTTGGTTTTAGGGCATACAGAGATCAGGTTAAAACATCTGTACTCCCCAGAGATGATTTCAAAATATATACATCAAGTCAGGATATGGTAAGTATTCATATTGATACCTTCGGAGATGCAAGAAATTGGGTAGGACTTGTTGCAAATGCTCTTGGGAGCCAAGTAGATGGCTCCAGAATCGAACCAAGAGGAGTGCAGCAAGGGCCTGGCTCTGGAGGTTGGTCCCTCGAATCAAATTATGATTTTGAGACATCCGGAAGAGTAACTGATTTCGGATATGAAGTTGAATTTAAAATACCTTTCTCGTCAATATCCTTTCCAAATTCAAAAAATCAAAAATGGAAAATTAGACTTAATACACGATATATTGAAAAAAATAGACAAGGAGTTTATGTAGAATCAAATACATCCAGACTTGATAGAGATAATGCTTGCAAGCTATGTCAGCTTGACGATGAGATTATTATGAATGATATTGAAATCGAAAAATCATTTAATTTGCTTCCATATTTATCATCTAATATAATTGGCTCAAGAGACAATTATAATGAAAAACTTGATTACACGAATCCAGAATTAAATTACGGTTTAGGTTTAAACATTGATATTATTAAAAACGTTTCATTTGAAGCAACTTTAAATCCAGATTTTTCTCAAGTAGAGGCTGATGTTACTCAAATAGATGTTAATTCTCCAACTGCATTAAATTATCCTGAACAAAGACCTTTTTTTAATAGAGGTATTAGATCGCTAGATTTTTCTCTTGATGTATTTTATTCAAGATCAATAAATAATCCAGTCTTTGCTTCGAAGCTAATTGCTCAACCAAGCAAATCAAAGATATTGATTTTAACTGCGATAGATGAGGACACACCAATTCTAGTTCCAACTAAATATAAATCATTTTCTGGTGTTGGTTCAAAAAGTTTTAATAATATTATTAGATATCAAAATGTAATAAATCAAAATGCAGAAATTGGACTTACCTCATTGTATAAAAAATTTAATGAAGGAGGTTTTAATAATGTTATCGGTACTGACGGGCTTTTCACTTTTTCTAAGTTTTGGAAACTTGAGTATGAATTATTCTATAATTCAAGTAAAGAATCAATCGCTGAATGGATTGATACAGATGAAAAATTTTCAAATTATACTGTAAATCTTGATGGTGAGTCATTTAATGGTTCAGCATTATATACAACTCTTAGAAGAGATACCGAAAACTGGTCAACCAGGATTAGGTATTTTGATATTTCTCCTGAATTTAGATCAGACCTCGGTTTTATAGTTGAAAATAATTTAAAAAGAATTTCTTTTTTCCAAGGTTATACAAATTATTTAAATGAAGACTTAATAAAAAGATTTTCACTTTCATCTAGATATGAGCTTGAATATGATTATTCAAATAATTACACTGACAGTAAAATTGAAGGATATTTTACAATTGCTTCAGTTCTAGATTCCACACTTTTCTACAATTATGAGTATAATTTCTTAAATTCATATTTAGATAAAGAGTATAGAAACTATGATAATCACAGGTTTACATTAAACTTTAAACCGTTTAAATTTGTTGACTTTATCTCTGGTTTTTCATTTGGAAAAGATATTGCTTTCAGAGAAGAAATACCTGATTTAGGCCAAAGGCTGAATTATAATTTAACATTAGACTTTACATTAACGGATAATTTTTCAATAAAACCGTCAATCAACTATTCAAAATTAAGAAAGCTTCAATCAGATGAATATTTTTTTAATGGTTATATAAGTAGGTTAGACTTAAGATATCAATTTACTCCTTTTTTAGGTGTTAGGTTTATATCAGAGTATAATGATTTTTCTAAAGAATTATTTTTCCAACCATTAATATCTTGGAGACCTAATTCAGATACAATTTTTTATCTTGGCGGAAATCAAAATATGGTTAATGAATTTTTGGATTATAATTCCCCTCATTACAAGGCAAATAGTACTCAATTATTTTTAAAATTTCAGTATTTAATTAAATCATAAACTATTTAATTACTTAATTATGAAAAAATATATTCTAGTTTTAATTTTTCTAAGCTTTGGAAATATTTTTTCTCAAGAAATTCAGCTTGATCTTTATAAAATCGATAAATCAGAATTTCTTTTGGATGGAATTGTTTCCGACAGAGAGATATATGGTGCAGAGGCAATAGCTCTTCAATATGAGGAGCGTCCTGGATACAATTCTTTACCATCTTTAGAAACAGTTGGTTATTTTACTTACTCTGAAGCATTTCTTTATGTTGGTGTAAAAGCTGAAAGGATTAAAGTAGTCTCACCCGTTACATCGAGGGATGATATGACTGTTTGGACAGGAGATATTACAGGTTTAGCTATTGATACATATGGTGATGCAAGGAGTCATATTATTATTGTATCTAATTCTGCTGGAAGTAAAACGGATGCTGTGAGAACCCCCGGAATAGGCTTTGGGGGTGAACCACAAGTTAATAGAAATGTCAATTATAACTTTGCATCATTGGGAAGAATTACTGATGAAGGGTATGAGTTGGAGTTTATTATACCTTTTTCAGAAATACCTTTTCCAAATGGAAAAGACCAATCTTGGAAAATAAAAATTTTTAGTGTTTATAAAGATATCAATAATGAGGAAGAGGTCAGTGCAACGAGCAAAGTAGATTTAAATGCAAGTTGTCAACTTTGTTTATTAGATCATGTAATCAATTTAAATGATATCAAAATTGAAAAAAAATTAAATTTTTTACCATATGTAAGTTCAAATATTTCAGGTACAAGAGATAAATATTATGGTAGGATTAATTATGAAAAACCTGAATTAAATTATGGAATCGGTTTTGATCTCGAGTTAAATAAAAATCTTTCAGTTGAAGGAACCATTAACCCTGATTTTTCTCAGGTTGAGTCAGATGCAACAAAAATTGATATTAACTCTCCAACAGCAATTAACTACGATGAGAAAAGACCTTTCTTCAACAAAGGTATTGATGCATTATCATATTCTCTTGAAGTTTTTTATTCAAGGTCTATAAATAATCCAACTTTTGCTTCGAAGATTTTCAATCAAGGTAGGAAATCAAGACTTTATGTCTTGTCTGCCTTTGATGAGCAGAGTCCATATCTTGTTCCAACACAGTTTGAATCCTATTCTGGTATTGGGGGTAAGAGCTTTGGAAATGTTTTAAGATATCAAAATTTTTTTAATTCAAAATCTCAAATTGGACTATTAGCCTCAAATAGGTTCTATGACGGTGGAGCATATGGAAATTTATTTGGGTTAGATGGTCTATTTAATTTTTCAGATAACTGGAAATTTCAGTTTGAAATATTTCTTAACTCAAATAAAGAGCCAATAGCAAACTGGATAAATTCTGAAAAAAAATTTGGTGAATACTCAATTAAATTAAATGGTGAAAAGATTAATGGTAATGCAGTTTTTGCATCAATTAGAAGGGATACAAGAAATTGGAGATCATTTATTCAGTATACTGAAATGTCTGATGGTTTTAGGTCTGATCTGGGCTTTATTACTACTAATAATTTAAAAAAATACACATTATGGCATAGTTATTATGATTTTCCTGAAAAGGATTATTTAAAAAGTTATAGGATCAGTTTAAGACATGATTTTGAGTATAGCTTTTATAATGATATTTCAAGATCAAGTTTTCAATCTTATATACAGCTTTTAACCATTTTAAATACAGATATATTATGGAATTATGAATATAATTTTATAAAATCTCATTTTGAATTCCAATTTAAAGACTTTATTAATCATTGGATTAGAATTGAGTCACAGCCTGTTAATTTCTTCAATTTTTCAATTTTCTACAAGTTTGGGAAAGATATTGCATACAGACAAGCAGTTCCAGAATTGGGTATGACAAATAATATTAATTTTTCTTCTGAGATTTCATTTAACCAAAACTTTAGACTGAGACCCTCAATAAGTTATTCTGAAATGAGGAAGCTCAAATCTGATGAATTTTTGTTTAAAGGATACATAAGTAGACTTGACTTAAGATATCAATTTAACACTGAGTTAGATTTAAGATTAATTTCCGAGTATAATGACTTTTCAAAACAGTTTTATTTTCAGCCACTTATTTCTTGGAGGCCTAATCCAGATACAATATTCTACTTAGGAGGTAATCAAAATTATATTGATCAATTTACAGACTATAATTCTCCACACTATAGAGTAAATAAAACACAACTATTTCTAAAGTTTCAGTACCTTTTTAAGTAATCTAATAGTATTTTATTGTTAAATGAGCTTTAAAAACTTAAATTATTATCTATTAGTTAGCCTTATAATTAAGAATTTTTATTATTTTAGTTAGCAAGTATAAACCAATGCATCTTAATTCAAAAAGTATTTTTTTAAGAAGAGTTCAGGAAGCTTTTCTTTTAAGAAAAATTAACAAAAGAACGTCAAATCATTTTATCTCAGTTTATAAAAAATTTGATTCTAATAAAAGGTCAGAAGCTGATGAAAAAGCTGATGAATTACTTGCAGAGTTAATCTCACAATCTTCTTTAAAGAAAAGGGGTTAACTACATATTTCACAAAAAATCCATTTTAATAATTTTCTCAGCGTAATAAAACAATAATTGTATCAAATTATGTAATAATAATACATCATATTTTTATTTTTTTATTAATATAAAAATGAAATAATATTTATTTTGTCCATTTATTTAAATTTAATTGATATAATTCACAAAATTAGAAATATATAAAATTATGAATGTTACACTTTCAAAATGATACATTTAATTAATAATAATTAATTATATCTTTAATTTTAAAATTATTATAATGAAAAACTCAATTTTATATATTTTACTTTCTGCTACTATTTTTTTAGCAGGATGTGAATCTAATATGACTGAAAGATCTATTGGTTTCGTTACTGGTGATAATTCTGATACTAAATGGCACCTTGGTACTCAAGATGCTATTGATATTGTTTCAAAAGTTGATGAACTATGGGCTAACCAAGATTATGAAGGGATGAGACCATATTTTGCTGACTCAGTTGAAGTTATTAGACCTAATGGTTCCTACACTAACACATTTGATGAGTTTGTTGAGGGTATTAGTTCTGGAGGCTCCGCGACATGGACATATAATTATGCCTTTTCTGTTGATTTAGATCCAACTATTGGTGGTGAGCATGTTCAAGCAGGTTTTTCTGTAGATTATCCTGCAACAGATGATTCAGAAGAATATACAACTTTACACCATGAGAGCTATTACGTAGTTAATGGAAAGATTATTACATTAAGACAATATGCTATTAGAGGTGGCTCTGAAGAATAATTGTTGAAAGATTGTAAACAAATAATATATTCATTGTTATGAATTATTGATTTCATTGCATAATTTCATATTAGTCTAAATAATTGGTTAATAGTCTTAGACATGTCAACAATGGCAAAACAAAAAAGCCCTTAAATTATATTTAAGGGCTTTTAATTAACCATAAACCAATTTAGTTTGCGATTGCAAACATATAAATCTATAAATATTTAAATTACTTACACGTCTTAACAGTAATAAATTATAAACAATTATTCAAATGAATTTCTAACATCGTCAAAAGATGCATATTCAGTAGCTGTATGAACTTTTCCATCTTCATTAAATGTTAATACTGCATAATGCTTTGTTTTTGCTGTTTTACCAGTTGCAGTATTTTTCATACTCCAAGTGCCATACATTCTAATGTTATTAGGGCCAGACATTGCTTGAGAGGTAGGATAAGTGTTTCCTCCCCAAAAACCTATATCTGTTCCTGGTAAGCCATCTCCTTCAGAATATGTCATTTCATCAAATGTCTCCATCCAGTATTGAATACTCTGTTTTAATGATTCCATACCTACAGTATTTCCATTAGGGCCTGTCCATTTTATTGAATCCGCCATAAAAGAAATCGCTTTTTCTAAGTTTTCTTCCTCAAAACCCTGAATCCAGGCATCTTTTATAGTTTGTACATTTTGTTCAAAAGTATTTGAATCCGTCTCACTAACTCCTGAAGTTGGAGCCTGACATGAAACAAATAAAATCATTAATAATATTGCAAGTTTTCTCATAATTAAATTTTTTGTTATTCTCAAAAATAAAAAAACCCCTGTAAATCAGGGGTTTAATTATATAAAAATATTTAAAGTTATTTTATTGGATCCTCATCATATGCCTGAACAAACTTTGTCCTGTCATAAAAAGCACCATTCCACTGAATTTTTTTGTCTTCTCCAACAAAAAATGTTGCATTGTGATATGGAACTGTAATTGATGTTTCATCATTAGAGAATGTTTGAGGTCCCCAACTTAGAAGAATATGAAAATCGAACTCTTCTCCATTCTCATTAGTATCTTTTCCTTTCATTGCAAGATAGTTTGTATCCTCGCCTGAGGAAATTTTCCAGATACCTGTTGTTGTCTCAAGCATTGCCTTAATTTGATCCTTTCCTTCCATGTTTACCCCATTTGGGAAAGACCACATAGCAGTATCAGAGTATAGATTCATTACAGATTCAATATCTCCAGAATTCATAGCCTTATACTGACTATTTAATAACTCAACTAATTCAGTCTCATCTATTACAACAGGATAATCTGAGTCAGCTTGAGTAGGGGTTTCACAACTTAGAATTGCAAAACTAAATATTAGTGTTAAAATTATATTTTTCATTTTTAAATTGATTTAAGTTAATTATTCTGTTCCTGTCACAATACTAAATATGCCTCTAATTGAAAAGTTTGCAGGAGAAATTTTCTCAATAGGTAAGCCTTCTATTGCTGCACTTCCAGCCATATGTAACATTACATTTTTTAAATTGTCATATACATCATATGTCATAGCTGTGGCATAATCACCACCTTGTGAGTTTTTACCTTGCGGAGTTATTTTAGTTGCAACACCCCAGCCTAAAAGACCAGATTTATTTAGCATTTTCTCAAAATGAGGCATGACAATTTTCTCTGAGTCTTCTAAAAATTGACTAACATTGTCCGGATTACCAAAGTTTAGAATAACCCATTCCCCTTGTTCTGAATTTGGTATCGCCATCTCCATTTTGTAGAAATATCTTCTGTCAGCTTTTCCACCAACATCTCCATAAAGGATATCTGGCTTGATTCCTAAAACTTCCTCAGAGTTAGCCCACCAACTGAATTTATCAACAACTTGATCTACATCTTGATATAGATGAACCCAAAGGTAATTGTAGTCATCTTCAGTAGCATTAAATGCTTTTAAAAGTGCCCATGCACCAAGGTTGCCTTTATCGACAGCATCTTGAGCAATTTTTTGTACATATTCAGTTTGAATTTTTTCAAATGTTTCCACTTGATCTCCAGGTATCTGAATTGGATGGAATACAGCTATTTGAGCTGAGAGTGAACCAAAGACAAATAGTGTTAATAGTAATAAAAAATTTTTCATTTTTAAAATTGATTTATTAGTTAGGCACTAAATATAGTATATATTTCATAAATTGATTGAATGTTAAAAATTAATTCAATTTTAACTTTATTGATCCTCTTTTCCTTTACGGCCATTTCACAGGAAAAAATTCCAATTTATAATAAAGATCTTCCGTGCTATCAAAATAATGAAGACAAGATAGCATACGAAGGTGAAAATATTATTTATACAGAGATTAAAGATCCAGAAGTTTGGTATTATCCTTCAGAGAGTAAAATTGAAAACAATCCAGCTGTGATTGTTATACCTGGTGGAGGATATGCTCAGTTAAGCATTGAATCAGAGGGAACTCAAATTGCAGAATGGTTAAATCAAATAGGTATTGATGCCTTTGTTTTAAAACATAGATTACCTGCGAATTATAAAGGATCATGTAAACAAAGAGTTGCAATTGAAGATGGTCAGGCTGCTATTAATTTTATAAGGGATAACTCAATAAAATTTAAAATTAACCCAAATAAATTGGGAGTTATGGGTTTTTCCGCAGGTGGACATTTGGCTTCTAGTTTGTCAAACTTGAAAACAAATGATTCAAGACCAAATTTCTCTGTTCTTCTTTATCCAGTAATAACAATGAACCCTAAAAAAACAAATTCTTGGACATTTAGCAGTTTATTTGGAGAAAGTGCAACTGAAGGAATGATTCTAAGATTTTCAAATGAACTAAATGTTGATAAAAATACTCCACCCACAATTATTATTCATTCTGATAATGATGTAGATGTAATTCCTGAAAACAGTGTAAGCTATTATATGGCATTAAGAAAAAACAATATACCTACAGCACTTCATATTTGGGAAGATGGAGGACATGGATATGGTCTAGGTAAAGGTAGAGGGTCAATTGAATCATGGCCTAAAATTGTAGAGGAGTGGATGAAGGTTAGAAATATAATAGATTAAGATTAGAACTTATCTATTTGAAGTATAAATCAAATTCTAAATTGATTTCGTCATCAATTTTTCTTGTAAGTAATGATGGTCGTTTAACTAAAAACTCTGTCAAAGAAACACTAAATTTTCCTGATAACTGAGTTATTTTATCAAGTTGAGTAACCTTAGCAAATATTTTAAAATCTTTTTCAATTCCGTGAAAATTCATTACCCCCTCAAATATTACTTGACCGTTTTCTTGTATAACAGTAGTAGATTTAAAAATAACATTTGGAAATTGAAGTGCATCAAGTACTCTCAATGAATTACTATCTAAACTGGAATTACCACTTTTAAAGTCACTAACTTTTGCTACAATACCAATATTTGAAATAGACTCATTTTGTATCTGAATTAGTCCTGATATGTTCTTGTTTTCAGCTGACCATTTATGTAAAAAATGTTTACCACTATAATTAATATAAGATCTTTCTGAATCAACTCTTTTTATTTCTTGAGATATTAAAGTACTTGAAGTTAGGAGCAATATAAAGGCAACTATTCTCATTAGAAGTCAAGTATTATAGAAATCATAGCAAAAGAGTAACTTGCAAATGCTGTATAAGCTGAGACTTTATGTATTTCTCTATATTTATCATCCTGATGCTGTTTATCAGCATAAACATTTGTGATTATCATAGCTGGTATATGAATGTTGGCAAATATTTTGTGAAGCTTAATATTATTTAATCCTTCCCTCTCTCTACTTACCAGTGGAGGAGGTGTAAATAAAGATAAACCGGCCCCTGTAAAATATGATGCAGTTACAACTTTTCCCAATGTTTTATGTGTATTATAGACACTGTAATCACCATTGT
Organism: uncultured Bacteroidota bacterium; assembly: GCA_902519955.1. Lineage (GTDB taxonomy): Bacteria > Bacteroidota > Bacteroidia > Flavobacteriales > Flavobacteriaceae > Marisimplicoccus. The sequence continues at coordinate 21,018 of CABYMF010000005.1, read as the reverse complement.
ACATTTTACCTCCCAATATACCCTGGTATATCATTCCTGCAAAAGTTATATATCCAATAATTTGATGAGCCTTTAACATTTTTTCTCGAACAATAAGCTCCTTCTCTCTATTTTCAAGACTTAGTTTTGCAATACCAGTTTTTCTGAATAAGCCTTTTTCTCCCCACAAAATTCTTTGAGTAATTAACATTTTTTCTGGCAGAAGACTGGGTTTTTCTGTATTGATAAGGTTTTCAAATTCTTCAGTAAAATCTTGAGTAAAACAATTAATACTTATAACTAGAGCTAATAAGCTTAATAAAAAATTTTTCTTTATTTGAGGCATTCTAACTCGTAGTTATGGTTAAGCTATCTCCAGCAAGAGAGGTTGAGTAAATTTTCAAATCTCCTGATGTAGCAGCTGAACCACAATTTACAATATTATTTCCATCGATGCCAAATTTGTTACCATGTGAGTTGCATGTAAACTCTTGGTTTGAATACGACCAATCATTTTTGGTTCCATTATGTGGACAACAGTTATCAAAGGCTCTGAATTCTGAACTTGATATTTTTAAGACTAAAACACCAACTGATGTTAGGTTTATAAAATCACCTGGGTTTGACAAACTACTAAAATTTGAGTTTGTTAGATCTATAGTTATATTATTTCCACTTGACACAATTCCACTGTTAGTTTGAGTACCTCCTCCACTTGCATTACCACCACTAACATCATCAGGAACAATGTTTGAATTATTAGAGCTGTATGAGGATGACTCATCATCAGACTTTGAACATGCTTGAATGTAGGATAGCCCAAAGAAGGCAAAAGTTACAGTTGGACATGTATTTTTTAGAAATTTTCTCCTTTCCATAATTTATAGTAAATCTAATATGTATATTTATTACAATAAATAAGAACCATAAACTTTAATAAACTTTTAACTAAATAGAATGAAACAAATTAAGGTTAAAAAAGATATTAAAATTGCTGAAACTTTACCATCTGACTTTTATAAAAACGAAAGTATTTTTGAACTAGCCAAAGAAAAAATTTTTGTAAAATCATGGCAGTATATCGGGCATGAAAATATTTTACCAATAAATATCAACCTTTATCCATTTACATTTATTCCAAATTTTATAGACGAGCCATTGGTTTTAGTAAGGAAATTAGATGATTCTTTATCTTGTTTATCAAATGTCTGCACACATAGAGCAAACGTAATTGTCCATAATCCAAGTGAACAAAAAAACTTACGATGTAATTATCATGGCAGAAAATTTAATTTAGATGGGAAGTTTAAATCTATGCCAGATTTTGAAGAAGCTAAAAATTTCCCGCGAGATTGTGAGAATTTAAGAAACTTTCCTGTCTCAAGACTCGGCCCTTTTTTATTTACTAGCCTAGAGCCAGAATTTAATATTCAAAATATATTTGATGAAATATACAATCGTTTATCTTTTTTTAAATTTGAAAAATTGGTAGAAAGACCTGATTTAACCTCAGACCATCTTGTTAAAGCAAATTGGGCAATTTATTGTGAAAATTATCTTGACCCATTCCATATTCCATTCGTCCACAAAGAACTAACATCAGTTTTGGATATCAATCAATATAAAACAGAAATATATAATAATTATAATCTACAGATTGGATATTCTAAAGATGACGAAGATTCATTTGAAATTCCAGAAGGAAAAAAGGATTTCGGAAAAAAAATAAGTGCATATTATTATTGGATATTTCCTAACCTAATGCTTAATTTTTATCCATGGGGACTATCAATAAATATTATAACCCCAATTAATAAAAACAGAACAAAAGTTTCATTTATTCAATTTATGATGGACGAAAGTAAATATCATATAGGAGCAGGTGGACTTATCGATAAAGTGGAGAGAGAAGATGAATTTGTTGTTGAGGAAGTGAGTAAAGGTCTTGAATCAAGATATTATTCTACCGGAAGATTTTCTCCAACAAAAGAGACTGCAATCCACCATTTCCATAGTTTAATTGCAAAATTTATAAATTCTTAAATTTGATAATGAAAAAAATTTTATTAATATACATCTTAGGCTGCTCATTTCTCTTCTCCCAGGATTATAGAGTTGAAAAGGATAGAATCATTGACCTTTTTGAGAATTTGAAAAAGTTTGGAGTAAATGAAAATCAAGGAAATGATAGAGTGGCATATAGTGATTTTGAAATTCAAGCAAGGGAATATATTTCAAAGAAACTTGAAAAAATTGGTGCTAAAGTTCATACTGATTTTGCCGGTAATCTTATTGCACATTATAATCCAAACAATAGTAACTTAAAACCAATTTTATTTGGTTCTCACGTTGATGCTGTTCCCAATGGAGGGCACTATGACGGAGTAGCTGGTGTAATACATGCAATTGAAGTTTTACAGACTGTTCATTCAAAAAAAATTTTATTAAATCATCCACTTGAAGTTATAGTTTTTTCTAATGAAGAGGGGGGGCTTTTTGGAAGCAAAGCACTTGCAGGTAAAATCAATCAACAGACATTGGATGTTATGACTATTTCAGGATATACAAATGGAGAAGGTGTTGAAAGGCTTGGTGGAAATGTTGATAGGATATATGAGGTAAAAAGAAATATGGGTGATATCCATGCTTTTCTAGAAATGCATATTGAACAAGGAAATAATCTCTACAGTAGCAATACTGATGTGGGGATTGTTGAGGGAATTGTAGGTCTTAAATGGTGGGATGTAACTGTTACAGGAACTACTAACCATGCAGGTACAACACCTATGAACCAAAGACAGGATGCCCTGATTGCTGCTTCTAAGTTTATATTGATGGTTAATGAAACTGTTAACTCATATGAAGGTTCACAAGTCGGAACTGTCGGTAGAATCTCAGCAGAACCAGGAGTCCCAAACGTAATACCTGGAATTGTAAATTTAAGTTTAGAATTAAGAGATTTAAGTTCAAAGAAGATTTCAATTATTTACAATAACATTTTAGAAAACACAAAGATTATTGAACAAGAGACAAAAACTAAATTCTCTTTTAGCCCAATTGATGCCACCGGAGATCCTGCATTAATGGATAGAAGAATAATCAATATAATTACTGAAGTATCGGATGATCTTGGATATACCTCTATGTTAATGCCAAGTGGAGCAGGTCATGATTCCCAAACTATGGCATTGATTGCACCAACAGCTATGATCTTTGCTCCAAGTAAGGATGGGATAAGTCATTCTCCCAAAGAATATACAGATTTTGAAATGCTAGAGAAAACAACCAATGTAATGCTTAATACTATCTTAAAAATTGATAAAATTGAGTTGAATTAATTTTTTCGAATACTAGCAATAATTTTTTCAGAGTGGTCTCTTGAATTCTCAATAAACCATTTGTTTGTTTTAAGCCCTCCACAAATTACACCAGCAAGAAATACTCCTTTTACATTTGTCTCCATAGTCTCTTCGTCATAAAATGGTGTTTTAAACTCATCCTCTAGAATTTCAACTCCAAGAGTTTCCAAAATTTTATAATTAGGCTGATACCCTGTCATAGCTAAAACAAAGTCATTCTCTATCTCACTATTTCCTTTACTATTTTTTATAATTATTGATTTATCTTTTATCTCGGTAATTATAGATTCATAGAATACTTTTATCTCATTATTCTCAATCCTATTAATTATGTCTGGTCTTACCCAATATTTTATATTCTTCCCAATTTCATTTTCTCTAATTATCATTGTTACACTCTTAGCCCCTTTTCTGAAAGTATCTAGTGCAGCATCTACTGCTGAATTTCCTGCTCCTACTATTGCAATATCCATTTTATAATATGGATGAGATTCATTATAGTAATGAAGTACTTTATCTTTATCCTCTCCGGGAATATTTAGCATGTAGGGAATATCATAAAAACCTGTACAAATAATAATCTTTTTTGAATTCAAAATTCCTTCACTTGTTCTTAGCTTAAAATATTTTTCTTTTTGAGTAATTTCATTTACTTCATTATAAAGGCTTAAATTAAGCTGCCATGTATCACAAACTCTTCGATAGTATTCAAGTGCTTCTGTTCTTGTTGGTTTTACACTATGAGATATAAAAGGAATATTTCCGATTTCAAGTTTGTCAGAGGTTGAAAAAAAAGTAGTGTTAACAGGATAATTAAAAATAGAATTAACCAACATTCCTTTATCAATTATTAAGTAGTCTAATTTATTTTTTTCAGCTTCAATTCCACAAGCTAGACCTATAGGTCCAGCACCAATAATTATTAAATCTTTCATAGTATAATTCTAAACAAATTTCTTTAATTTTGAGCCTTAATTTAAATTCTTACATTGAATAACCTAGTTATAATTGGGCATCCAGATAAAAAATCTTTCTGCCATAATGGAATTTTTAGTACAATTACAAAAATTCTGAGTCAACACCAAAATCAAAATATTAAAACTATTGACCTATACGAAGATAAACTTCATGAGGGTAAAAAACAATTAATCGATTCTTATAAGAAAAAAGTTCTTTGGGCTGAAAGAATATATTTTATTTCTCCTATTTGGTGGTTTAGATTAACTCCAAAAATGGAAACTTTTTTTGATGAGGTTTTTGCTCCAGGCTTTGCATATGAGTTCGTAAAAATTACAAAAATTTATGCTTATCCTAAATCATATTTTAAACACAAAAAGATAAGATGCTATCTAACTCATGGAGCTCCATCTATTCCAGTTAAAACCATCTATCTTAATTCAGTTAAGCTAAGACTAGTACTTGGAGTATTTACTTTTGTTTTTGGTTGGGGTGGAAATTGGAAAAATACAAAACAGTTTTGGTCAGTTCCATTTGTATCTAATAAAAAAAGACAAAAATATCTCAGAGTTGTTGAAAAAGATGTTCTTAAAGATTGTAAAAAATAAATTAAAATGAAAAAAATATTATTAACCCTATTAGGGATCTTTGCATTTGGAATGAATTGGAATGGAGTAATTAAAGATCATAGAGAAAAAAAATATAAATAAATGAGAGGTGAAGCAGAGTTCTGTTCAGAAAATAAAAATAGATTTGTATTAAAACGTGAGTGGAGTAAATCAAATAAGAAAATCCTATTCATAATGTTTAATCCTTCAAAGGCAAATGAGACCAAAGATGATCCAACAATTAAAAGACTAATTAATTTTTCTAAGAAATTTAATTATGGAGGGTTTTTTGTTGGCAACCTCTACACTTATATATCTTCTAATCCAAATAAAATTGATCGATCTCAAAACATTTCAAAAAAAAATTTAAAGATTCTTTCAAAATTAATTAATTCTGTAAGTGATGTTGTCTACGCATGGGGTAATAACACAGAAGAGCCAAAATTTCTAAAAAAATTAGTTGATAGGCCTATGTGTCTTGGAAAAAACAAAGATGGCTCTCCTAAGCATCCATTATACCTTCCATCCAATTCAAAACTCTTAAAATTTCGATAGTATTTATTCAGTTATGGAAATAGTCCCGAGCATCGAAGCATGAAACTCACATATGTAGTAGTAAGTTCCAACTTCACTTGGTGTCCATGAGATAGTTCCGCTTGAAGCACCATTATTTGTGACACCATCAATTAAATTACTTGAGTCTGTACCACCATTTGATACTTTAATTAAATAAAAAGGATGACCTGGTGAATTCATGTTAAAACTAAAGGTGTCACCCACTTTAGCTGAAATCGAAGGATCATTACCTGAGACATTACCATTCTGGTCAGATCCAGATAAAATGTAATTGGAGGAACTTTGTGCAGTTACGGTAATACTATATGTACTCGAAGTTGAATCAGTTGAGGTTGAATCAGTTGAGGTTGAATCAGTTGAGGTTGAATCAGTTGAAGTTGAATCAGTTGAGATTGTTGAATTATCATTAATAATATCTTGGAGTGTGATCGAAGATGAAGGATATATCAAGCTCATGTCAGCCGTGTAGGACTCAAGCATAGTATAAAAACTATCAACAGATATTGTAAAAACTTCTTCAAAAATATTTTTCCAGTTAGTATTGTTAGGATTTGATTCCCAGAAAGTTTTATAGACTGATTGAAATGCTTTTTCAGTTGAAAAACCAACCTTTTCTAGTTCTTTAATTAGTGCCAGTATCATAAAAACTGAATTTGAATAGTTCATATCTTGGACATTACGGGATTCATATGACTCGGGACTATTTACAACTGTTTCGCTTACTCCCCAGGCTTGACCCTCTTCAAAATAATTAACTCCATAATATTGTTGAATGAATAAAGATTCAAAGCTTGCTGCAGTTCCCTCTGCAAGCCATAAAACATCAAATGCATTTGGATTCGTACCATCACTTGGTGCCGCAAAGCTCTCAGACAACGACATTTGGTAGAAATGAAAATACTCATGAGCAATTACTGAGTATCTATGCATACTATTATTTATAAATTCATCTGATGGAATTTCTAATACCATCCAAAAAGAGGAACCATTACCTGAAATTGAAGCTCCTTGCATTGCATTGCCGTTAGCATCAACAAAAGGACTGGATATAATGTTGTTCCATGCATATATATTTAAATCAGGATTAAACAGCCAGCTTTGTTGCTTGGCTGGCATGATCTCTATTAAATTATCCATTATTGTATTAAATTCAGTAATGTAGTTATCTGGTAGACTTTCGTGTAAATTGTAAACAAAATTGATATTTTCACCAATTGATAGCGTTGAAATTTGACTAAAAACAGCTTCAATTGTAGTATTTGAATTTAAAGTAATTGTAATGGTTGAACTTGACATGTCAGACCCGCTCCATCCAGTAAATTCATATCCATCATTTGCTGAAGCAGTTATTGTAATTGAAGTTCCTTCATCATATGTTCCTCCTGAAGTTGATACAGTCCCACCTACTCCTGCTGAAGCAGCTAAAGTATACTGAGTAACGGTTGTTGCTGTAGATGTTGTAGCTGGTGGAGGAGTATAGGTGTTTTGGGATGTATATGATCCATATGAATCATCACTATCTTTTGAACACGAAATAACAGCAATGATCAAAAACAGTATAATTGATATTCTGTAATAATTATTCATATTTATTTATTACGGTGCAATATTAAAAATAAATAAGAAAGATTTATTTAAGAAATTGTTAAATAGTTTACATATAAATATATATAATCACAATTTCATTAAGCTTTGAGTTTTGGTTTCAATTATAAAATATTGATAACACCTTTAAATAAACTTAATTAATCAATAAGTTATATTCTTTAAATTTTTCAATTAAAAAGTTTGAATATCTGGAGAAACCTAAATCTGTAAAATGAAGCGCATCGACAGTTCCTTCAAAATCAGAACCCAAAGCATTTCCAGTCTCTAGATATATAATATTATCATATCCATTATTAATCATTTTTTCATATTCAGTTCTTAATGAATTATTCATTTCTTCAGACACTATATTCTTTTTATTGTCCAAAACAGTAAGAGGAGATATAAATAGATCTACTAAAATTATAGTAGTTTCTGGATTTTTACTTCTAATTGAATCAACTAATGGAATTGTATTACTTGTTATCATTTCAGGAGGGTACATATTAGGCATACATTCAATAACATAGAAAGCAGGATTTGATTTTGATATTAATTTAGATATGGACTGCTCCATCCTGCCATTACCGCTAAATCCAAAATTAATAATATTACGATCAAGCTTTCTAGATATTATATTAGTGTGAGCCATTCCGGGTCTTGATGCAGACGCACCTTGTGTTATACTAGTTCCATAAAAAATTATAGGTTTTTTTTTACTCTTTTCAGGTTTCCTAATGAAACTAGAGTTATCTATTCCAATTTCAATTTTTTTTAGCCCGTCATACAATGGAAGGAATATTTTGTATTCTCTTACTTCATTAGTCATATTATCAACAAGCCTATATTCATTTTTAAATCCTACTGGAAGACCAGTATTAATATATTGCCATTGATTATTATTTCTATAATATAGATCAATTCCCTTTATACCTGTATCAGGCATATGGTCCATGCTAAGGTTATTTAGGAGTTCCCATTTAGCAGTAATTACAGATGAATTGGACAGGAACCTTATGGATAGTCCAGCGGAATTTTTTGATAAATCCCAAACAGGCTCTCGAACAATTTCTTTGTAGGAGGCTGGCAATCTATCATAGATATTCTCTTTTAATGATTCAGGGATATCAGTTCCTTCTAATAGGAATGAATCTTTTCCAAAATATTTTATATCATCAAATCCAGAGGAGTATAATATGTTATTCGAAGAATTCTGATGACATCCTACAAAAAAAAATAATGATAAACAAAGTAAAATCCTCTTCACGATATTAGCCTTACTAATTAATAAATTTTATCATTTCGTCGGCAATTAATTTATTACCTAGATCATTTAAATGAACTCCATCATAAGTTGTAATTCCTGATGGACTATTATTTGGATTATTTTCAGAAATATAATTCATAAATATTTTTCTCAAGTCAATAAGTTCAGTGCTAAATTCTAAAGATAATTTTCTAATCACATCTGAGTAGGCATCTAGATCATTATTCATTATTTCCATTGTCTCAATGTCTTTAAATTGATTAACCAGAGTAAATTCACCTTTATTTTCGCCTATAACTGTTGGCGTACATAGAATTACTTCGATTCCATTATCTTTTATATCGCTAATTATTTGTCTTAAGCCATTTTCATATAGATCAATATCTGTACCAGTTCCATAATCATATTTGTGCCAAACATCATTAATTCCGATGTATATAAATACCATATCAGGATTTAATTTAATCACATCATTTTTATATCTAGTAAGAAGATCAGACACTTTATCGCCACCAATTCCTTTGCCAACTAACTCTGTGTTCTCTCCAACGCTATTTGATAAAAGTGTAATAAATCCTGTATATTGAGGGTATACTAATTCGCCATTTTCTGGAATCCCAACATTTATATCATAGACTCCAGCATTTGTGATTGAGTCACCTAAAAAGACAATCTTTGTTGAATTTGTACAAGAGAAAATTAAGAAACTAATTAATAGAATAAATATTTTTTTCATTTGACTAAGTTAAAAAAATATAAAGTGTAATTGAGGCTAACAATCCAAATAAAACTAATAACAGAAATTATCATATTTAATAATCATTTCTAATAATTTGTTTGGAACACATGTATCCAGCAGTGCCAGCTACACTTCCACAAGGAAAGCTTCCAGCACCGCAATAATAAATATCTTTATAGTCATAATATGAGTAAAAGTTTTTATCATTATTACTAAAAGTCCTTTTATTATAATTTTGATTTCCAGTTATAGTTGTATGATCAATATTGCCCATTGGAAAATGAAAAGTCTCATTTAAATCTTTTGGAGTAAGAAACTTACTAAAAGCAAGATCCTCTGGATTTTCAATGTAAGGTAATACAGCTGATATTATTTCTTCCTTTACTTTGTTTAAATCATGAGCTTTTTTATTATAGCTAAGATTCTTAGTAAAAAGTATTAGTTTATCAAAACTCTCTTTGTTATTCATACTTCGTTGTGCACTTCCATCTGGGTATATCTGAATGAATCCTGGAAAATAATCTCCATTGTTTTTTAGAGAATTTTGACTAGCTTCCTCAAATTCTTTAAGACTATTATTTGAAAATATAAATCTAAAGGTATTAGGGTACTCATTGGAGTCCTTCCATTTTACAGGATTTCTAAAAAATGCTGTTACCTTTCCACTAGTTCCTATTAAATCGAGTTCAATTTTTTTATTAAAATCTTTAATTAGTTTAGAGGGTGTTATCGGATCTGTAGCAAATATTAAATGATCATAATATTGTTCTATGTCACCTTGATCTCTTGTGAAAGAGATCAATTTAGATTGAGTATCAATTTCATTAATATGTGAGTTTAAATTAATTTTTACACCCAAACTTAAATTGATTTTAGTCAGACTCTCTGTTATTTTCCAAATACCAGTTTTTACAAACCCCCAATATCCATCAAAGACAGATCCAGAGTCCATCAATGGAATTGTAAATGCAGTTCCTGGATCATAAATTGATGCAGGGCCACTTTCAATTACTGTCATACCCATATATAATTTTGATTTTTCAGATGTAAAATAGTGATCAAGTAGGTCTTTTGCAGTTCCAAATATCCAAAGATTAGAAAGCTTTTTCCCTAGTTCTTTATAAGCTATTTCAACAGTTGGAGTTGAAGCCTCTTTATAAAGCTTTTGAATAAATTTAATTACTTTATTTTCATCATTTCTAAAATCATTTATCCTGCCCTTTTCTCCCCATTTATTTTTTAGTTCTTTTGCTAATTCAAGAGAATCTTGAAAGATTTTAGTAGAATTTTCTTCATTTTTGAAATATACTAGTTTTGGAGTTTTTGGATAAAATCCTTCAACATCATTTACCAAACCAGTTTCATTAAATATGAACTTTGGCATCATACCTAGTACTGTCGCTCCATATGCAAAATCAATTTTTTTACCTTCAATGACCTTCGAATCTTTTATGCATGCACCCCCTGTTAAGTCTTTTTTTTCAATAATCGTTACTTCATACCCATCCTTAACTAGATAATTTGCAGCAACGAGTCCGTTAACTCCACTTCCAACTATTACAATTTTCTTCATTATTATAAACTAAGATATTATAAATGAAAAAATTAAAACATATAATAATCAAAAAAGGAGATCAAATGATCTCCTTTTAAGACTGAAAATAATAGAAGCTATTATCTCATTATGATGAAAAATACGCTTTTGTTCCATGTTCAGAAATATCTAATCCTATTTCTTCTTCTTCATCAGATACTCTGAGGCCCATAGTTGATTTTACTATTAAAGCAATAATAGTGGCACCAACAACACAAAACGCGCCCACAATTCCAGTACTTGCAAGTTGAACCATAAATTGATCAAAACCTGCAGAGGCTCCAAAAATTCCTACAGCTAAAGTTCCCCATATACCAGCAAATAGATGCACAGGAATTGCACCAACTGGATCATCAAGTTTACATTTATCAAGAAGAGCTACACCAAGAACAACAATTGCCCCTCCTATTGCTCCAATTAATATTGCAGATGTGGGACCCATCTGATCAGCACCAGCTGTAATTCCTACCAGTCCTCCTAAAACGCCATTCATAAACATTGTGATATCTAAGTTCTTGTACATGAGAGATGATAAAAATGAGGCACCTAATCCTCCTGCAGCAGCAGCTAGACATGTTGTAACAAGTACCAATGAAGTATTTGCAGGATCAGCTGATAAGACAGATCCACCATTAAATCCAAACCATCCAAGCCATAATATTAGAACACCAGCTGCAGAGAGTGGAATGTTTGATCCAGGAATTGCAAGTGCTTTTCCAGAGCTGTCAAATTTTCCTTTTCTAGCACCAAGCAGGTAAATTATAACTAATCCTCCCCATCCACCAACAGAGTGAACAAGAGTAGAACCAGCGAAGTCATAGAATCCAACTTCATCCGTGAGCGTTGAAAGGAAACCACCTCCCCATTGCCAAGATCCAACAATTGGGTAAACTATTAATATATAAAGAAAGACTATAAGCATAAATGCATTAATCTTAATTCTTCCAGCTACTGCACCTGATATGATTGTCCCAGCTGTGGCAGCAAACATTCCTTGAAATAGGAAATCAGTCCAATAGGTATAACCCTCATTGTAAGATAAGTCTGCTGCAGCTACAGCATCTAAACCAGGACCTGCGAATCCTAAAATACCATTCCCTATGATATCAAAATCACCAGGATACATTAAGTTGAAACCAACTAAACAATAGACAATTAATCCCATTGTAATAATAAAAAAGTTTTTAAATAAGATATTTATTGTATTCTTTTGTCTAGTAAGTCCAATCTCTAGGAAAGAAAATCCTAGATGCATAAAAAAGACTAATGCTGTACATAGCATCATCCAAACATTATTTGTTGTTAATAATTCCATAATTTTTAGTTTAAAGATTTAGTTCCTTTTTCTCCAGTTCTTATTCTGTAGACTTCGTCACATGGTAGAACAAAAATTTTACCATCACCTACTTTTTCTGTAGCTCCAGAACTTAAAATAGCATCTACTGTAGTATCAACAAATGAGTCTGATACAACAATAGATAAGCATCTTCTTAAAATGTCTTTAGTACTTGAAGTTATTCCTCTATATACCTTACCAACTTTTTCATTTCCAACTCCTGTAACATCCCAGTAGCTAAAAAAATGAACGTCAGCATCGTGAAGAGCCTTAACTACATCGTCAAATTTTGACTTTCTAATAATTGCCTCTATTTTTTTCATCTATATTAATGACTTAGAAACTTATACCAAATACCAAGAATGCAGCTTCAGCATCTGGGTTTATTATAAATGAACCAAAAACAGGTAATGCATAATTCTCTGTTATTGAAATTTCTTTTGATCCACTAAAGGACATGTTTACAAGACCTGATCCTCCACCGGCATACCATGCATCTGCCATATCATCAGCATATCCGACTGCTATGTCAATAGCTCCGGTTGAGAAACCTAGCTCTACGTATAAAGCCTCAAGTTCAGTAAAATAACCCGCAGACAAATCAACACCTCCTATAGATGTAGATGCAGCAACCTCAGTGTAGTCACCATTAAATAATCCTTCTCCTTCTAAATATTTTCCACCCTCAATTGGGAAAGTATAATTAGTTACAGTTAATGCAAGAGGTCCAAAGTCATAGCTTACCCATAAGTCAAGCTCATTTCCACCCCCTTTAGCAGTAGTTGGAAAACTTCCCCAAACACCACCTGTAAAGTTACCAGACCCAAGCTCCATGTAAGGTTGTATATGAGCTCCAGATCCAAATTGTGTTCCTCTCCATACATAAGAACTTACTAAGTCTGCTCCAAAGTCTTGTGAATATGAAATATTCGTTGACATTAACGCTACGATAGTTAGTAAAGTAAACTTAAAAGCTGAAGAGAAATTTGTAATTAAATTTTTCATTTTTCAGTTGTTTAATATTAAGTTCCAAATCTATACTATCAATTAATATTATTTTATATTAAAAATATCTATTATTTCACTTTTGCGAAAATGATATTTTTTATTAGATTTTTTTTAGAATGTTTAAAAATTCAATTTATTTTTTTTCAAATTATCAATTTGAATAATCAACTTGAATTAATATTTCGTTTCTTCTGTTGTAAAATTTTGTTGGGGCGTCATATGATAGGACAAAATGTTCACTTAGAATTTTAAGATTACTATTTTGTAAAGCTTTGACTAACTCTTGTCTGTAATTTTCTTCCTTTTTATTATTGGAATAACCGGAATATTTTATTGCTGCATAATATTTAGGGTTAGATATATATGTCTCTACATCGTTGTCATTGGGAACGGGTATATCTCCTGAGAGAAATTTTTTCGGAAGAACAAATTCCATTGTTTTACTCTGATCAGAGATATAAACAGGTGTTGTCATTGCAATTTTTTCTTCATTGTTATTATTACCTGCAATGTATCTGAATAGCTTACCAAAATTATTATTTCTACTTTGTTTAGATGATACTCTGATCATAGGAGCACTAGGATAATATCTAATTTCAATTTTGTCAATTTGGTCAACTACTTCATATTCTTGAGACTCATATTTTTGTGACATAACCATTGTAGTGTTTAGAAATAAAAATACATTTAAAATCAAATACTTATTCATAATACTTACTATTTAAAAAATCTTCTTTTAAGACTTTGCGAAGATAAAAAATAAACATGTCGCAGTTATGTTTATTAAATGTTAAAGGTGGCTCATATTATAATCTCGTCATTTATTAGACATATTTATGGAGCTGGATTTGGAATCTTCTCATTTATAGAATTTATTTCAGCAATAATCTCTTTAGACAACTTTACATTAATACTATTAATATTTTCTTTAAGCTGATCCATGGAAGTTGCACCAATGATATTACTTGTCACAAAAGGTCTATCATTTACAAATGCTAATGACATTTCTGTAAGACTTAGATTATATTTTTTAGCTATATCATAATATAGATCTGTAGCTTTAAAACATTTATCGTTACTAAATCGAGCAAGATTTGAAAACAGTTTTAGCCTACTATTTTCAGGCATGTTACCATTTCTATATTTACCAGAAAGAACTCCAAATCCTAGGGGAGAATAAGCTAGTAAGCCTACATTTTCTCTTTTACATATTTCTGCACTTCCAACTTCAAATAATCTATTTAATAGAGAATAAGGATTTTGAATTGTAATCATTTTAGGCAATCCTTCTTTAGAATATTCAAGATATTTCATAATGCCCCATGCGTTTTCATTAGACAACCCAACATACCTGACTTTTCCGGAATTAACAATTCTTTTTAAAGTTTCAAGAATTTCTCTAAAGTTATCATTCCAGCCATCATCAATGTAATCAAATCCTCTTTTGCCAAAATAATTTGTAGCTCTTTCTGGCCAATGTAGCTGATATAAATCTATATAATCTGTTTTTAATCTTTTAAGGCTTCCATTGATAGCTTCCTCAATGGAATCTCCTTTAAACCCTGTTTTTCTAATATGTGCTGTGTAATCACCCGGACCTGCAATTTTTGAAGCAAGAATAATTTTGTCTCTTGACTTTCTTGATACAATCCATTTTCCAATTATCTTTTCAGTATCAGCATATCTATCAGGTGTAGCGGGTACAGGATATAATTCGGCTGTATCAAAAAAATTCACTCCTTTATCTAAACTATAATCCATTTGATCAAAAGCTTCAGACTCTGAATTTTGTCTTCCCCAAGTCATTGTTCCAAGACATATTTTACTTACATCAATTTCTGTACCTGGTAGTTTATTATATTCCATACTATAATGATTTATTTTTTTGATGAGAAACTGCAAAATATAAAATTTTGAGTCGTTCCAAAAGGGGTAATATGATTTATGTTTTCAGTTCTTTTTAATGAGAATCTTTGATCTACAAATAATTTTTTTAATGATGGTTCATGATACTGAGTTATATCAAGTCCACTACATTTTTTTGGACCAAAAGTTGAAAAAGCTCCTATTATAAAATTTTCAGTATTTAATTTAACTTTTCTGACATATCTATCTATTTCAACTTGAGAAGTTAAAAAATGAAATACAGCTCTATCATGCCAAACTACATAATTTCCTTCTGGTTCAAACTCATTTATATCACAAATAATCCAATTAATAAATTCAGATCTGCTACCTATTCTTTTTTTAGCATTATTTATTGCATTCTCTGAAATATCAAGAACAGATATATTTTTGTATCCATTATCGATTAGATAATCTACAAATTTACTTTCACCACAACCGACATCAATTATTGGATCATCTTTTTGAATTTTAAAATCATTAAAAAATTCTATTGAAGTAGTTGGGATTTCCTGAGTCCAAGAAACTTCTTGAGGGCTTTTTTCTTTGTATATTTTTTCCCAATGAGATTTGCTGGACATATCTAAATGTACAAAAAGTAGTTCTAAATTTTGAACCAGTTAATTTAAAAGATTAATATTAAAATTACTTGCCAAATTCACTATTTAATCTTTTTGAATGTTAATCCTGCTTTTGAAATAAGTCTATGAAGGATATTATCACCCATTGCATATGATGGAGTTAATACACCATATCTTTCTTCTAATTCATCTTTTGCAAGACAGACTGCACTTTCAGCTAACATTTTAGAAGTAGAGCCATAACCAGGATCTCTATCACCAGTTACTCTAAAAATTGATTTATTACCCTCTAATTGAAAAACAAAAAATCTTAAACTAAAATATCCATTTTCTCTTTCTTTTTTATTTGGACCCTGTCCTGGCTTAGGTGAAATAATATTAAAAATTTTATTAAAAAAAGATCCTGGCTTTGAGGCAAGAAACATAAGAGGCATTGATAGAAAAATTCCATTTAATCTTCCTTTTAATCCTTTCCCAGTCATTACGGCTTCGTCATATGTAAATTCTTTTCCATAACTGAAATTACTTAATGCATTACTCCTTCTTACAATTCGCGTATTAATTCCAGCCATTAAAAAAGGGGATATCCAGCTTTTAATTCTTTTATCATATTTTACAGATCTTAAATCTCTCTTATCAGGGCCATCTTGATGCCCCACAGGATTTAGTCCATAAGGGTTAGTTAAACTTTTTCTTACTTCCCTATCTTTAAATGCTTCCTTGATTATATTCTGCATACTTGCATATGTTCCTCCACTGTAGGTTCCTTTTGCACCTGTAACCCTCATTCTTATTGAGAGGTTTTTTTTGGAAATATTTTTATAAATGTAATAGACACCCAAATCTGATGGTATAGAATCAAAACCGCAAGAATTAACTATTCTTACATTATTATCTTTAGCATCTTCATGATGAAGATCAATCATTTTTCTAATCCACTGTGCCTCACCAGCTAGATCACAATAATGTGTTTTTGAACTAACACATGACTCTACAAGTAGAGATCCATATTTTGCATATGGGCCAACCGTAGTGCAAATTACCTTGGTTCTTTTTGTCATTTTGCTTAAGCTAACTTTATCAAAACTGTCTGCAATAATTATTGGAATTTTTACATCCAGGTATTGATTTCTTATTTTATTTAGCTTATTGCTATCTCTACCTGCTATAGCCCACTTCAATTTATTATGGCTATAATTTTCAAATAAATACCCAGCAACAAGTCTTCCAGTAAATCCAGATGCACCCCAGATTACAACATCAAATTCTCTTTTATCTAATGACATATTTAAAATTAATTGGGGATTAAAAGAAACTTGGTTAAAATTAAAAGAATATTTACCTTCTGGAAATTAATCCATGAAAAATATTTATAAACTTATACTAATTGTATTATTCTTTTCGAACTCTTTATTCTCTCAAGAGGTTGATAATTACGATAAAAATCAAGAACCTAGAACGATATTATTTATTGGTAATAGCTACTTATATTACGGGGATAGTCTTCACAATCATTTCAAACGTATGGTTGAAGAACATCTTGAAGACTATGATGGAGCAGCATCAGTAAAATCTGCAACTATTGGAGGAGCTAGATTAAAACATCATGATGTTGAAAGACTAATTATGCCGAAGGCAATTAGTTCAATTAAAAAGTTTGATTTAGTTATTCTTCAAGGTGGTAGTTCTGAACCATTAACTCAAGAAAATCGGAAAGAGTTTTCATACTACGCTACAAAACATATAGAATCAATCAAAGCGAATAACTCTAAAGCAGCACTTTATATGACACATGCTTATGTGAAACCACATAAAGATTTTGAAGAAAACCAAATAAGAGTTATAGAAGAGATTTACACAAAAGTTGGCAAAGAAAACAATGTTATTGTAATTCCTGTTGGGTTAGCTTTTGATATTGCATATCAGGAATTTCCTGACATAAAACTTCATCAAGACGATGGGACACACCCAAATCTCAAAGGAACATACTTGGCAGCATGTACTGTTTTTGCTAGTATATATGGAATATCACCAATAGGTTTAAAATATAATTACTATGGGGCTATAGATGAGGAAGATAAGATACTTCTTCAAGAAATTGCAGATAAAGCTACATCCATGTATTTAAAAAAGAATTATTTGCCAATACAATAAATACAATTTTTTAAAGAGGTCTCAAAATAAAAAAACCCCTTGTTAATAACAAGGGGTTTAATCTGATTACTTAAATAAATAACCTAAAATACTAGTATTTTAAGTTAATTAACTTTTTAGATAGTAACTTCTAGACCTCTATACAAGCCTTTTCTTTTAAAAGCTTGATTTTTTTCAAGTGAACCTTCATTAAACTTTACTCCCCTATATTTACCATTGGAAAGTTTTGAATCAGAAGATGAAATATCATTGTGATTATATTTAACACCTCTGTAAGTAAAATTTGATTTTTCAGAATTCATATATTTCAGATTTATATTAAACATATTGTAACGATTTTTTCGGATGCGTTCTCTCCACCCGCGACTCTATTATTTGTCCCAGTCTACACGGGATTTGTTATAAATTTAGTAAAAATTTTATTAATTTGATAAAAAAAGTATATAAAATTTAATAATATGATAATTAAATACATTTATAAATATAGATTATTAAATAAAGTGTAATATGATTTTTTAATCTTAACTTTTACCTTAAAATATTAATTACACATTACAACTCAATAGATTTTGGGAGATGTTTAAAAAAAATTAAATTATTTTAAACGATAGAGGTTCTTTTATTTTAATTGTAGTCACGTATAGTAGCGAAGTATTTATGATTGCTTGTTAAGTCATTAATAGCATGTGTTTATAAAAAGAAAAATATTCTAATTAGGAACCCATTCATAAAAATTACATAATTCATTCTTTTTAAAACCTGTTGAAGGATATAACATATTACCAATATTATTTGACTTTTCAGTTTCAAGCATCATACCACATGCCTTCGATTCTATAACGAGTTCTTTAGACCTTTCAATTAGTAGCTTTGAGTATCCCTTTCCTCTCTTGTTAATATCAACAAATAAATCATTTAATAACCAATATTTACTAACTCTAGTTGATGAAAATATGGGATATAATTGTACAAAGCCAGATAATTCATTATTAAATTCACAAATAAATATTTTGGAGTCTTTATTTTCAATTCTGGATCTTAAGAATTCTTCGGCAACTTTTAAATCAGATTCTTTTCCATAAAACATCCTATATGAATTAAATAAAACTGATAGATTTTTAAGATCAGACAATTTAGCTTCTCTTACTTGCATTGTATTAATCTGTAAGTTCTCTTATTCTTATGTTTTTAAATTCTATTGGATGTCCTTCAGATTGAAGTGAAATATATCCTTCATTAAGTGGCTCACCAACTTTATTTAAAAAATTATCTGATATATATTCTCCACCAATTTTTATATTAGAGTAAGTCATAACCGTGTCTTTTCCAATAACATGATGAACAATCGAGTCTGAATAAACAATAAATTCAACACTAATCCAGCTTTCTTTGTGATATGTATTAGAATTAGAAAAAATACAATGTTTATCTACTTGAGAACCATCAATATCAACTTCTGTGCCAGGTGAACACATGTTAAGTGTTGGTCTATCTTTTTCTCCTGATCCACCAAGAAATTGTGCTTCTATACTGACAGGAAACTCTTGGTCTATAAACATTTTTGATGGGTCTTCAGAGTGAAGCATAACTCCGCTGTTTTTATAGTTCCATGCTTCATCTTCGTTTTTAAATAAATTTGCATGCTCACCATAAAACCTATAGTCCATCTTTAGGTGATAATTTTTGAATTTATTTTTTGTGTAGAAAATATGACCAAATTTATCATCAAATGAGTCAT
Organism: uncultured Bacteroidota bacterium; assembly: GCA_902519955.1. Lineage (GTDB taxonomy): Bacteria > Bacteroidota > Bacteroidia > Flavobacteriales > Flavobacteriaceae > Marisimplicoccus. Next base: position 1,630 of record CABYMF010000005.1, on the reverse strand, counting down.
AGTTTTCGTAAGAAACTCTAATTGCACCATCTTTTACACTAAAAGTGTTTCGATAATTATTATTTAACTCATATCCAGCAATTTTCATTTCCCAGCCATTAAGACTCTCTCCATCAAAAAGATTTGTCCAACCTTCATTACCTCTATCACAATTGATTGAAAGTAAACAGATTATGCCAATAAATATTATATATCTCATTTCTACAAGATATAATTTTTAACCCTTTTATTATTAACTGTAGTTAATAAAAACTCATTTAATAGGGATGGCAAAATCAGTATATTTTAGAAATAATTTGATTTACTAATTAAGAGTTTGCGAGTTGAACCATTATGTAAACCTTTGTAAACATAAAGACTAAGAAAATCACAAAAAGGATTTCTGGGTAATATTCTTTTGGAATTTTATTTATTCTAAACACATTACAAATGTATATTTTAGTTAAATATGTAAATCTAAAATTTTTGTTAATTATAAATCAATTAAATTAACTTAGCTATATATAAATAATTTTGTCCTATGAACAGATACGGTCAAATTAGAGATTTACTATTAGGAGATTTAACAACATCTATATTTATTTTTGGTGTAGTCGTTACTATCATGGTATTAATTTCATTAATTTTATCAAACAAAGAAAAAATGGACTATGATAAAGATTATTATGATCGTCATGGTTCGTTACCTAAATAAACTACTATGAAAAATTTACTTATTATTATGTTGACACTGGCTTCTTTTAATTTATACTCTCAAGCCCACATTGGTGTAATGGGTGGATTTGATCTTGAAAATGAATACTCCAAGTTAGGAGTAGGTCTAAACTTCATGCCACTTCCTAAGGTTATGATTGGTGGGGGTGTAATGATAACTCCTTTTGATGTGGATGATGATTATGAAATAATGTTAAATGTTAAATATAATCTAGGTAGATTTAATGTTGCGGCTGGATATATGTTTCACGAAATGCCAGACGACCACATGGGAATGCAAATGGGCATGGGGTCTATGCAAAGCTCAGATGATAATCATAATGAACCATATATTGGAATTGAATACAAGCTCTTTAAAAGTAAAAAAGTTAGGATATTTTTCAATACTTCAGAGTCGATGAAAACTTTAGGATTAATGATGCCAATTTTCAACATTGGGAAAAAAATGCACATGAACCACAACATGGATCATTCCGATCATAATTAATTTTATGAAAACCATCTGTGTTTACCAAAATGATTTCTAGGAACAGACTGTTTATTTTCTAAATACCATTTGTAACCTTTTAATACAGAATTTAAATATTTTTTTAATCCTGGATTAATAAAGAAAGTATGGATTAGAAAATAGCTAAATTTATTTCTATTGCTGAATACATGTGGATAAACAGTAATATTTAGATTCGACTTTTTGTCACCTGTAATTTTCCAAATTACTTTAGATTTCCTCCCAGTTTTCCTTCCAATTTTTAACTCATAACCGTTGCCTTCATCCCATTTGTAGAAATTTCTATGAAGTACAACCCCATTTAAATACTCTAATATATCTTCATGATTATCTTTATCCCAATTGACAACTGTATTTGATTTACAGAATGGATGAGTTTTATTAAGGTTTCCTGGCTCTGAGATTATT